>DASVPL010000300.1:0-13908 GCA_036382905.1 Thermoleophilaceae bacterium | reverse complement strand
GGAGCGTACGCCCGTGGGCGTGGCCGCCGACGGCCCCGGGTCGGAGCCCGAGCCGGCCGGCTCGCGGCGCTTCGAACGCGACTAGCTCGCGCTACGGCGTGAACTTCACGTGGAACACGTCGCCGTCGCGCATGCGGTAGTCGCGGCCCTCGGAGCGGAGCTGCCCCTTGTCGCGCGCGCCGGAGTAGCCACCCGCGGCCACCAGCTCCTCCCACCCGACCACCTCCGCGCGCACGAACCCGCGCTGGATGTCGGAGTGGATCTGCCCCGCGGCCTCCCAGGCGGTGGTGCCGTCGCGGATCGCGTGGGCGCGGGCCTCCTTGTCCTGGCCGGCGGTGAAGAACGAGATCAGCTCGAGCAGGGAGAAGGCGGCGTGCACCACGCGCGCGAGCCCGGACTCGGGCACGCCGAGGTCCTCGCGCATGGCGGCGGCCTCGTCGGGGTCGAGCTCGGTCAGCTCGGACTCGAGCCGCGCGCTCACGGCCACGGCCCCCGCTCCCGCCTCGGCGGCCCGCTCGGCGACGGCGGCCGGCACCTCGTCGCCGGCGTCCTCGCCCACGTTGGCGAGGTAGAGGACCGGCTTCGAGGTGAGCGGCTGGAGCGAGCGAACGGCGTCGGGCGCGTCGTCGGGCGCGGGCACCGAGCGCACCGGCCTGCCCGCCTGGAGCGCCTCGACCACCTCGCGCAGCCAGGCCTCCTCCGCGATCGCCACCTTGTCGAGCGACCGCGCCTGCTTCGTGACCCGCTCGAGCCGCCGCTCGACCTGCTCGAGGTCGGCGTAGAGCAGCTCGGTCTCGATCGCCTCGATATCGCCGGCCGGATCGACGCGGCCCTCGGGGTGGGGCACCTGCTCGTCGTCGTGGGCGCGCACCACGTGCACGATCGCGTCGGTCTCGCGGATGTTCGCGAGGAAGCGGTTGCCGAGCCCCTCGCCCTGGTGGGCGCCGCGCACGAGCCCGGCGATGTCGTGGAACGCGATGGTCTCGTGCACGACCGGCTTCGCCGACACGGTCTCGGCCACCCGGTCGAGGCGCTCGTCCGGGACCGGCACGATCGCCACGTTCGGCTCGACGGTGGTGAACGGGTACGGCGCCGCCTCGATGCCAGCTCGCGTGAGCGCGTTGAAGAGCGAGGACTTGCCCGCGTTCGGAAGCCCGACGATGCCGATCCTCATCGCGCCAGCTCCGCGACCGCCGCGCCCACGACGCCGCCGGCCAGGGTGTCGGACGGGTAGTGCACGCCGAGGTAGAGCCGCGAGAGCGCGAGCGGGACCGCGAGCACGTAGAGCGGCGCGGCCGGCAGCAGGCCGCTCAGGGCGCCAGCTCCCGCGAAACTCGTGCAGGCGTGCGTCGAGGGGTAGGAGAGCTGCGTCGGGGTGCCGACGAGCTGCGGCAGCCCCTCGATGTCCGGCCGCGGGCGGCGCACGGTCTGCTTGATCGCCTGGTTGACGACGTAGGAGAGGACGACGGTCCGACCCGCACGCACGAACTCGTCGCGCCGGCGGCGGTCGAGCGCCGCGCCCGCGGCGGCCAGCCCGAGCCAGATGGCCGCGTGCTCGCCGAGCTTCGAGAACGCGGACACGGCCCGCTCGACGCGCGGCGAGTGGCCGTGCGCGCGCAGCAGGCGCAGCAGCGCGGTGTCGAGGGCGGCGGGCACGGCGGCCGAGGATAGGGTCGGCCGGTCGGGCGGCCCCCGTACGATGCTCCCGTGAAGCGCAGCCAGGCCATCATCGCCGCGATCGCGGTGGTCGCCGTCATCGCCCTCGCGTTCGGGCGCGGCGGCGGGGACGACGGCGGTGGCGGCGGCGGGAACGGCAAGGCCCCCAGCAAGGCGCCCTCCGGCTCGGTGGCGGTCTCGTTCGCCTACTCGCCCGAGAAGGAGAAGCTGCTCGAGCCGCTGATCGACCGCTTCAACGGCGAGCGCAAGAAGGTCGGCGGCAAGCAGGTGTTCGTGGAGGGACAGGTCGTCTCGTCGGGCGAGGCGCAGTCGAAGATCGCGCGCGGCACGCTCAAGCCGGTCGCCTGGTCGCCCGCCTCGTCGCTCTGGGGACGCCTCCTGAACTTCGAGGCCGACCGCCCCTACGCGCCCGCGGACAACCCGTCGATCGTGCGCACGCCGCTCGTGATCGCGATGTGGGAGCCGATGGCGCAGGCGCTCGGCTACCCGCGCAAGAAGATCGGCTTCGACGACATCCTCGGGCTCGCGCGCTCCGACCGCGGCTGGGCCGACTTCGGCCGCCCGCAGTACGGCGACTTCAAGCTCGTCCACACGAACCCCGACTTCTCCACCTCCGGGCTCTCGGCGGTGGTGGCCGAGTACTACGCCGCCACGGGCAAGAAGGAGGGGCTGGTCGAGAAGGACATCCAGGGCTCGCGGGCGCGGGCGATCGTCAAGGACATCGAGCGCTCGATCGTCCACTACGGCGACACCACGCTGTTCATCGCCGACCAGATGCGCAAGGCGGGTCCGGGCTACGCGTCCGCGGTCGCGATGGAGGAGGTGACGCTGCTCGACTTCAACAAGAACCGCGGCGGCCAGCCGAAGCTCGTCGCGATCTATCCCGAGGAGGGGACGTTCTACTCGGACAACCCGTTCATCGTGCTCGACGCGCCGTGGGTGAACCCGCAGCAGCGCGACGGCGCGCGCGAGTTCGCGAAGTTCCTCGAGGAGGAGATCGACGCCGAGCGCGCCGGCGAGTCCGGGTTCCGCCCGCCGGACCTGAAGGAGAAGCCGGCCGCCGCGATCTCCGCCGCGAACGGCGCGGACCCGGCGCAGCCTGCGCGCGTGCTCGGGCTGCCCGAGCCGCGCGTGCTGAGCCACGTGAAGGCGGCCTGGCGCGAGGACCGCAAGCCGGCGAACGTGCTGCTTGTGGTGGACACCTCCGGCTCGATGGTCGAGGAGAACCGCCTCGAGCGCGCGAAGGAGGGGCTGAAGGCCTTCCTGCGCGAGGTCTCGCCGAACGACCGCGTCGGACTGACCGCGTTCTCCGACGAGATCAACCCGCTCGTGCCCATCGCGCCGGTGCGGCAGAACGAGTCGAAGCTGCGCTCGACGATCGACACGCTGATCGCGGACGGTGGGACCGCGTTCCACGACGCGGCCATACGCGGGCTCGCCGACGTGCAGCAGCTGCGCGACCGCGATCGCATCAACGCGGTGGTGCTGCTCACCGACGGCGAGGACACGGACTCGTCGGCGACGATCGACCAAGCGGTGCAGCGCATGGAGGCCCAGGGCGACACGGAGAACCCCGTGCGCGTGTTCACGATCGCGTACTCGGCCGGGGCCGAGGGGGCGGAGGAGGGGCTGAAGCGGCTCGCCGAGGGCTCCGGCGGCCAGGCCTACTCGGGCGACACCGAGGACATCGAGCTCGTCTACCGGAGCATCTCGTCGTTCTTCTGATGGCTCGCGACGTCCAGCGGCCGCCCACGCGGGCCGAGCTCAACCGGCTCCTGATCGGGAACGCGGTCACGAAGACGTGGCCGAACGTGCTCCTGCCGGCCGGGCTCGCGGTCGCCGGGCTGCTGATCGGCCTGAACATCGCGGTCCTGCTGCCGGTGGCGATCGTGGCGTGGCTGGCGCTCTCGGCGGTCACCTACTTCGACACGGACGAGGCCGAGGCCGTCGCGCAGCGCGACCGCGCCCGCCGGCGCGGCGCCCTCGACACGGGCAGGCGAACCGACCTGAGGGCACTCGCGCCGCCGGTCGCCGCGCACCTCCAGCAGGTGCTCACGCAGGAGGCTCACATCCGCGGGGCGATCGAGCGGGCCGACCTCCCGTTCGGTGAGGTCTCGGACGAGGTCGACACCTTCGTGCGCGCCGCGGAGAAGACCGCCGGCCGCGCGCAGCTCCTCTACGAGTACCTCGCCGAGCAGGACCCGCGACAGGTCGAGTACCGCTACCAGCAGGTGCGCGCCGAGGCGGACCCGTCGAAGAAGGCGCTCGCCGAGGCGCTCTGGACGCAGCTCCAGGCGATGAACCGGGCCCACAAGGAGCTCGAGTCCTTCTACACGGAGATGGAGCGCATCGCGGTGGAGCTCGGCAACATCAGGGGCCAGCTGCTGTCGGTGTCGGCGGCGAGCGAGGGCGCCTCGCAGCGACAGCTCGCGAGCGACGTGCGCGACCTGCGCGAGCAGATGGGCGCGGTGGCCGAGGGCATGAACGAGGCGCTGGCGGAGACAGGCGCGGCACCGAGCGCGGCGGGGCCGGCATGAGCGACGAGCTGCGCGACCGGCTGCGCGCTCTGCGCGTGTTCGAGGGCGACCTGCCGGAGTTCGAGCCGGGTGAGACGCCGGAGGAGCCCGTCCCGCTGTTCCTCGCCTGGCTCGACGACGCGATCGAGCGCGACGTGCGCGCGCCGCACGCCATGACGCTCGCGAACCTCGACGGCTACGGCCGGCCGGACTCGCGCGTGCTGCTGCTGAAGGGCGTGGCCGGCGGGCGGCTCGAGTTCGCCACCAGCCGCACGAGCCGCAAGGGCCGCGGGCTGACCCTGACGCCGTGGGCCGCGGCCACGTTCCACTGGCCCGAGATCGCCCGCCAGGTCCGCGTGCGCGGCCGCGTGGCCGACGCCGGGCGCGAGGCGGCGGCGCGCGACTTCCTAGCGCGCCCAAAGGAATCCCGCGCCGAATCGCTCCACGGCCGCCAGAGCGAGCGGCTGGACGATCCCGCCAAGCTCGACAGGGCGTTCGAGGAGGGGCTGGAGCGCGTGGCGGCCGAGCCGGAGCTGGTCCCGGACCACTGGGTCGTCTACCAGCTCGTGCCCGACGAGATCGAGTTCTGGCAGGGCCGGCCGGACCGCCGCCACGTCCGCCTGCGCTACCGCCACGACGGCGAGCGCTGGACGCGCGCGCTGCTCTGGCCCTAGGCAGATCCCTCCGGCTCGTCCGTGACCTCGAGTCGTGGAGCGGCCGGAAACAGCGTCGCGAGCACCGCGGCGATCTCGTCGAAGTCGGCGCGGTTCGCCGTGGCCACGTCGAGCCCCGCGGCGAACGCGCTCGCCGCAATCTGGATGTCGAGGAGCCAGGCGGCCTGCCGCATGGTCTTGCTGCGCGGGTCGCGCTTCCTGCCGCCGGGTGGGTGCGGCATGGCCGCTCGGACGCGCCCCGCGACCACCGCCGCCCGGCCGTCGAGTGGGACGACGCGGAACGTTCCCGACGCCATGAGGTGTGTGAACCAGTCGAGCAGGCTGCGAAAGCGCGGATCGCGTCCAGCCCTCAGCTCGTAGCCGTAGGTCACCTCGAGGACGGCGGGAGCGGCGACGCGGACCGGCTCGCCCGCCGCCGCCCGGCCGAGGACGTACTCGACGGCGTCCCCGGCCGGTTGGACGCGGGAGAGCAGGGTCGTGTCCCACGCCGCGGGCATCGAGATGAAGTGCACGGGCGCCCGGGCCCGCTAGGCCTCCGGCGCGTCGAACCCTTCGCGCGCGAGAGCGACCGCGTCCCACGCCTCGTCCGCGGACGGGAAGCCCGCCTGGCCAGCATCGGCGCCGGCCGCAACCACCGCGGCCCAGCGCTCGTCGCGGCGCTCGGCGATGCGGCGCTCCTCCTCGTACAGGTGCGCGCCGCGCGCGGCCAGGCGCAGCAGTGCGTCGTTGCGTGATACCCCGAGCTCGCCGGCGAGCCGCTCGGCGGTCTCGACGATGGCCGGCGTCAGCCGCAGTGTCGTCCGCGGCCCGTCGCTGCGTGGCGCTCGGCTGACTCGTGCCATGCCCACAGGCTAACGCATCAAGTGATGCGTTCAATGCGGCCACGAGACGACTCGGCGGGTCGATAGGCTGGCTGTATCGCCGAAGACGCCCCGACAGACAAGAAGCCGGACGACAAGAAGGCCAAGGAGCCGCCGTCGCCCACGCGGCGACAGCAGGACATCAAGCGTGAGAAGAGCGTGGCCGAGTTCGACCGCCAGGTCGACGAGGGCACCGTTCAGATCAGGCAGATGACGCCTGAGGAGCGCAAGGCCAACCCGCCGCAGAACCGCCCGCGCAAGGGCCGCGCGAAGTAGCTCCGCCGGCCCGCCCGGCCCGCGAGCCCTCAGTCGAAGCGGATCACGCTGCGGATGCCGTCCTGGGCCTCCATCAGCTCGAAGCCGCGATTCACGTCGTCGAGCGGCATCCGGTGTGAGATGAAGCTGTCCACGTCGATGTCGCCGGCCATGTAGCGGTCGACCAGCTCGGGCACCTGGTCGCGGCCCTTCACGCCGCCGAAGGACGCGCCGATCACGCGCCGCCCGGTGATCAGGTAGCGCGGCACGACCTCCAGCACCTCGCCGCGGCCGGCCACGCCCGCGATCGTCGCGAGCCCCCAGCCCATGCGCGCGGCCTCGACGGCCTGGCGCATCACGCCGACAAGCCCGGTCGCCTCGAAGGTGTAGTCGGCGCCCATCCCGCCCGTCTCCTCGAGCACCCGCTCGACCACGTGCTCGCCGCCGGTCCACGTCTCGGTCGCGCCGTGCCGGCGCGCGAGTGCGAGCCGCTCCTCGCTCATGTCCACGCAGACGATCCGCGCCGCCCCCTGGAGCCGGCAGCCGACCACCGCGCCGAGCCCGACCATCCCCGCACCGAACACCACGCAGGTCGACCCGGCCTCGACCTCGGCCTTGTACATGGCCGCGCCGAGGCCGGTCGAGAGTCCGCAGGCGAACAGGCACGCGGCCTCCAGGGGCGCCTCCGGCGAGACCTTCGCCAGCGCGATCTCCGGCATCACCGTGTACTCCGCGAAGGTGGAGGTGCCCATGAAGTGGCGGATCGGCTCGCCGCCGCGCGAGAGCCGGGCGGTGCCGTCGGGCAGGAAGCCCCGGTTCTGCTCCTCGCGTATCGCGGTGCAGATGTTGGTCTTGCCGCTGCGGCAGTTCTCGCACTCGCGGCACTGCGGCGAGAACAGCGTGACCACGTGGTCGCCGACCGCGAGCGACGATACGCCCTCGCCCACCGCCTCCACCACGCCGGCGCCCTCGTGGCCCAGCACGGTCGGCGCGTAGCCGGACGGGTCCACCCCCGACCAGGTGTACATGTCGGTGTGGCAGACGCCGCAGGCGCCGAGCCGCACGAGCACCTCGCCGGCCCGCGGGTCGGCCAGCTCCAGCTCGTCCACGACGAGCGGCTCCCCGAACTCCTCCAGCACGGCGGCGCGCATGCGCATCGCAACCGACCCTACACACCGGAAACATGAGAGGGTTGCGCCAACGTCAGCAACGATGGAGGTACACATGGCCGAGAGCGTCTACCGAGTAACCGAGGTGATCGGGGTGAGCACGGAGTCCTGGGACGCGGCCGCGAGGAACGCCGTGGAGACGGCCGGCAAGAGCGTGCGCGACCTGCGCATCGCCGAGGTCATCCGTCAGGACGTCTCGATCCAGGACGGAAAGGTCGCGAACTTCCGGGTGCGCCTCGCGATCTCGTTCAAGTACGAGTCGGGCGAGTAGCAACATGCCGACTTACGGGCGGCCGCGCGCAACAGCGGGGCCGCTCGCGGGTCGGTACGGGTAGGAACTTCACGAACGACAGGGGCCAACATGAAGCACGTTCAGCTCGCCGCGGTCGTGGCCGCGGTCTCTCTCGCGCTGCCGGCCAGCGCATCGGCATCGAAGGTCGACCTGCTGCTGGGCGGCAACGAGGATCCGTCGACCATCGAGTACACGGCGGCGGCGGGCGAGCAGAACAAGCTCGACGTGAAGGTCGCGGCGGACGGCAGGAGCGCCGAGATCAGCGACCCCGGCGCCGGCACGGTCACGCCCGGCGACAACTGCACGGCGCAGAACGCGAAGAAGGTGACGTGCACGGTCACGGGCACGAACCCGAAGCTCCTGACCGTCTACGCGACGCTGCTCGACGGCAACGACACGTTCGACATCACGGGCTCGGGCAGCAGTGTGAACGGCGGTGACGGCAACGACGAGCTGCGCGGCGGCCCGCTCGACGACGGCCTCCGCGGTGGCGGCGGCACCGACGAGCTGCGCGGCAACGCCGGCTCGGACGCTCTCTACGACGGCGACACCTCCGGCGCCGCGAACAAGGACACGCTCGACGGCGGCCCCGGCGACGACACCGTCGTCTACGAGCGCACCGCCGGCGTGGTGGTCGACCTCGCCGACCCGGCGGGCGACGGCGAGCCGGGCGAGAACGACGCGCTCGTCGCGATCGAGAACGTGGGTGGCGGCTCCGGGAACGACCAGCTCCGCGGCGACGCGGGCCCCAACCGCCTCGGCGGCGCGCTGGGCGACGACACGATCGACGGCCGCGCGGGCGACGACTGGGTCACCGGTTTCGAGGGCAACGACACGCTGATCGGCGGCCCGGGACGCGACGACATCGAGGGCGGCGACGGCGACGACACGCTCCGGCTCGAGAACCCGGCCGGCCAGTACGACCGGCTGCTCACGTGCAGCGCCGGCAAGGACACGATCGTCGGGATCACGGCGGCGCCGAGCGTGGAGGCCGGCTGCGAGACCGGCGACTTCGGGTTCGGGTTCGTCGCCGGCCTGCGGCCGAAGAAGGTCACGACCAGCTCGGTGACGATCAAGATCCCGTGCCCGGACGCCTACCGGGCGGGGAGTGCCTGCAAGGGCTCGGTTGTGGTCGAGCCGAAGGGCGCCTACGCGAAGGATGCGGCGACGCGGGCCAAGCAGCGCTACGGAGTGAAGAAGTTCTCGATCGGCGGCTCGAGCGCGAAGGTCACGATCGCGCTCAACTCAGCCGGCCGCAAGCAGCTCAAGAAGTCCGCGTTCAAGCTCCAGTTCTCGATCCGGATGAAGGAGACCGCGACGAAGACCAAGCGCCAGTTCGAGTGGACCTCTTACGTGGTGCGGGGGACCCGCTAAGCGGCGGACCCGCTAAGCGGCGGCGGCCTGGCGCTTCTGGAAGCGAGCCCGCGCCTTCTCGGCCTCGGTCTCCCGATCCTTCGGGGGAGCGTTGGTCGTCAGCGAGGCGAGGAGCTCGGCCGAGGCCGCCGTCACGGCGTCCACGGCGCGGTTGAACGCCTCCTCGTTGGCCTTCGAAGGCTTGGTCGAGCCGCTGATCTTGCGGACGTACTGAAGGGCCGCGTCGCGGATCTCGTCCTCGCTGGCGGGTGGATCGAAGTTATGGAGCTGTCGGATGTTTCGGCACATGCCCGACAGCGTAGCCGCGCGCTGCGATCAGGGAGGGCCGGAGAAGCCCACGCCGCGCTGCTCGGTGTCGAGCTTGACGTAGACCACCTGGGCGAGGTCGATCAGCACCTCGGAGTCGTCGCTCGAAATGGAGTGCCAGCGCTCGCTGCGGTCGGACTCAAGCGCCTCGCGCAGGGCGCGGTACTCGGCCTCGGCGAGGCGGACGGAGAACGCCTGCCCGCCGTTGAAGCCGATGTCGACGCGGCGCGGCTTGCCCGATGCTTCCATCAGTGCGCCGGCTCCACGAGCTCGGTGAGCACGCCGCCGGTGGCCTTCGGGTGCAGGAAAGCGACCCGGCTGCCGCGGATGCCGCGGCGCGGCTTCTTGTCGATCACCCGCAGGCCGGAATCACGCACGGTGTCGAGCGCGGAGTCGATGTCCTCGCACGCGTAGGCGACGTGATGGAAGCCCGGGCCGTTCTTCGCGAGGAACTTGCCGACGCCCGACTCCGGGTCGAGCGGCGCGATCAGCTCCACGTGCTGGGCTCCAACCTCGAGCAGCATGGCCTCGACGCCCTGCTCCTCGACGGTCTCGCGGTGCTGCTCCGCCATCTGGAACTGCGAGCGGTAGAGGTCCGCGGCCTCGTCGAGGTCGGGGACTACAACGCCGATGTGGTCGATCTGCCCAAACAGCACGGGCAGGGAGTGTACGAGGCGACCTACTCGGCGTCGTCGGGCGAGCTGGGCGGCTCGGGGTCCGCCTCGAAGCGCTCGGCGGCGGCGAGGCCGAGCGCACCGGGCTCGAGCTCGCGTACAACGGCGCCCTCGATCACGGCATCGGGCTCGGACACGTCGTGCGCGTCCTCGAGCTTGCCCTCGAGGTGCAGCTGCACGAGCCGCTCGATGTCGTCGCGCTCCAGCACCTCCTGCGTGAGCAGGTGCTCGGCGAAGGCGTTCAGCAGCGGGCGGTTGGCCAGGATCATGTCGCGGGCGCGGCGGTAGGCCCGGTCGGTCATCTCCTGCTGCTCCTCGTCCACGATCCGGCGGCTGTGCTCGGAGACCGAGTAGTCGTCCACCGGGAGGCGGCGCGAGGTGATCGACGTGCCCATGCCGTAGTCCGTGACCATCGAGCGCGATACCGAGTAGACCTTCTCGAGGTCGTTGGCGGCGCCGGTGGTGATCGAGCCGAACACGATCGCCTCGGCCACGCGGCCGGCGAGGCCCACGACCATCCAATCGAGCATCTCGTCGCGCGTCTTCAGGTAGCGGTCCTCGGACGGCAGGTGCAGCGTGTAGCCGAGCGCCTTGCCGCGCGGGATGATCGAGATGCGGTGCGTCTTCTCCTGCGAGTCGAGCAGCTCCGCGGCGAGTGCGTGCCCGGCCTCGTGGTAGGCGATCACGCGCTTCTCGTGGTCGTTCATCAGCTTGCGCGACTCCATGCCGGCGACGACCCGCTCGAGCGCCTTCTCGAAGTCCTCGGTGACGATGTGGTCGCGCTGGAGGCGGCCGGCGAAGATCGCGGCCTCGTTGCAGATGTTGGCCAGCTCGGCGCCGGTCAGGCCGCTGGTCTGGCGCGCGACGATGTCGAAGTCGACGCCGCGCACGGGCTTGTTCGCCGTGTGCACCTTGAGGATCTCGATGCGGCCCTTGAGGTCGGGCGGCGAGACGAGGATCTGGCGGTCGAAGCGGCCGGGGCGCAGCAGCGCCGGGTCGAGCTTGTCGAGCAGGTTCGAGGCCGCGATCACGACCACGTCGTCGGTCGAGCCGAAGCCGTCCATCTCGACGAGGAGCTGGTTGAGCGTCTGGTCCTTCTCGCCCGAGACGTCCTTGCCGCGCGTGGCGCCGACAGCGTCGAGCTCGTCGATGAAGATGATCGCCGGGGCGGCCTTGCGGGCCACGCGGAACAAGCGCCGGATGCGGGCTGCGCCGAGGCCGGCGAACATCTCGACGAACGAGGCGGCGGACTGGGCGTAGAACTTGGCCTTGGCCTCGTTGGCGACGGCCTTGGCGAGCAGCGTCTTGCCGGTGCCGGGGGGGCCGTGCAGCAGGATGCCCTTAGGCACCTTGGCGCCGAGCTTCTTGAAGCGCTTGGGGTCGCGCAGGAAGTCGACGACCTCGCGCAGCTCGGCCTTGGCCTCGTCGGCGCCGGCCACGTCCTCCCAGAGGATCGAGCCGTTGCCCTCCGGCTTGATTTCCTGCGGCTTGGTGCGCGGCATGCTCTTCAGGGTGAAGCCGAGCACGACGGCGATGAGGCCCATGAAGATCAGAGGCATCCAGGTGAGGAGCCAGGTCTTGAAGTTGTCGAAGAAGCTGGGCTTGGAGACGCCCGGGTTCGCGGCGGGCTGCGGCGCGGCGGGAGTGGCGGCCGGGGACGATGGGTCGCTGAAGTTGCGCTCCGACGTGGTCCCGTTCTTCTCCTGGCGGATCGCGTCGAGGCCGGGGCTCTTGTCGGCGGCGTCGACCGCCTCGTTGTAGGTCTTGAAGCTGTGCTCGCAGCCGGTCGCGGGGGCGACGCAGTAGCTGGTGGCCGAGGCGGTGCCGGGCGCGGCGAACGCGAAGGCGATCGCGGCGACGGTCAGGGCGCGGAGGGCATTCAGGTGCAGACGGCAGCGCATCTGCGGTCCTATCGCCCGATGCGGGCGGGGGCTTTAGCCCTCGGAGGGCACGGCATCCCCGGAACTTCCCGGGATGGCGCGATTCCCCTCCACCCGCAGGATCTCCTCCAGCGCGGCCCGGCCCACCTCGAGCTGCTCGTGCGAGGGCTCGCGGGTGCCCACGGCGCGCTGGATCTCGTACCCCGGGCGGCGCAGCGCGCGGGTGAGGCGCGAGTCCGGATGGCGCTCGGACCAGCCGAACAGCTCGATCGCGATCGCCATGCTGCCGAGCGCCACCGCGCCGTCGGCGGCGGGGCCCTGGATGCCGGCCCGGCGCACCGCCACGCTGCCGGCGACCGACGAGGCGAGCATCGGGGCCACGAGGTTCGAGCCGCAGCGGTCGTGCTCCTTCTGGGCGTGCGCGGCGTCGTCGTCCTGCTCGTAGGCGGCGATCGCCTTGTGCTCGACCCCGTGGTAGGAGGCGAGGTCGCCGCCGCGCAGCGCCAGCAGCGCGGGCAGCAGGCTGATCCCAGCGATGACCGTCTCGCGCGCGAGCGTGCGCGTGCCCGCGCGCCTCAATCCCTGGCCGGCCGCGGCGGCGGCCGCCATCGTCCCGATCGTCTTCGGGTCCTGCATCGGCAGCCGCGCCTCGGGCAGGGCGCGCTTGACGAGGGGGATCACCGCGAACGCCTCGGCGAGCTTCGCGATCCCGCGCACGCCGGGCACGCCGACGCTCGCCCCGATGGCGGGCTTGCGCCCCGACGCGACCTTGATCTCGCCGCCGCGCGTGCGCACCGCGGCGGCCCAGTGCGTCGGCCCGTGGACCAGCAGCCCGTTGCGAAGCGCCATGCCGCCGAGGCGCAGCTTGTCCTCGGGTACCGGCGCGGTCATCCGAGCAGCTCCGGAGCCAGCTCCGCGAAGAAGCTCGCGGCCAGGCCGAGGTCCTCCACGGGTACGCGCTCGTCGGCGCTGTGCATGAGCGCGGCGGCCATGAACAGGTCGATCTTGCGATGCGGGCAGAAGCCGTACGCCACGCAGTCGGGGAACGCCTTGCGGAACCAGTGGGAGTCGGTGAAGCCGGGCAGGATCACCGGCGCGACCGCGGCGCCCGGCTCCTCGCGCTCCACGAAGGCGCGGATGCGATCCATCAGCGGGGAGTCGATCCGCGAGCGGTTGCCGACCACCTCCTCGTCGAAGCGCACGTCGTAGCCGTCTGTATCGCCCAGCACCTGCTCGAGTCGCCCGCGGGCGTGGTCGGCGCCGAGCCCTGGCGGTACGCGGCAGTCCACGCGCAGCTCCGCGTGGCCGGGGATCACGTTGATCTTCTCGGAGGCGCGCATCATCGTCGGCGCGAAGGTCACGCTCAGCGTCGGCTCGAGCAGCAGCGCCATGCGCGGGTCACGCTCGCAGGCCTCCTTCAGCGCGGCCTCGAGATCGCTCGGGTCGATCCCCAGCACCTCCATCAGCGCGATCGGCTCGGGCGACGGGTCGAGCTCCGCGCGCCGCTCGTCGAAGGCCGTGAGGATCGGGGCCATCTTGGTGAGCGCGTTGTCGGCGATCTTCGGGATCGAGCCGTGGCCGGCGTGCCCGTTGGTGGTGAGCGTGAACCGGAAGGTGCCCTTCTCCGCCACCTCGACCGTGTACACGGGCCGGCCCTCGAACTCGAACGCGTGCCCGCCGCCCTCGTTGACCACGTAATCGCAGCGGACCTTGTCGGGGTGCGTCTCGCAGAGCCAGCGCGCGCCGTGCGTGGCGCCGGCCTCCTCGTCGGCGGTGATCACCACGAGCAGCTCGCCCGACGCCGGGCGCCAGCCCTCCTCGGCGAGCGCCGTGACCGCCGCGACCTCGGCCGCCACCTGGCCCTTCATGTCCACCGCGCCGCGCCCCCAGACCCAGCCGTCGCGCAGCTCGCCCGACCACGGGTCCACACTCCAGTCGCGCGCGTCGGCGAGCACGGTGTCGGCGTGGCCGAGGTAGCAGAGCCGCGGGCCGTCCGAGCCCCCGCGCAGGCGCGCGACGAGGTTCGGCCGCCCCTCGACCGCCGCCAGCAGCTCGCATTCGAAGCCCGCTGCCTCGAGCAGGTCGCGTAGCTGGACCTGCACCGCCTCCTCGTTCCCGGGCGGATTGACGGTGTTCGTGGCGATCAGCTTGCGCAGCAGATCGACGCTGCGTTGCTCCAGTTGAGCGCGCTCGGGCACGGTGCCGCCACTATATGCCCGTGGACCAACAGC
>DASVPL010000299.1:0-3003 GCA_036382905.1 Thermoleophilaceae bacterium | reverse complement strand
CGCGCGTGCTGCTGCTCGCGTCCCGCTTCAAGCCGGCGTGGATTCTCGGCACGGTGGCCAACTCGAGCGCGAAGATCCTCGAGAACATGGAGATCGGCCACAACGTCCTGCACGGGCAGTGGGACTGGATGAACGATCCCTACATCCACTCGACGACGTGGGACTGGGACACCGCGTCGACCTCCGAGGCGTGGAAGCACTCCCACAACTACATCCACCACACGTACACGAACATCCGCGGCAAGGACAAGGACCTCGGCTACGAGATCATGCGGATCGACCCGCATCAGAAGTGGCACCCGGTCTACCTCCTCCAGCCGATCTACAACATCCTGCTGGCGAGCCTGTTCGAGTGGGGCGTGGCCCTGCACGACATGGATCTCGAGGCGATCCGCGCCGGCGAGAAGTCGCACAAGGAGGCGCTCGAGGACCTTAAGGGCATCGCGGGCAAGGCGCGCACGCAGATCGTCAAGGACTACGTGGCGTGGCCCCTGATCAGCGCGCTGGCGGCCGGGGCCGTGAGCGTGGCGCTCGAGCCGCGGCGCATGACGCGGCGCGAGAAGCTCGCGGCGCGGGCGCGCGGGCTGCTTCCGAACCGGCGCGGCCGGACCGAGATCGCCAAGGAGCTGGCGGTCCGCGTGGCGGCGGGGGGCGCGCGCACGTTCCGCGCCACGGTGACGGCGAACGTGACCGCGAACATCGTCCGCAACTTCTGGTCCTACGCGATCATCTTCTGCGGCCACTTCCCCGACCAGACCTACACGTACAGCCAGAAGGAGGTCGAGGACGAGACCCGCGGCGGCTGGTACGTGCGCCAGCTCACCGGCGCGGCCAACATCGAGGGCAGCCCGTTCTTCCACGTGGCGAGCGGCAACCTCGGCTACCAGGTCGAGCACCACCTGTTCCCCGACATGCCGAGCACGCGCTACGCGGAGATAGCGCCGCGCGTGAAGGACATCTGCGAGCGCTACGAGCTCCCGTACAACTCGGGGCCGTTCGGGCAGCAGCTCTTCCAGGTGCAGCGGACGATTGCACGGCTGGCGTTCCCGGGCGGGAAGCCGCGGCCCAAGCCGGGCCCGTACCGCGGCGGCGACGGCGAGGCGTCGTCGAACGGGCACGTGAACGGCAACCGGCGCAAGAAGCGCTCGCAGGAGAGCTCGGGGCCCGAGCAGCCGTCGGACGGCGTGCGCGTCTCGATTCCCTCGCAGAACTAGCCGGCCGGCACGGCGAGGCGGGTCGGCCGCGTGCGGCCGCGCAGCTCGACCTCCTCGCCGAGCCGCCAGTGCGCGGCCTCGCTCTCGCCGGCCGCCTCAACCGCGCGCTCCGACGCGAGCACGCGACCGTCGCGCGACTTGGCCAGCTCGCACAGGCGCGACGCCTCGTTCACGGGGTCGCCGATGACGGTGTACTCGAAGCGGCGCTCGGCCCCGATGTTGCCGGCGACGGCGCGCCCCGCGGAGACGCCGATGCCCGCCTCGAGACCGATGTCCGCCACTTCGAGCCGCCGCGCCAGGTCGCGCGCGGCCGCGAGCGCGCAGGCGGCTGCGTCGTCGCGCGGGATCGGCGCTCCGAAGACCGCGAGGGCCGCGTCGCCCTCGAACTTGTTGACCATGCCGTCGCGGCTCTCGACGACGTCCACCACCACGTCGAAGAAGCGGTTGAGCAGCTCCACGACCTCGGTCGGCGAACGCTCCGAAGCGAGCGTGGTCGAGCCGACGAGGTCCACGAACAGCACCGCGACGTCGAGCTCCTCGCCGCCCAGCTCGATGCCGCGCTCGAGCGCCGAGCGGGCCACCTCCTCGCCGACCTGGCGGCCGAAGACGTCGCGCATCCGCTCGCGCTCGCGCAGGCCCGCCTCCATCCGGTTGAACCCGGCCTGCAGCAGCCCGAGCTCGCTGCCGTCGAATACCGGCACCTCGGTCTCGTAGTCGCCGGCCTCGACGCGCCGCAGGGCCTCGCGCACCGCGACGACCGGGGCCGACACCGCGCGCGCGGCCTGCCAGGTCACGAGCAGCCCGGTCGCCAGGACCACCCCGCCGAGCCCGAGCGTGGTGATCGCGACCTCGCGCTCGCTCACGTCGCGGCCCGCGAGCGACGCGATTGCCACCAGCAGCAGGCCGAGCACCGGCACTGCGCTGCCGAGCGCCCACGCCAGCAGCGCCCGCGTGGTCACCCCCGGCAGCACCGGCCGCTCGGGTGCGCCGGAGCGCAGCGCGCGCGCAGTGACCGGCCGGCTGATCCGCTCCGTGAGCAGGTAGGTCGTGGCCGAAGTGGTCAGCCCGCCGAGCGCGACGGTGAGCGCGACCTTCACGGCCAGGGCGCCCGACCAGAGGAGGTTCAGCGCGGTGAAGACCGCCACCCCGAGGGTCCACAGCGACGCGTTCACGAAGAGGAGCCGCAGCGGCGAGCGCAGGATCATCCGCTGCTCGCGCTGGTCGGGGTCGCGCTCCTCGCGTAGCCACGCGCGCACGGGCCGCAGGATCCGCCCGCCCCACAAGGCCCCGACGGCGCAGGCCGCCAGCACGTAGATCGCGGCCGCGACGAGGTTCCACACGACGGCCTCGTCCCGATCGGAGAACTCCGGGCTGGGGACGACGTAGGTCGCGAGGACGAAGACGACCAGCGCGCCGACCGCGTTGGCGGCGGCCATCGCCGGCGCGATCAGCAGGGTGGAGCGCCAGGCGATGCGGCGGCCCGAGTCGTCGGGCCGGCCGTCGATCAGGCGCTGAAGGGGGCGGGGTCGGCGCACGCAGATAAGCCTGTCAGGCGAGCCGCGACTCCTCGAGGTCGAGCTCGCGCACCACGCGGTGCATCACGTCGTTCGAGATCTCGCCGCCGTTGCGCAGCCGGACGAGCGCGTCGCGCTGGACGCCCAGGAGGTCGCGCATCAGGCGCTGGTAGGCCTGCGATCGGTCCTCGATCCCGTCGCCGTCCTCCAGATACCCGCCGCGCGCCTTGAAGCGGCGGATCCGGAACTGGTGCAGGCGCCGCGCGCGGTCGAGC
>DASVPL010000298.1:0-43747 GCA_036382905.1 Thermoleophilaceae bacterium | reverse complement strand
GCTCAAGGCGCTGAGCCTCGTGTCCTACGGGGCGCTCGGAGTCGCGGCCTACGTGCTCGGCGCGCGGCTGTTCTCGCGCGCGGTCGGGGTTCTGTTCGCGGCCCTGCTCCTCACGCGCCCCTCGCTCGTGAACCAGGCGCTGATCGCGTCGATCGACGTGCCGTTCCTCGCCCTGATCGTCGCGGCGGCGGCGATCGAGGTGCGCCGGCCGTGGGCGGGCGTGCCGGTGCTCATCCTGCTCGGCGTCGCGGGGCTGATCCGTCCCGAGGCGTGGCTCATAACAGGCGTCTACACGCTGCTGCTCCTGCGTGACGCGCGGGGCCGCGAACGCGCGAAGCTGATCGCGCTCGCCGCGCTGCCGCCGCTCGCGTGGATCGCCTCGGATCTCGTGATCACCGGCGACGCCCTGTGGTCGTTCCACCAGGCGCGCGCCACCAGCGAGCGGCTCGCCGACGCCGAGCGCTACGGCGACGGCGGCCCCGCGGCGACGATCGAGTGGGCCGCGCGGTCGTGGAAGGGGATCCTGCACCTGGTCCCGGCGCTCGTCGCCACGGCCGGGCTCGCGATCGTCGCGTGGCTGTGGCGGCGGCGCGCGCAGGTGCCGCTCGCGCTGCTCGCGCTCGGCACGGCGTCGTTCCTCGTGATCGGGTTCGCCGGCCTGCCACTGCTCACGCGCTACTTCTTCATGCCCGCGACGATGCTCTGCCTGCTGGCGGCCGCCGGCACGCTCGCCTGGCGCGAGCTGCCCGAGGCGAGCCGCGAGCGCGGCGTGGCGCGCGTGGCCGGGCTGGCGATGGGAGTCGCGCTGCTCGTGCACGTGCCGTTCCTTGTTGACCACATGAGCGGCGCGCTCGAGAAGGTCGATCGCGCGCAGCGCCTCCAGGACGATCTGCGCGCGATCGCCGAGGAGCCGCGCGTCCGCGAGCAGATCCCGCGCTGCCAGCCCGTCCAGACCCGCCTGTTCCGCGCGCGGCCCACCCTGCTCTGGGCGCGCCGCGACGACCCGCCCGCGCGGATCGTCGCCACCCGCAGGCTCGAGCTGTCCGCCGGCATGCTGCTGATCTACTCGCTCGAGGAGCGCCCGCTGCGCCCGCCGGGCTTCGAGCGCGTGGCGGCCAACCGCACCTGGACCGTGCTCGCCCGCTGCCCGCGCGGGTAGAGTGCCGCGCCGGTGGGGGCGCCGCAGACACGAACGTCGGTGGTCATCCCGTGCCTGGACGAGGCCGCGGCCATCGCGGACTGCGTGCGCGTCGCGCGAGGCGCGGCGGGCCCGGGTGGCGAGGTGATCGTGGCCGACAACGGCTCGACCGACGGCAGCGCCGAGCTGGCCGCCGCCGCGGGCGCGCGGGTGGTGAGCGAGCCGCGCCGCGGCTACGGCCGCGCCTACCTGGCCGGCCTGGCGGCGGCGCGCGGGGAGCTGATCGTGATGGGCGACGGCGACCTCTCCTACGACTTCGGCGAGATCCCCCGGTTCGTGCGCGAGCTCGAGGACGGCGCCGATCTCGTCCTCGGCAACCGGATGGGCGCGATCGCGCCCGGCGCGATGCCCGTGCTCAACCGCTACCTCGGCAACCCGCTCACGACCGGCCTGGTGCGCGCCCTGTTCCGCCCAGGGATAGGCGACGTCTGGTGCGGCCTGCGCGCGATCCGCCGCGACGCGCTCGAGCGGCTGCGCCTGCGCTCCGGCGGCATGGAGTTCGCGCTCGAGATGGTCGTCCGCGCGGCGCAGGAGGGCCTGGACATCCGCGAGCTCGACATCGAGCTGCATCCGCGCGGGGGCGAGTCCAAGCTCGCGCCGCTGCGCGACGGGATGCGCGGGGTGTCGTTCTTGCTGGCGGCGCGCGCCGAGCCGCTGCGGCGCTCGCGCTAGAACGCTGCGCGCACGGCGCGGACCATGAGCTCGATCGCGTTCTCCGGCTCGAGGCCCTGACGCCGCTCGAGAGAACGCCAGGTCTCGAAGTCGAGCGCGTGCCCGAGCGCGGCGGAGAGCATCCGGCGACGCCGGCCACGGGCTCCCCAGCCAGGCATCAGCAGCTCGTGCACCGCCTCCAGGTAGGCGGGGAGGCCGTTGGCGACGATCGCGGCGAGCGCCGGTATCCCGGGCGCGTCGCGCCCGACGTTGGCGATCATTGCCTCGTCGCCGCGATACCACTCGTATAGCGCGCCCAGTGCCGCTCGCAGTCGCTCCTCCGGATCGGCGACGCGCGCCCACGGCGCCGGATCGGGGATCGGGTGCGCGGTGAGCCAGTGCGACGAGCAGGCCCCGAACAGAGCGGCCTCGTCCGGGAAGTGGCGGTACACGGTCAGTCGCTGGACGCCCGCCCGCTCGGCGACGGCGGAGATGGTGGTCCGAGCGGGACCCACCTCGCGATGCAGCGCCACGGTCGCCTCGGTGATCCGCCGGCGTGTGGCCGCCTCGTGCTCGGCGCGCACGTTCTTGCGATAGGCACGTGGCTGCTGTACTCTCCTCGCCATTCCAGTGAACACAACTGTACAGCGAAAGGCGGACCCGATGGCGAAGATCGTGGGACCCAACGACGGCGACCGCGTCGACCTCGGCGGCCTCGGCGTCCGCTTCATGATCGACGGCGAGACGGCCGGCGGCGGTTTCTCGCTCGTCGAGCACCCGATCGCGCCGCGCACGCTCGCCGCGCCGCTGCATCGCCACGTCAACGAGGACGAGTACTCCTACGTGCTCGAGGGGCGCATGGGGGCCCAGCTCGGGGACGAGACCGTCGAGGCCGGGCCCGGCGAGTTGGTGTTCAAGCCGCGCAACCAGTGGCACGCGTTCTGGAACCCCGGCGACGAGCCGGCGCGCGTCCTGGAGATCATCAGCCCGGCGGGCTTCGAGCGCTACTTCGAGGAGATCGCGCCGCTGCTCCCGCCGAACCGCCCGGAGCCGGACCTCGCGACGCTCCTTCAGGTGGCCGCGCGCTACGGGCTCGAGATGGACCCGGAGAGCATCGGGCCGCTCATGGAGAAGCACGGCCTGACCGGCTGAGCGCCGCCCCGGCGCCCGCCGTCAAAGCCTGATCGTCTGTGTGGCCGGCGGCGGGTCCCGCACGAGCGCGAGGCAGAGCGCGAGGTCCTGGATCGCGAGCCCGGTCGAGTCGAACAGCGTGATCGCGTCGTCGTCCGGCCGTCCGGGTGCCGTGCCGGTGATCACGGCGCCGAGGTCGGTCACGTCGTCGCGCGCGACGAGTCCCTGCTCGACCGCCTGCGTCAGCTCGCCGCCGTGGCTGGCCTGGCGCCACTCGTCGCAGAAGAGCACGCAGCGCGTGACGGCGTCCACGTCGGCCTCGGCCTTGCCCGCGGCGTCGGCGCCGAGCATCGAGAGGTGCATCCCGGGGCGCAGGTCGGTCGCGTGCACCACCGGCTCGTGCCCGGGCGTGATGCAGGTGACCACGTCGCACCCGAGCGCGTCCTCGCGGCTGCCGGCCTCCCAGCCGAGCTCACCCGCAAGGGCTCCCGCGCGGTCGGGGTCCGGGTCGAAGCAGACGCCGGGCCCGTACTCGGCGGCCGCGAGGCAGCGCCCGGCCCAGCTCCCGTTCACGCCGCAGCCGATGATCCCCACCGTGCGGGCGTCCTCGCGCGCGAGCTCCTGAGCCGCGACCGCCGCCACCGCGCCGGTGCGCAGCGACGTCACGGCCCCCACGTCCACGAGGGCCAGCGGCGTCCCGGTCTCGGCGCTCGACACGAGGATCGCTCCCTGCACCACGGGCAGCCCGTGCGCCGGGTTGCCGGTGAACGACGTGACCCACTTGAGGATCGCGTGCCCGCCGCCGCGCGCCGGCATGGCTCGGAAGTCGCCGCGCGGCGGCGCGTCGACGTAGACCTTCGGCGGCATCTCCCAGTCGCCGTGCGCGAACTGGACGAAGCCGTCGCGCACGCGCTCGACCGCGTCGGCGGCGGAGATCGCCGCCAGGACCGTCGCGTGGTCGTACACCGGTATCTCTGGCACGCCCGCCGACGATAACGCGGGCCTGCCATCGTCGGCCCCGCCCCGGTTCGCCCCGTCCTCGAGGGAAGGTCATTAAGACAGCTATCGCTTCCTTCGTCCTATATAAGAAAGCGATCCAGCTTTTTCGCTTGTTAAGGTCGCCGACTACTAATCGTTCACTTCGCTAGAGGGCGTCGTTACGGTCGCTGCTTCGACTACCGACGCTACACAGCGAATCGTCGAGATGGTCGAGCGCGATCGGCGCAGGATTCAGACCCTCGGACGCGGTGCCGCAACGGCCCTACGCATCCATGAGCACGCTGTCCGTTACGTCGTGATCCGAGCTACGACTGCGGCCGGTGTGCTCGGCTTGACGGGGCCTCCGGTCTATTCCGCGATCGCCAGGCTCGAAGATATTGGGATCCTTCGCGAGGCGACCGGGCGGCGTCGCGGGAAGTTGTACGTGTACGACGAGTACCTCACTCTCCTGAACGAGGGGACTACCGACCCGGTCTAGCGGCGCCTGTACCCTCCGGGCCGGCGATGGGACGGAACGGAAAGCACGCGCCGCCGCGGCCGCGCATCGAGGTTCGGCAGTCCGTGGCGGGACCCGAGGAGGCTGCGGCCATCGCCGCCGCGATCGAGCAGTTCCTGCGCGACACCGCGCCGGCGCCCGCCCCGACCGACGAGCCCGCCGACCCATGGCTGCGCGCCGCGCTGTTCGAGGGGGTGGGCCTCGCGGCCGACGCTCCGAGCCCGTGGGGCGACGCCAACCCGTGGGACCGCTGAGCTATACCCTGGCGTGCCATGACCGAGGAAACGACCCTTCAACTGGACCCCGCGCGGGCACGCGAGCTGATCGATGCCGGCGCGCAGGTGGTGGACGTGCGGACAGCGGGCGAGCACGCCGAGAGCCACATCTCGGGTGCAGCGCACATTCCGCTCGACCGCCTCGACAAGGAGTCCGCTGAGGCGCTGAGCGCGGACGACCCCGTGCTCGTCTACTGCCGCGGCGGCAACCGCTCGGAGATGGCAGCGGAGGCGCTGCGCAACTCAGGGTTCGACGCTCACAGCATCGACGGCGGTCTGGTCGCGTGGGACGAGGCGGGCCTACCGCTCGAGCCCGAGGGCGCGGCCGTAGCGCCGCCTCAGAACCTGCCCCCGCGCTAGACCGCGGCCGGCGCACCCGGCCCGCCTCGCGCGAAAATACCTAAACCCCGGCGGGTTTTGGTACATTCGCGCGATGGAACCGACTGCGACAGAGCCGCGGGGCCGCTCCGGCTCCCTGAAAAACCCCGAGGTCGTCGATGTCCCGGGACACGTGATCCCGACCATCGAGAAGGAGTTCGACGACTTCGACACCCAGGCCGGCCGCTTCCTGCGCGGTGAGGTGCAGGAGGACCAGTTCATCGGTTTCCGCCTGAAGCAGGGCGTGTACGGGCAGCGCCAGGCGAACGTCCAGATGATTCGCGTGAAGCTTCCGTTCGGCGGCGTCTCGCCGGACCAGATGGAGGCCTTCGCCGAGGTCGCCGAGCGCTTCACGCCGCTCGTCAAGGGCCACATCACCACGCGGCAGAACATCCAGTACCACCACGTCCCGCTGCCCGACGCCGCCAAGGCGATCCGCCTGCTCTCCGAGGCCGGGCTCTCGAGCCGCGAGGCCTGCGGCAACACCGTCCGCAACGTGACCGGCGATCCGTGGGCCGGCATCACCGACGAGCTCTACGACATCACGCCCTACGCCGGCGCGTTCGTCCGCTACTTCGTCCGCAACGAGGTCTGCCAGCTCATGCCGCGCAAGTTCAAGGTCGCGTTCACCGCGAACGATGACGACCGCGCGATCACGAAGATCCACGACCTCGGCTTCATCCCGCGCGTGCGCGAGATCGACGGCCGCGAGGTCAAGGGCGTCGAGATCAACACGGGCGGCGGCACCTCGATCATGGCCCGCGTCGGCAGCACGATGTACGACTTCGTCGAGGTCGAGAACGGCGACTACCTGAAGGTCGCCGAGGCCGTGATGCGGATCTTCAACCGCCAGGACTGGCTGCGCGCGAACCGCCAGCGCGCCCGGCTCAAGTTCCTGGTCGACAAGATCGGGATCGACGCGTTCCGCGAGCAGGTCGACGAGGAGCTCAAGGGCGACTGGGTCAGGGAGCGGAACTTCGACCCGACGCTTCTGCTCTTCCAGCACGACGAGGAGGCGAACGCGCCGCTGCCGCCCGCGGTCGTGGCCTCGCCGAACGGCGACCGCTCCGAGTTCGACGCCTTCCGCGCCTCGAACGTCCGCCCGCAGCGTCAGGAGGGCTTCGTCAGCGTCGAGGTGAAGGTCACGCGCGGCGACCTCACGCCGGAGATGTTCCGCGGCCTCGCCGCGATCATGCGCGAGTACTGCGGCGGCTACGCCCGCACGACGGTGCACCAGAACCTCGTGCTCCGCTGGGTGCGCGAGGAGGCCACCTACGACGTGTACCGCCGGCTGGTCGAGCTCGGCCTCGGCGACGCCGGCGCCGACCAGGTCACCGACGTCCTGAGCTGCCCCGGCACCGACAGCTGCAAGATGGGCATCACCAGCTCGATGGGCCTCAACCGTGCGATCCAGGACCGGGTCGAGGGCATGGGCATCGAGGATCCGCTCACCAAGCGGATCCACATCAAGATGTCCGGCTGCCCGAACGGCTGCGGCCAGCACCACCTCGGCACGATCGGCTTCTACGGGGCGTCGATGAAGATGGGCGGCAAGCAGGTGCCCGCCTACATCGCCCACGTCGGCGGCCGCTACGAGGGCGGCGAGCTCGCGTACGGCCAGCGCGTGAAGGTGCGCCTTCCGGCCAAGCGGGTGCCCGACGCCGTCGAGCGCTGGATCCGCCTCTACGAGCGCGAGCGCCAGGAGGGCGAGGAGTTCAACGCGTTCGTCGACCGGGTCGGGACCGAGCCGTTCGAGAAGGAGGCGAAGGAGCTCTCGCTGCCGGTGGAGTTCAACCTGGAGAACATCCAGCACTTCATCGACTGGAGCCGCCACGAGCCGTACCAGGTGATCCGCGGCGAGGGCGAGTGCGCGGTTTGACGACCGCCACTGCACCCGACCTCGAGCACGCGTCCGCGGAGGGCGTGCTGCGCTACGCGGTCGAGCAGTACCACCCGCGGCTGGTCCTCGCCTCCTCCTTCCAGAAGGAGTCCTCGGTCATCACGGACATGCTCCTGAAGATCGAGCCTTCGACGCGGATCGTCACGATCGACACCGGCGTCCTCTTCGAGGAGACGCACGCCACCCGGCGCGCGATCGAGGAGCGCTACGGGATCGAGATCGAGGTCTACGACGCCTCGGCGCCCGACGGGCTTCCCTGGACCGGCGGCGAGCGCTGCTGCGGCGACTTCAAGGTGGCGGCACTGCGCAGTGCGCTCGGCGACGCCGAGGCGTGGGTCACGGGCCTGCGCCGCGAGCACTCGCCCGAGCGCGCGAGCACCGGCAAGGTCCACTGGGACGAGCGCAACCAGCTCTGGAAGGTCGCTCCGCTCGCCGACTGGAGCGAGCGCGACGTCTGGCGTTACATCGCCGAGAACGACGTTCCCTACAACAAGCTGCACGACCAGGGCTACGACTCGATCGGCTGCGTGCCCTGCACCCAGCCCGGCCACGGCCGCGAGGGCCGCTGGGCCGGCAGTGCCAAGTCCGAGTGCGGGCTGCACGGCTAACCCCCTACGGAGGTCAGATCAGATGAGCGAAGGATTGACGCTGTGGTTCACCGGTCTCTCGGGGGCGGGTAAGTCGACGATCGCCCAGATCGTCGAGCACCAGCTCGCCGAGCGCGGTCAGAGGGTCGAGGTGCTCGACGGCGACGTGGTGCGCACGAACCTCTCGAAGGGGCTCGGGTTCTCGAAGGAGGACCGCGACACGAACGTGCGCCGGATCGCGTTCGTCGCCGACCTGCTCTCGCGCAACGGCGTGGTGGCGATCACGGCCGCGATCTCCCCGTACCGCGAGATCCGCGACGAGGCGCGCGGCACGATGGGCGAGCGCTTCGTGGAGATCTACGTGAAGGCGTCGGTCGACGAGTGCGCGCGGCGCGACGTGAAGGGCCTCTACGAGAAGGCGTTCAAGGGCGAGATCAAGGAGTTCACCGGGGTCTCGGATCCGTACGAGGAGCCGTCGGCACCGGAGATCGTGCTCGACACCGAGAACGAGACGCCCGAGGAGTCGGCCGGCAAGGTGCTCGCGTTCGTCGAGGAGCGCCTCGGGGTGCCCGCGTGAGCAGCCTCAAGCTCACCGCCCGCCAGACCGCCGACTTCGAGCTGCTCGCCAACGGCGGCTTCGCGCCGCTGACCGGCTTCCAGGGATCCGCTGCATGGGAGACCGTCACGGAGACGATGCGCCTGCCCGACGGAGCGCCGTGGCCGATCCCGGTCACGCTCGCGACCGACCAGGGCGAGGTGGGCGAGACGCTCACGCTCGTGGGCAGCGACGGCACCGAGCTCGGCACGCTCGCGGTCGAGGAGGTCTACGAGCGCGACCTCGCCCGCGAGGCGCAGCAGGTCTACAGGACCACCGACGAGTCGCACCCGGGCGTCGCCGCGCTGCACCGCGAGGGTGCGCGCACGATCGCGGGCCCGATCGAGGCCAAGGCGCTGCCCGGCCACATCGACGCGGTCGCGCCGTACGTGCTCTCGCCCAAGGAGACCCGCCGGACCTTCGCCGAGCGCGGCTGGAACACCGTCGTCGGCTTCCAGACCCGCAACCCGATCCACCGTGCGCACGAGTACATCACCAAGTGCGCGCTCGAGATCGTGGACGGGCTGTTCATCCACCCGATCGTCGGCGAGACCAAGGACGACGACATCCCCGCCGACACGCGGATGCGGTGCTACGAGGTGCTGATCGAGGGCTACTACCCGAGCGATCGGGTGCTGCTCGGCGTGAACCCAGCGGCGATGCGCTACGCCGGTCCGCGCGAGGCGATCTTCCACGCGCTCGTGCGCAAGAACTACGGCTGCACGCACTTCATCGTCGGCCGCGACCACGCGGGCGTCGGCGACTACTACGGCACCTACGACGCTCAGCACATCTTCGACGAGTTCGAGCCCGGCGAGCTTGGCATCGAGCCGCTGAAGTTCGAGCACTCGTTCTGGTGCAAGCTCACCAGCGGGATGGCGACGGCGAAGACCTCGCCGTCGGGCCCCGAGGACCGGGTGTTCCTGTCGGGCACGAAGGTGCGCGAGATGCTCGGGCGCGGCGAGCGCCCGCCCGAGGAGTTCACGCGGCCGGACGTGGCCGACGTGCTCATCGCGGCGTACGCCGGGGAGCCGACTCCGGCGTAGGGAGAGTTCCTATGGATCCCCTGATCATCCTGTTCGGGCTGGGCGTCGGGATCCTCGTCGGAATGACGGGCATGGGCGGCGGGTCGCTCATGACGCCGATCCTGATCCTCGTGTTCGGCTTCAAGCCGGTCACGGCCGTGGGGACCGACCTCGCCTACGGCGCGGTGACGAAGACCGTCGGCGGCTGGCGGCACTTCCGCCAAAAGACCGTCAACTCGTCGCTCTCGACCTGGATGGCGCTCGGCTCCGTGCCCGCGGCCATCTCCGGCGTGTATGCGCTGGCGGCGATCGAGCGAGCCAGTGGACGCAACTTCGACGGGGCGATGCTCGCGGTGCTCGCGGGCGCGCTGCTGTTCACGGGCGTGGCGGTGCTGGCGCGGGCGCTGTTCCTGCCGAAGCTGGTCGAGCGTGAGCGCGAGTCGTTCGTGCTCGAGCGCCGCCACAAGATCTCGGCCGTCGTGCTCGGCGTGTTCGTCGGGTTCGTGCTCGGCGTGACGTCGGCGGGCAGCGGATCGCTGATCGCGGTCGGCCTGATCCTCCTGTTCCACCTGGCTCCGCGGCAGGTGGTCGGCACCGACGTGTTCCACGCGGCGCTCCTGCTGTGGGCCGCTGCCATCGCGCACGTGGTCGCCGGGAACGTCGATTACGCGCTGGCGGGCACGATCCTGCTCGGCTCCGTCCCGGGCGTCTGGATCGGCACGAGCTGGTCGGTGCGCGTGCCGGTGGCGACGCTGCGCACGGTGCTCGGCGTGGTGCTGATCGGAGCCGGCCTGGCGCTGGCGGCCAAGGCGGGCGCGGGAATCCCGACCCCGGTGATCGCGGGCATCCCCGCGGTGCTCGCCGCGATCGTCTGCGGCCCGCCGCTGCGGGCGTGGCTGCGTGAGCGGCGCCAGGCGGCGGCGCGCATCCAGGTGCCCGCCCCGCCGCGGCACGTCACCGCGCCTGAGCGCTAGCCCTAGCGCAGAGCCGCCACGGCGCTTGCCTGTACGAGTGGCCGATCGATCGGCCCCTCAAGCGTCGACGCGTCGGCGTCAGCCAGCGCACCGTGAGCGACCTGGAGTGTCTTGCGGATCTGACCGTCCGCCCCTCCCCGGTAGACGGTCCACAACTCGGACAGCGCCGCACCGGTGAACACGTCCGCAAGCGACGCCTCCGGCGCATGGAGCTGCACGCGATGTTGGAGGAGCGCTTCGAGAGCGACGCCGGACCCCAGGGCTGGTACGTCGATGAACGTCTCGAGCGTGCCCTGCTCGACCGCGGACGCATAGCCCGCGAGATCGACATACGTCCTGTGGATCGCGACAACGAACCCGATCGCGCGATCCGCCAGCATCCGAAGCACGTGCGCGAGGAACGGCTCTACGACGTCGTTGCGCGGTTCCCCGTCGTCGAGCCGAAGCCAGCGATCCGAGTCGTCGATGATGAGGACCGGCGTCAGCTCCGTCCGTTTGACGACCGCGATCATGTCGTCGAGAGCGGCCACGTACTGACTCGCGCTCGGCTGGATCTCGGCAGGCGGGGTGACCCGCTTCAGGTCGGCTCCTACATCGAACTGCGCGATCCACGGCGCGAGCTTGATGCCCGCCCGCAGACCCCTCTCCGTGCTCGGGAGGTGGGTGCGCTCGGCGATGGCCCGCAGATAGCGATCGCGCTCGCGGGGAGCTGTCAACTCGACTTGGTCGGCGTACCGCGCCAGGACCTGGACCGCGTGAGCTGCGAATGCGCCCGGGTCGGACACGACCGCGGCGCGCTCGTCGAACACGGGCACGACCACAGGCGCGAAGCCGGAACCGAGCCGGAAGACGTGTGAGATCACGCTCGACTTACCGACACCACCGTCGCCGATCAGGGCGATGCGCTCCATGGCGACCGCGGCGCGCGCGAGCGCGGACTCCGTCCGCTCGTCGCCGTTCAGAGTGTCGAATGGCACGTGGTAGGCCGATAGATCCGTGGGTAGCGGCCGGGGGTCCAGTGCGTGTCGCTCGCGGAGCGTGGCTATGAGATCGCGGGCGGTCATGCCTCACCGTTCAGGTTCAGCCCGTAGACCTTTCGCCCCCCACCGCTCCGCGCTGGGACAGCGCCGACTATGCCCTCTGCCTCGAGCTGCTTGAAGACCTGCGTGGCGCGCGCCCGCGTCCAATTCAGCCGGCGCAGCAGGCTCTCGTCAGAGGCGCTTGCCGGCCCGTAGGTGAGTAGGTCCTCGACGAGTCGCCGTGCCGAGTCGCCGAGCTTGCCCGCTCGGAACCGGACGTCGGTCCGGCGCGAAGTCGCCTCACCGAGCGGTATGCCGTCGACCACGACCTCGCGAGCGAGCTCGATCGTGCGCCCCGGGTTTCCCTCCCCGGCGCGTGCGAGTCGCTCCACCAAGTCGGGATCGGCGTCCTCGTCGGCGAGTCGCCGGCGGACGAGCTCGGCCGCGTCGCGATGGTCCAGTGGCCCCAGTTCGATGACGGTCTCGAAGAAGGCGTCGGCGGGAGGACGCAGCAACGCACTTCTGTCCTGAGTGTCAGCAGCCACGATCCAGGTGCACCCGAGCATCCAGAGCTCGTCGCGCATCCGGCCGAACAGGCGATGGGCCAGCTCGGCCGTACGCAAGTCATCGACGATCGCGACAACGCCACGCTCGCGACGTTCGATCGCGTGGCGGACGGCATCGAGCAGCGTGAGCACACGCTCTGTCTCGGTGGCGGGCAGGGCGAACGAGTAGTCGAGGTCGAGCCGCGGGTTGGACACAGCGCCCGCCCGCCCGAGCGCTGCTTCGCGCTCGAGCGAGAAGAGGAACAGCGACAGAAACGAAGCTGCGTCGTGCGACAGGCCCGCATCCAGCATCACCACGTGGAAACGGGAAGCCAGCCGCCCCTGCAGCACGCGCAGGAGCGAGGTCTTCCCGGAGCGACGTTCGCCCACCACCAGGGTGTTCAGCCGGCGTGCGGCTGAATCGTGAATTCGGTCCATCACGCCCTCGCGATCGACGAAGAGATCGAGATCGTGCGATGTGCCTTGAAGGGGCCGGCCGGACAGCACCTAACTAAAGTAACAGTTATGATAGTTAGGAAACCGCTACCAGCCCCCTGCGCCAAGCGGCACCCGTCTCGTTAACGTCTCTAACAGTTAGGATAGTAAGACATGCTGGCGACCCCGCCGAAGGTGGAGACACCCCGGCCGGCACGGGCGGTCCGCCATGGCAGCGGGCGCGGCGCGCGGGAGTTGCGTGCCCCCGGTAGGCTTCCGCGCCGATGTTCTCCAAGGTCCTGGTCGCGAACCGCGGTGAGATTGCCATTCGCGTGATGCGCGCGCTCGAGGAGATGGGCGTCGCCACGGTCGGCGTCTACTCCGAGTCCGACCGCGACGCGCTGCACGTCAGGCGCGCCGGCGAGTCCTACCTGCTGGGCCCCGGACCGGCCACCGAGAGCTACCTGGTGATCGAGAAGATCATCGACGCCGCGCAGAAGTCCGGCGCCGAGGCCGTCCATCCGGGCTACGGCTTCCTCGCCGAGAACGCTCCGTTCGCGAAGGCGTGCGAGGAGGCGGGGATCGTGTTCATCGGCCCGCCCGCCTCGGCCATCGAGGCGATGGGGTCGAAGACCCGCGCGCGCGAGATCATGAAGAACGCCGGCGTTCCGATCGTGCCGGGCACGACCGACCCGGTCGACACGGTCGACGACGCCGCGAAGATCGCCGAGGAGATCGGCTACCCGATCGCCGTCAAGGCGGCGGGCGGCGGCGGGGGCAAGGGCTTCCGCGTCGCGCTCGAGGCGAGCGAGCTCGAGAAGGCCTTCGACGGCGCCGCGCGCGAGGGCGAGAAGTTCTTCGGGGACGCGACCGTGTACCTCGAGCGCTACCTGCCCGACCCGCGCCACGTCGAGGTCCAGATCCTCGCCGACTCGCACGGCAACGTCATCCACCTCGGCGAGCGCGACTGCTCGGTCCAGCGCCGCCACCAGAAGCTGATCGAGGAGAGCCCCGCGCCCGCCGTGGACGAGGCGCTGCGCGAGCGCATCGGCTCGATCGGCACCGAGGCGGCCCGCGCGGTCGGCTACCGCTCCGCCGGCACGGTCGAGGGCCTGCTCCAGGACGGCGAGTACTTCTTCCTCGAGATGAACACGCGCGTGCAGGTGGAGCACTGCGTGACCGAGATGGTCACCGGCGTGGACATCGTGAAGGAGCAGGTCCGGATCGCGGCGGGCGAGGAGCTCTCGCTCGGCCAGGAGGACGTGCGGCTGGACGGCCACGCCATCGAGTGCCGCGTGAACGCCGAGGACGCGTCGAAGACCTTCGCTCCGGCACCCGGCCGGATCGCCGCCTACCGAGAGCCCGCGGGCCCGGGCGTGCGCGTGGACTCGGGCGTCGAGGCCGGCTCCGAGATCACCCCGCTCTACGACCCGATGATCGCGAAGCTGATCGTCTGGGACGTGGACCGCGAGGCCGCCACGCGCCGGATGATCCGCGCGCTGCGCGAGTACGAGCTGGCCGGGCTCAAGTCGCTCATCAACTTCCACGTCGCGCTGCTCGACACGCCGCAGTGGGCGGCGGGCGAGACCTGCCGCGACCTCGTCGAGGACAAGAAGTGGCTGAAGGAGAACGCCGCTCCCGACCCCCCGGCAGCGCCTCCGGCCGCCGGCGAGGACGAGGAGGAGAAGGTCGAGCGCGAATACGCGGTCGAGGTCTCCGGGCGGCGCTTCGACGTGAAGGTGATCGGCGCGGGCCTCGGCGGCGGGAACGGGGGCGCCCCGGCCGCAGCGGCGACGGGCGCGCGCAAGGCCCCCAAGCGCCGCGAGCGCGGCGGGGGCGCCGCCGCCGGCGCGCCGGGCGAACTGGTCTCGCCGATCCAGGGCACCGTGCTCAAGGTGGCGGTCGAGAAGGGCGCCGAGGTCACCGAGGGCGCGCTCATCTGCGTGATCGAGGCGATGAAGATGGAGAACGAGATCACCGCACCCGCGGCCGGCCAGGTCGAGGAGCTCAACGTGTCGGAGGGCGGCGCGGTCGCCACGGGCGACACGATCGCCGTCATCAAGTAAGCGGCCGCCAAGCGCTAAAAATTCTCGTTAGCGTTTTTGCGCCACGAGGTATGCCCCACGAGCAATGGGGGGCTCGCGTGCAAATCGGCTGAACCGGCTGGCCAGGACCGGGCTCCTCCTGCTGGTCATGGCGGCGATAGGCGGGTGCGCTGAAGAACCGGTCCCGACCGTGGAGCAGCCCGACTGGTGGGTCCAACCGGTCTACGACCAAGGCTTCGGGACCTTCGCGTGGGACGAGGCCTGTGAAGGGGTCCTGATCGATCCGGGCCAGTTCAACCACTGCCCCGCGTTCGTCTCAGCCGCTACAGGCGGTGGCGACCTCTTCGTCTCGACGAGCTACCCCGACGCCCGTGTCGAGGTCTACGATGGCGCCACTCTCGCGCACAAGCTGACGATCTCCGACGCGGCTCTCGGCGAGCCCCGCGGAATCACCTATTACCGCGGCGAGGTCTTCGTCATGGACGGCTCGGGGGCGGACATCCTCGTCTTCGATGCCGCCAGCGGCTCACTGAGGCGCAGGTTCACGGTGCCGGCAGGCTTCGGCGAGTACGTGTGGCAGCTCATGCCCACGGGAGTGGACGCAGCCTGGGGCGAGTTGTGGATCACCTACATGGGCGGTCTCGGTGGCGGCGCTGTGGTTGTACTCGATTCGCAGACAGGCGCGGAGAAGGGTGCGTCCTGGCACGTCCAGAGGTTGGACTCGACCGCCGGAGAGCTCTGGTGGGACATCGCGACCGTCCCGGAGATGAACGGGGTCCTCGCGCAGTGCCGCTTCGCCTCTCGTGTCGAGGCCGTTCAGCCGGTGCCGCTCGACGAGGTTCAGGCCGACGAGGCCACCGGCGGCAACGCGTGCTCGTCGAAGGGCGAGCAAGGCGGCATCGACGCGGTATGGGGGATGCGCTGGTTCCTGTCCGTTCAAGAGCCGCGCGACGGGGGACCGCTCGCCGTCAACGAGTTCGCGATCGAGCCAGGCGGCGCGACCGCGGCCCGCCTGTCACCTCTGCGCCGGAGCTGGAGACCGCGTATGAACGAGCCCAACGGGGGCGAGTTCGTCCACCACGACGTCGCCTACCAGCCTCGCGACGCACGCGTCACCTGGACGGGAGCGCTCACCAAGTCCGACTGGATGCACGGAACGCGCTGCGCCGATTACGTGGTCAGCGACGCGGACATCTACGTCGTAGGCACGCATGCGGAGCGGTGGTACGAGCCGGCTCGAGGGTTCCAGCAGATCGATCTGCTCGTGGATGGAGCTGTGAGAGGCACCCAGACCACCCCGACCGGCCAGTTCTGCTTCGACACGAACTCGGTCCCCAGCGGTACACACAACGTCCAGCTGCGTGCCAAGGTGAACAACGGCGCGAAGACAGTTCACGTGACCAACCCGAGCGCGAACTGGGACCACAGTCCGCCCGACGGCGGGCTCGACTCGCTTCCGCGCTTCGTGTCGGGCGACGTGACGGTGAGTGGTCCCATGACCGACCCGCACTCCGGCCCGATGGACTGGCAGGCGCAGGTGCAGCGCGTCGGAGGCTCCTGGCAGGACCTGTGCGCCCCGGTGCCGACCGCAGGTGCCGCAGACGGCAAGTACTCATGCCCGTGGTCCACGACGAGCTTCTCTGACGGCGACTACAACGTCCGCGCTCAGAAGCGCGACCTGGTCTCAGGCGCCTGGGGCGGCGCGAATGTCGGCTGGACCCCAGAGGCCGTCGTCGGCGTCGACAACTCTCCGCCCTCGTCGATCGGCTTGAGCGGCGAACTCCGCGACGCGGAGGACTACCGGCCGAACGCCGACGGGGACCGCCCGTTCCTCGACGTGGCAGTGAGCGACGCGGGGTCGGGCGGCACCGGCGCCGACCTCCTCGTCGACGGGGTTTCCGTCGCGTCGGCGTCTGGGGCCTGTCCCGGCGGCGGTTGCACATTCACCCATCGATTCGAGTTCGTTCCCGAGAACTTCAGCGACGGTGAGCACACGATCTCGGTGACGGGCCGCGACGCGCTAGGGCACACCCGGACGTCGGAGAGCTGGATCATCGACGTCGAGCGGGTGGCGGGCGAGGCGCCCGACCACGGCGACCCCGGGACGGAGTCCGACGATCCCGCGGGCGGCGCGGCGGCGAGCCGCAGCGATTCCGCGGCCGCCGACGAGGTGGCGGCGGCTCTGGGCCTGTTGCCGTGCACCTCCGAGGACGAGCCAGCCAACTTCCCCACCTACTCGCTCGGCTCGTCGTTCGATGGCATGCCCATCACCGCGATCAACCGGATCTGCGAGGTCCCGTCCCCGCACGAGCTGCCGCGCCCGAACTTCGTGGAGTTCATCTACGGCACCTGCACGCCGGACCCGGTGCTCGGCGCCTGCCAGCCGCCCGTCGTGGTGCAGTCGTGGCCGGCGTGTGAGCGAAACCTGTCCTCGTACGCGCAGAGCGGGATCGAGGACTTCCAGCTCGACTACGTGTTGACCACGCTGCGCGGAGTGCCCGGCGCGCTGTTCGACACAGCCCTGCGCGCTGAGGTCTACACCGAGGATGCAACCCTCGTCGTCTTCGGCGAAACCGCCGACCAGACGTCGCGAGCCGTGAGCGCGCTGCGACAGGAGCCCGCCGGGGCCGCGCCGGGCGCGCTAGCACCAATCAACCGCCTCGACATCGGCGGAAAGCTCCCGCCGCCGGTGCCTGGCGCTTTGAAAGGACGACTCCCATGCCAGTGATCAGCCGCGCACCGAAGCGGTCCGCCGTCGCCTGGGTCACCCTGGTGGTAACTGCGCTTGCGCTGTCGGCGGCGGTCTCGCCTTCGGATTCGCATGCGTTCTGGCGCGGAGGATCGTGGTCGTACCCAGACGGGTCCGACTGCAAGAGCTCACGTCAGCGGATCGATCCGATCGGCGCGATCTTCCACGGCACCGCAGCCCACTGGGGCTTCATCGGGAGCTATGACGCGGGCACCAAGGTCCACCACGGGCACATCGAGAAGCACACCGGCTGGGACTACAACACCAAGGGTGTGCAGAAGATGGCCCACTCGGGCGGGTGCTACAAGATGATTGGGACCATGGGGAAGCACAAGAGCGACACGCTCGACTACCACGCACGCTTCTGGGAGCACCTCGACCCGCCCAAGGACAAGTACGGCAAGCACAGCGTCGTTCCGGCGACGCCGCACATGGACGAACACGATCACGGGAAGTGCCAAGGCGATCACGTACCGCGCCACATGGACCTGCCCGTGGGAGGAACGGGCAGCGGCTACGACTATGCGCGGCAGCGTCTGTATCTGGCGCTGAAGACCGGTGAGCACAAGCACTTCGCGCGTACCGAGTACTGGGGCCACACCGCGCCGGTCAACCAGTGCGGCGGCAAGTACCAGGTCCACGGAAGCGGGCACGTGGCGATCATCCGTGTCGGCAGGAAGTAGCGCTGCCGGCGCTGCCGTCGGTCTCGCCCTGCTCGCCGGCCTGGCGAGCGGATGTGGCTCCAACGATGCGCCAGCGCAGGGTGCCGCCGACGTCAGCGCCGCGCGCCAGTTCAAGCCGTTCGCCCTCTACTACGCGGGGCCCTCGTTCGAGGAGCTTCCGCTGACGAACGGCGGTGGTGACGATGTCGAGGACAGCCCCCGAGGGCCGATCAGCTTCGTGTACGGGACCTGTGAGCCCGAGCCGGGGGCAGAGACGTCCTGCGCGCCGCCGGCGTCGATCCAGAACTTCCCGATCTGCAAGGAGAACCTGTCGCGCTACCGGGGCCGCGCACGGCCGCGCATGCTCTCGCTTCGCGGAGCGCCGGTCGCCGTCTTCTCGGACGGGAGCGGAGCGTTTGAAAAGGTCGAGGTTTTCGCCGGACGCACGACGGTCGCGCTCTGGGTCGACGACGTCGAAACCGCGAAGCGCATGATCGGGGAACTCGAGCCCATCAACGGCCGGCGGCGAGGCCGGCGACTCCCGCCGCCGCCGCGCGGTGCCGTCGAGGGGCGCCGCCCCGCATGTGGAGACTGAGGCGCGCCGCGAAAGTTCGCGAGTGGTCGGCCCCCTCCTGTGGTACTACCTTCAGGCCCCGGGGGACGGATCTTCTGAAGCGACTCGCGCTCATACTCGTCGTACTCGCGCTACCCGCGTCGGCATCCGCGCAGTTGCCCGCGCCGTCCACGCAGCCCGCGCCCAGCGGCGTGGACGCCAACCAGCCGCCCCCAGCCAAGCGCGACACCGAGCCCGTGATCCTGCGCGGGTCGGACCTCCCGCTGTGGTCGGCGCGCTCGAACCAGACGTTCCGCCTGCCTTTGGTGGACTTCCAATGTCAGGCAAATCAGCTTCCCAAGGAGTTCCCGAAGCCGCCGAACACGCCGCCGTGCCCGCACAACTACAACCCGCAGCCGGACGCGGACACGCGTGACTTCCTGGGTGCCGGTCCCGCGGTGGACTCCCTGCTCGGCTACCGCTACGACGCCGCCAAGAAGACGTGGAAGCAGATCCCGTTCCAGGTGGACGAGGTCTTCACCCGCTACCTGAACAACTCCGCGTCGGGCTTCGCCATCTACTCGGGCGAGGACCAGCACACGACCTACGCGTACGAGCGCGAGGGCTTCCGCTGGTTCGAGGAGGACCCGAAGAACCCGTGCCTCGCGCGCCCAGCGGACGAGCCCGCGAAGGATCCCGTCCCGGGCCTCGACGACAACGACGAGCTCGCGTTCATGTACACGGACGCGGGCGACCGGATCGGCGCGAACACACCGCTGCCGGCCGGCATCGACGGCGCTCCCTACGAGGTCGTCGTGAACGACCCCACCGGCCGCGAGGGCACGAAGTACGTCTACGTCATGCAGGCCTCGCCGAGCGGTCCGAAGCCCGCGTACACCGCGGAGAACGGTTACGTCGAGTACAAGCGCGACAAGGTCTCGGACACCTTCGAACGCTCCGTCTCGAGCTACGACGATTACGGCAACGCGCGCGAGGGCGTGTACTGCGACAAGGACGGCAACGTCGTCATCGACCCCAAGAAGGGCAAGCCCGCGATCGACAAGCGCCGGCCGCGGGACTACGCGACGATCAAGACCGACCGCTACCGCTTCCGCTACGACGGCCGTTGGCTGATGACCGAGATCAACATCTCGCCGGACAAGGGGAAGACCTACGCGCCGGATGTCGTGGATCGCTGGAAGGCGCGCGCGTTCGCCCAGGACCCCGGCTCGGAGACGCCCTGCTGTGGGTTCGAGGAGGAGGACACGAACTGGGGCGGCTCGAGCACGCTGCTCGGCGAGAAGGTCGGTCCCGTGCGCGCGATCCGCGAGACCTGGGGCGCCGACTCCGGCACCAACGTCGTCCGGCGCGAGAGCTTCTACCGCCACGAGATGCGCCAGAAGACCTGGCTGCGCGTGCACGTGATCCCGCCGCTCGACGGCATCTACGCGCAGTGGGACTTCAACGCGAACCGGATGAAGCGCTTCTACAACTCGTCGCGCCTCGACGGGGTCGATGTCGACGGCAGAAACGACGAGGTGTTCGGGAACTTCGACGATCCGTGCAACAGCAACTGGGACCAGAACGAGACGAGTCAGCTCGACGAGGGCTACCGCACGATCTATCAGGAGCTGGATGTGTGCAATGGCGCGATCGACTGTCCGCCGGAAGCGGGTCAGTTCCCGGACGGGCCGCAGGGCGTGAATCCCGTCGAGTCGCTCTGCGGGCGCCCATACCACCAGTCGATCGACGCGTTCGATCCGACGTTCAGCAAGGCCAACGTGGCGCTCGAGTGGAACGAGATCGCCGGGCCGTACGGCACGATCGTCGACCGGATCACGACCGACGTGCGTGACCTCTCGCCCGGCGGCACGGCGCAGTCGGTGGTCGCCACGCCGTACTACCGCGACGACTCGTGCTTTGACGACGGCACGGGCAGTGACCCCGGTCCCAAGGTCAAGCTGCGCTCCGGCGACGAGCCGCGCACGACCTCAACCGGCGAGCAGCGCCGCTGCTGGAAGCCCGGTGACGGCGAGCCCAACTCGGCCGAGAAGTTCTTCCAGGGCAGCATCGGAACGCACGGGCTGCACCTGCTGTTCCTCGTGGACTCCGACAACGCGCGTCAGACGGTCCCGCTCAACGAGATCGTCTCCGAGTGGCGGATGGTCATGCTTCCGGGTGACCAGACCGCCAACGGCCGCGGGCCGGAGGCGGGGCAGGAGTACGGCGAGACCTTCGACAATCCCGCGCAACCGGGGTCTCAGCCCGTGCCGCCGGCCGAGGGCGGGGGCGGGTCCGGCCAGCCCGGTGCCGGCCCGAGTTTCGTCGATCGCACGGCGCCGACCGTGAGGCTCAAGGCCCGACGCCACCCGAGCCACCACCGCATCCACCTCACCTACTCGGTCTTCGATACGGGCGGAAGCGGCTTGAAGACGCTCAAGATCCAGGTCAAGAGCGGCAAGAAGTGGAAGACGATCCGGACCGGCACCAAGCGCCGGAAGTGGAACTACAAGGCGCGCAAGAGCGGGCGCTACACGTTCCGGCTGACGGCTCAGGACAACGCCGGGAACACCAGCAAGCCGGTCTACGCGCGCGTTTCCATCAAGAACTCCCGCTTCCGGGGACAGCACTCGCACTAAAGCTCGGCACGCCGGCGCTCGATACAGCCCCGGTAGTGCCGGATTACAACCCCGAACAGATCGAGGTGCCGGGCTGGGGCTCCGAGTTCCCGCCCGAGCAGCCGAGGCGCGATGTGCCGGAGTCGCTCGACGCCATGCCCACCGCCGCCGCGGTGGCGGCGGCGTCCGTGACCGGCGAGGACGTGCGCGTGAACCCGCGCCTCGAGGATCGCCGCCGCCTCGACCGCCGCCGCCTGTTCGCCCACGTGATCGACGAGATCGTGCTCGCCCTCGGCGCGCTGGTGGGTTTCTTCCTCTTCGCCGGCGCCGCCGTGGGGATGCTGATGACGTACCTGGCGCTGAAGCTGTCCTACTACATGGTCCTCGAGACCGCGTTCGGCCAGACGCTCGGCAAGAAGGCGATGCGCCTGCGCGTGGTCGGCCTCGACGGCAACGGCGTGCCGGCCAACAGGATCGCGGCGCGCACGATCTTCCGCTTCGTCGACGACGCGCTCGCGGTCGCCGTGTTCCCGATCGTGGGCGGCATCTCGCTGCTCCTGACGGGCCCGCGCCGCGCACGGATCGGCGACATCGCCGCCGGCACCTGCGTCCGCGACAACGACCGCCCGTTCAAGGCGGCGCCCGACTCGCCCCTGATCGTGGTCTACCCCGTCCTGTGGATTGGCGCGGCGCTGGCCGCAGGCGCGGCGCTGCCTGACAAGCCGCTGCTCGAGTACTTCCGCAGCGAGCACCCGTACATGGCCAAGATCGACAAGATCTGCGAGAAGCGCGTGCGCCAGACCGAGGCGATGAAGTCGCTCGAGGGGAACAACATCCTCACCTTCCGCATCTTCTTCCGCCAGGAGCAGCGCAAGATCGAGCAGCTCCCGAAGCCGCCCGCGGACGTCCGGGCCGACGTGAAGGAGGTCATCCGCCTCCACAGTCAGCTCAATCGCGCGCTGGACCGCGCCCTGCGCGACGCGCGCAGCGCGCCGAACCCGGACGCGGCGCTCGCGACCCACGTGCCGCAGATCCAGCTCCTCGCCGAGAACGCCGCCGAGCGCTTCGCCGAGCTCGGCCTGCCGTACTGCACGCAGTAGCCGCACGCCCGCTGCGATCCTCTAGGGCGTGCCGCGCCGTCGCGACCCCCGCGCGCTGATCCCGCTCGTCCTGGCGACCCTCGCCGCGCAGGCGAGCATCATGGTGCTCGCCCCGATCATGGTCGAGATCGGGCACGGCCTGGACGCGTCGGTGAGCGCGGTTGGGCAGGCCCGGACGGTGATGGCGGCGGTGGCGGCCGTCGCGTCGCTGCGGGTCGGACCGCTGATCGACCGGCTCGGCGTGCGGCCGGTGATCACGTGGGGCGCGGTGCTCGCCGTGACCGGTCACGCGATCACCTCGACGGCGGCGGGGCTGCCGGTCTTCTACCTGGGGCACGCGTTCATCGGGCTCGGGGTCGCGTGCCTGCTCTCGGGCGGCTTCGCGGGCGCGGGCGCGTGGTTCGACGAGGAGGACGCGCCGTGGGCGCTCGGCTACGTGGTGGGATCGCAGTCGATCGCCTGGATCGTGGGGAACCCGGTCATCGGCGTGCTCACCGACGCGGTGTCTTGGCGGCTCGCGTACGCGGTGCCGGGGGCGGCCGCCCTCGCCGCGCTGGCAACCGCGCTGCTCACGCGGGTGCGCCGCGGCGAGGAGCAGACGGAGTCGACGCCCAGCGGGATGACGGACGTGGCCCGCGACCCCTCCGCGCGGGCCTGGACGATCGCCGAGTTCGTGGCCTACTCCGCCTGGACCGCGGAGCTCACCTACATCGGCGCCTTCTACGTGGAGACCTACGACGTGCAGGAGGCGCTCGTCGGAGTGCTGCTGGCGATCGGCTCGCTGGCGTTTCTGATCTCGACGCTCGGCACCGACCGGCTCGTGCGCCGTCTCGGCGGGCGCCGGCGGCGGCTGGTCGTGACCGCCGCGCTCGCGATGGGCAGCCTGGTCGCGCTGATCATGAACGTGACCCCAGCGGTGGCCTTCACGGTCGCCATGTTCTTCCTCATGGCTCTCTGCGCCGGCGTGCGCTCTACCGGCTCGAGCGCGCTCGCCCTGGGGCTGATGCCCGCCCAGCCCGGCGCGATGATGGCCGCGCGGACCACCAGCGCGCAGCTCGGCTACACGATCGGCGCGATGTTCGGCGGGCTCGTGCTCGCGGTGGGCGACTTCGGCACGCTCGGGTTCCTCCTCTTCGGCGGCATGGCCTTCTCGGCGGTCCTGATCGCGCGCGTCGCCGAGCCGCAGGAGACCGTCAGCCGGTAGGTTGCAGCCACCGTGACCGACTACGAAGCGATGCGCGCCGGCCTCCAGGAGGCGATCCCGTTCAACAAGCACCTCGGGCTCGAGGTGGTCGAGATCGCCGAGGGGCGCGGCGTGGTTCGCCTGCCGGACGACGGCGAGCTGCACAACCACGTCGGCTCGCAGCACGCGGGCGGGTTGTTCTCGGCGGGCGAGGCGGCGTCGGGCGCGGCGTTCGTGAGCGTCTTCGCCGAGCACATGGGCAGCCTGACCGCGCTCGCCAAGAGCGCCAAGATCGACTACAGGAAGCTCGCCAAGGGCCCGATCACCGCCACCGGCACGCTCGGCGGCGACGCCGGCGGCCTGCTCGAGCAGATCGAGTCCGACGGCAAGGTCGAGTTCCCGGTCGAGATCGAGATGAAGGACGAGGACGGCCAGGTGGTCGCCTCGATGAGCGTGCGGTGGCACGTTCGCCGCAACTCGTAGGCGCGGCTCCGCAACTTTCTTCCTCTACGGCGGTTTAGCGCTCTCGACATGCGACGCGCGGGAGCGCGTCCGGGGGAATTCGAAGGAGAGGACTCGCAGGATGATGCAACGCTGCGCAATCGCGTCGATCGCGGCTGCCGTTTTCACCATGGCCATCTGCGCCGTGGCGTCGGCCGCCCCGGTCCTGACCAGCCAGTCCGGCTGGAGCTGGGGCAACCCACGTCCGCAGGGCAACGAGCTGAAGGCGGTGGACTTCGCCGGCGGTCGCGGCTACGCCGCGGGCGACTTCGGCACGGTGCTCCGCACCGACGACGGCGGCACGACCTGGAGCGGCGTGCGCACCGGTCTCGTCGACGACCTGAGCAAGCTGCGCGTCATCGACGCGAGCACGTTCCTGGTCGGTGGCGGCTGCACGCTGCTGCGCTCCGACGACAGCGGTCAGACGCTGCGGCGGCTGCGCTTCAACCCCTCGGCGAACTGCGGCTCGCCGCTGGCCGCGATGCACTTCGCCACCAAGGACATCGGCTTCCTCATCCGCTCCGACGGCTCGGTGCTGCGCACCGAGGACGGCGGCGCACGCTTCGCCTCGCGCACGGCGCTTCCCGCCACCGGAGGCGGCCCGCCGAACGACGCGTGGTTCACGAGCCCGGACAACGGACTGGTCGTGACCGGCTCCGACACGCTCGGGCGCATCTACCGCACCACCGACGGCGGCTCGTCCTGGAAGGACGTGGCCACCTCCGGTGCGCTGCGCGGCCTGTACTTCGTGAGCGCGACGACCGGCTACGCGGTCGGTCAGAACGCGGTGCTGAAGACCGTCGACGGCGGGGCCAACTGGACCACGACCGACGCGTCCGTCTCGTCGCCGCTGCGCTCGGTGCGCTGCGCGGACGAGCTGCACTGCGTCGTGATCGGCGGCAACGGCCTCGTGCTGCACACCGACGACGGCTTCGAGACGCTCGAGCCGAGCACCTACGAGCCGCCTCCGGGTGGCCCGAGCGGCACGCTCCCGATCCCGGGGCTGGCGGCGAGCTACAACTCGGCGACGCGCGTGGCGGTCGTCGGCCGGCGCGGCGAGGCCGCGACCTCCGACAACGCGGGCGACACGTTCACGCCGATCGGCTCGACGCTCCAGGGCGCCTACAACCGCCTGCGGCTCACCTCGCAGAGCACGGTCTTCGCACCGGGCTCGGGCGGCTCGGTGGCGCGCTCGACCGACGCGGGGGCCACGTGGTCCCGGGTGGGTGCGCCGACCACGAACGACGTGGTGGACGTCGCGTTCCCGACCGCCACGCTGGGCTACGCGGTCGACACGGAGGGCGCGGTCTTCCGCACCGACAACGGCGGCACGAGCTGGGCGATCCTTGGCGACGCGGGTGTTCGCCCGCGGTCGATCACGGCGTCCGGTGACGGCAACGTGGTCATGCTGATCGGTCCGCGCGGGATGGTCCGCTCCGCCAACGGCGGCGCGAACTTCGACCCGGTCGACGCGGCGCCGGTCGGCCCGAAGGTCGGGCTCGACGACGTCGATCGCACCCCCGACGGCGGCGTGTACGTCAGCGGGCCCAAGGCCCTGGCGTTCAGCGGCGACGAGGGCGCGAAGTGGGCCGCCCTGCGGCGTCCGAGCCGGAGCACGATCCTCGAGGTCGACTTCGTCGACAAGAAGCTCGGCTACGTGCTCACCGCCGACGGCCGCGTCTGGCAGACGGCCAACCGCGGCGGGAAGTGGAAGGAGCTGCTGACGGTCGGCAGCGCGGACGCCTACGAGATGGCCTTCGGCGACAAGAACACGGGCTACCTCGCGGTCCGCGACTTCGGCAACTTCAACGGCGGGTGGGTGCTGCGCACCTCCGACGGTGGAGCGAGCTGGCGGCCGCAGCTCATCTCGAACGACAACATCACCTCGGGCCTCGGCTCGCTGGTGGCGGCGCCGGGCGATATCGCACACGCGCTGGTCGGCACGTCCGACCTGTTCAGCACGGCGAGCGGCGGCGACGCGGCATCCGGGTCGACGATCACGCTGACGACCAAGACGAAGCGCCTGCGCCGCAAGGGCAAGGTGCGCCTGGACGGCAAGCTCGCTCCCGCGGCCCCGGGCGCCCGCGTCCAGGTGAGCGTGCGCGAGCTCGGGTCGGGCCGCTGGACCAGGCAGTTCGTCACGGTCCGCTCCGACGGAACGTTCATCACGAACTGGACGGTGAAGCGCAGCTCCTCGTTCGTGGCCCAGTGGGCCGGGGACCAGGCGCTGAACGGCGACGGATCGCCGGCCCTGCGGGTGACCGTGGGGGGCTAGGCAGCCGGGCCGTGCTTGGCCAGGTTGTCCGCATGGATGGCGCGCTGGCGTGAGGTATCGCGGCTGGCGGGGAGTGGGGGACGCTCCTCGCCGGCCGCCAGCGCGTCCAGGTAGTCGGCGTCCTCGTCGAGGATGCGCAGGGCGGTCTCGCGGTCGTGCGGCGAGCCGTGGCCGGGGACGATCGTCTCAGCCGCCTCGACCAGGGGCGTGAGGCGGGCGAGGGTCGCCCTGTAGTCGTCGAGCGACCCGGCCCTGGCGATGAGCGGGATCTCGACGTCCGAGAGGTAGTCGCCGCAGACGAGCAGCCCGGCGAAGCGGGCCACGAAGGCGGTGCCGTCGGGCGCGTGGCCGTCGGTCGCATGCAGCTCGAGCTCCGCGTCGCCGATCTCGATCGACCCGGGCACCGGCAGCTCCTGGTACTGGCCGAGGGCCAGCGGCGCCGGGCGGGCCACGTAGTGCTCCGCGTCGGCATTGCGCAGCTCGCGCTGGGCCGCGCCCGGCTCCGAGCGCAGCCGCTCGGCGGTGGGCCAGCCGACGCCGAGGGCCAGCCCGGGGAACGCCAGGCGCCCGAGCAGGTGGTCGTAGTCGGCGTGGGTCGCGAGCAGGCCGTCGGGCTCGAAGCCCGCCTGCGCGAGCAGCGCCGGCAGCAGCTCGAGCTCGTCGGGGAAGTACGGCGAGTCGATCAGCAGGCACTCCTCGCCACGCCGGATGGCGGTGGCGTTCGTCTGCCAGAGCCGGCTCGTGACCACCACGACGTCGTGGTGGACGGCTACCGCTCTCAGGTCAGGCGACCTTCAGTAGCTTGGCCGCGTCGCGGAGGGTCTTGACCTCCTCGGTCGGCTTCTTCTGCCCCGGCTCGAGCTTGACCCCGCGGCGGTTCACCCAGATCACGGGCACGCGCATCTTCAGGATCGGCTCGATGTCGGTGTCGTAGCCGCTCGCGATGTGCACCCAGCCGGACTTGCTGCCAACGCGCCGCGCGCACTCCTTGAAGTGCGCCGGGTCGGGCTTGTAGCTGCGGACCTGCTGCGCGGTGACCACCAGGTCGAAGTCGACGCGGAAGTGGCGCCGGGTCGCGCCCAGGAGCTTGTCGTCGACGTTCGAGAGGATCCCGATCTCGAACTTCTTGGCGAATCGCTCGAGCTGCGCATTGGTCTCGCGGAACGGCGGCCAGTAGGGGACGCTCGACGGGAGGAAGCCCGAGCGCGAGGGCTCGAGGTCCCACTCGAGCTCCTTGGCGCAGCGCACGGCGGTGCGGCGCAGCACCTCGGCGTAGAGCTCGTACGAGCCGCGCTCGATCTCGTGCTGCGCCTCTATGAACTTCGGCGCCAGTGAGTTCTTGTCGATCGTGAAGCCGTCGCGGTCGGCCTCCTTCTGGAAGGCGTCGTATGCGCCGGACTCCCAGTCGATCAGGGTGCCGTAGCAGTCGAACGTGACGAAGCGGACGTCCTTGGGGATCGGCAAGTGTCTCCTAGGGGGAAGCGGTTCGGTTTTCGATAGGGTGCCCGCCGGCCGTGGCCCTGCAATCGGCCTTTGAAGCGCGGGGCGGGCCACATTCTAGGTTTTCATGGACCTCCTCGAATATCAGGGCAAGCAGCTCTTCCGAAAGCACGGCGTTCCGACGCCGGATGGAAAGCCCGCTTCGAGCGTCGAGGAGGCGGTCGAGGCGGCCGAGGCGCTCGGATATCCGGTCGTGATCAAGGCCCAGGTGCTGATCGGCGGGCGCGGCAAGGCGGGCGGCATCAAGCTGGCCAAGGACCGCGGCGAGGCCGAGGAGCACTCCAAGGCGATCCTCGGGATGGACATCCGCGGATTCACCGTTCACGAGCTCTACGTCGAGAAGGCATCCGACATCGACGAGGAGTACTACGCCGCGATCCTGCTCGACCGCACCGCGAAGAAGCCGCTGGCGATGCTCTCGCGGATGGGGGGCATGGACGTCGAGGAGGTCGCCGAGAAGGACCCGAAGGCGCTCGTGCGGGTGCACATCGACCCGCTCGTGGGCTTCTCGGACTTCCACGCGCGGCGGCTGGCCTTCGAGGCCGGGATCGCCGACGACGTGGTGCGCCCGGTGGGCGCGCTGCTCGCGAAGCTCTACGACGCGTTCGTGGCCGAGGACGCGGTGCTGATGGAGGTCAACCCGCTGCTCGTGACGGGCGACCGCCAGGTGGTGGCGCTCGACGCGAAGGTCACCGTGGACGGCAACTCGCTGTTCCGCCACGAGGACACGGCGGCGTTCCGGAACGTCTCCGACGAGGACCCGCAGGAGCGGATGGCCAAGGAGCGCGGGCTCACCTACGTGAAGCTCGATGGCGACATCGGGATCCTCGGCAACGGCGCCGGGCTCGTGATGTCCACGCTCGACGTGGTGGCGCAGGCCGGCGGCAAGCCCGCGAACTTCCTCGACGCCGGCGGCGGCTCGAAGGCCGACGCGATCGTGGACGCGGTCGAGGTAATCCTCTCCGACGAGAAGGTCCGCGCGGTGCTGTTCAACATCTTCGGCGGGATCACGCGCTGCGACGAGGTCGCGCGCGGGCTCGTGACCGCGTTCGGGCAGATCGACGTGAAGGTGCCGTTCGTGGTGCGCCTCGACGGGACAAACGACGTGGAGGGCCGCGAGATCCTCGCGGAGGCCGCGCTTCCGAACGTGACCGTCGAGAAGACGATGGACGGGGCTGCCGCGAAGGTCGTGGAGCTGGCGAAGGCGGGGGCTCCGGCGTGAGCATCCTCGTCGACAAGGAGACCAAGCTCGTCGTCGCGGGCCTGACCGGGCGCGAGGGCTCGTTCCACGGGCTGAACAACCGCTCGTACGGCACCGACCTCGTCGCCGGTGTGACGCCCGGCAAGGGCGGCCAGGACGTCGAGGGCGTGCCGATCTTCGACACGATGCACGCGGCGGTGGACGAGGCGGGCGCCAACACCGCGATGATCTTCGTGCCGCCGCGCTTCGCCGCGGATTCGATCCTGGAGGCCGCCGACGCCGGCATCGGGCTCGTCATCTGCATCACCGAGGGGATCCCCGTTCACGACATGCTGCGGGTGTACACGCACCTGCGCCGCGGGTCCACGCGCCTCGTCGGGCCGAACTGCCCGGGGATCCTGTCGCCGGGCAAGGCGAACGTCGGGATCATCCCGGCGCACTTCTTCTCCGAGGGCAACGTCGGCCTCGTGTCGCGCTCCGGCACGCTGACCTACCAGATCGGCAACGAGCTGGCCCAGCGCGGATTCGGGAACTCGTCGATCGTCGGGATCGGCGGCGACCCGATCGCGGGCTCGTCGTTCATCGAGATCATCACGCTCTTCGAGGCGGACCCCGAGACCGAGCTGATCGTCATGTGCGGCGAGATCGGGGGCGAGGAGGAGGAACGCACGGCCGAGTACGTGCGCGAGAACGTCTCGAAGCCGGTGCTCGCCTACATCGCGGGATTCACGGCGCCCCCGGGCAAGACGATGGGGCACGCCGGGGCGATCATCTCGGGGTCGAAGGGGACGGCGGCCGCGAAGGCCGAGGCCCTGGAGGCCGCGGGGATTCGCGTCGGTCGTACGCCCACGCAGGTGGCCGAGCTGGCCGCCGAAGTGGCTGCGGCTACGACCGCCTGAGCGCTAGGAGCGCGGCGGCTCCAACTGCCAGGGCCCCGGCCGCGCGGCGGGCGCGCGTCGTCATTCCCCCTCGGGGGTACGCTCGCTTCGCTCGCTCAGAGAGCCCCCCGAGTGTGAACGACGCCGCACGCCCGAACTGGACGCCGCTGTCTTCGGCTCGGGCCGGCGTGGCGAGCCCTCTTCCGTAAGTGCTCACGGGCTTCGCGACGAGTCCTGCCGCGGCCTGAGCGGGGCGCGCGGGTGCGAGCGCGGTGCCCGGCTGCGCCGCCGCGCGCAGGCTCGCGCGCACGGCCTCCGGCTCGCGCGCGCGGAACACGACGGGCTCCGCGCCCGGCGGCTCGGGCGGCGTCGCTGGCGCGGTGCCACCCCCGGGCCTTTCGTCCGCAGCCGGCCTTGTAACCCGCGGCTCCGCGCCGGCCGGTTCCGGCGGCGCGACTGTCGCCGCGGGCTGCACGCTCGGCTTCATCACTCGCGGCTCCTCGCCCACCGGCTCCGGGGGCTCCAGCACGCGGGGCTGCTTCGCCGGCTGGAGCTCCAGGGGGAGCCAGGCGCGGGAGGGGAGATCGGCCAGCGCGGTGCGCACGAGCCCGAGGTCCGCGGGATGCGTCAGCCCGAGGCGCGAGGCCACGCGCTCGATCGCGCGCGCACGCTTCCACGCGAGACGCAGCGGATCGGTGCGCAGGATCGGCGCCATGGCGGCGTCGGGGATCCCGCGGTTCAGGGACAGGTCGAGCAGCGCCCGGTCAGCCGGATCGAGCCGCCGCACGCAGCTCTCGAGCCGCTCGGGAACGATCGCGAGCGGGCGCGACGGCAGGGGTGATGCGCGCACGCTGGGCATCGCGTGGGCGATGCTAAAGACGGCGTCGGCCGGAGCCAACGCAGTGGCGGCCGGAGCCGCCCCTGCGATCTTCGTTTACCGTAACTGCGTGAAGGTGGCTGATGTCATGCGAGCGATCGAAAAGGACGGATGGCGGCTCGATCGAACGAGGGGCAGCCACCGGCAGTACAAGCACCCGCACAAGAAGGGCCTGGTAACGGTTTCGGGAAATCGGAGCGACGAAGTACGCCCTGGAACGTTGGCAAGCATCCGCAGACAGGCCCAATTGGAGGAGTTGCGATGAGCGCTTTGTCCGTAGAGCCAGGCACCGAGTTTCCGTTGGTGCGCGAGCCGGATCGCGTGCTGCGGAACGAGTATCTCGTCGTGATCGAGGGCGGTGACACCGGATGGAGCGCATACGTGCCTGATCTTCCGGGGGTTATCGCGGCGGCGGGGTCTGAACAAGAAGTCCGTTCCCTGATCGACGAAGCCGTCGAGTTCCATCTCGAAGGTATGCGTGAAGCCGGGCTGCCCATTCCGGCGCCCATGTCGCAGGCACACTCCGTATTCGGATGAACGTGCGGAAGGAGGGCCGATGACGGAGCGGCCCGTCGAGGGCATCAACATCACCGAAGTAGGCGATCGGGTCGTCATCGAGGTGGACAACGGCCGCTGGGAAGGGACGGCGGCCCAGGCTGAGCAGCTCCTCACGCGTCTGCACTACGTGCTCGCGCGCGCCCGGCCCGACACCAACATCGCCAGCATCTTCCTGAATGGCGAGCTTTGGGGTGGCAAGTTCACCGAGACAGACAGCCAGGCGGCAATACGCAAGATGCGCCACACGATCGATCAGCTTGCTGACTATGTCGCTTCGCTGGAGTCTGGAGCGGGCGGCACGCAAACGTGACTTGACCGCCGCGGATCGGCTCAGCGCTCACCCGGGTCGCTGCCCAGCACCGGCTTCAGGTCCACGATCGGCGTCCCGTCGAGCGCCTCGAGCCCACTCACTCGTACGCGCGCGCCCTCGATCGACAGCACCTCCACCCGGTGCAGCCCGATCGGGTTCGGACGGTCTGGCGAGCGCGTGCCGAACACCCCCTGCTCCGCCCGCGAGGGATCGCCGCGCGGGTGCACCCGCAGCACCGAGCGGTCCGCTCGGTCGAGCCAGGTCAGCACGATCACGTGGTCTCCCACGCCGACCCCGTCGAGCGCGTCGAGCACGGCCGGCTCGAAGACCAGCCACGCGTCCGGCGCGCCCTCGTCGCCCTGCCTCGGCGCGGAGGCGAGATCCGTCAGCGGGGATTCCACCCGCCCTATTGGCTCAAGCGCGTAGGTCATAGCTCGGCGAGCCGGCCCGCAATGAAGCGCCGCTCCGCGTCCGAGTGAACCAGGTCCAGCGCGCGGCGGTAAGCGACGCCCGCCTCCTCGACGCGTCCGAGCCGGCACAGCAGCTCCCCGCGTGTCGTGTGGAGGTAGTGGTAGCCGTCCAGGTCGAGCCCCTCCACCAGCGCGAGCGCGGCCTCCGCGTCACCGGCCTCGGCGATGGCCGCGGCGCGGTTCAGCTCCACGACCGGCGAGCCGGTCATCTGCGCGAGCGTGCCGTACAGCGCCGCGATCTTCGCCCAGTCGGGGTGCTCGTCCACGTGCAGCGCGGCGATCGCGGCCTGCACCACGTACGGACCGCTCCCACTCAGGGCGACCGCGCGATCGAGCGCGGTGCGGCCGAGCTCGATCTGCCGGGCGTCCCACAGCGACCGGTCCTGGTCCGCGAGCAGCACCACCGCCCCGCCGGCGAAGCGCGCATCGCGCCGGGCGTCGTTCAGCAGCATCAGCGCGAGCAGCCCATGCGCCTCGGGCTCGTCCGGCATCAGCTCGGCCAGCGCACCGCCGAGCCTGATCGCCTCGGTCGCCAGCTCCCCGCGCCCGCCGTAGCCCTCGTTGAAGATCAGGTACACGACCGCGAGCACCGCGGCGAGCCGCTCGGGCAGCAGATGGTCGGCCGGCACGCGAAACGGGATCCCCGCGTCCCTGATCTTGCGCCGCGCGCGCACCAGCCGCTTGGTCATCGTCGCCTCCGGCACGAGGAACGCGCGGGCGATCTCCTCGGTCCGCAGCCCGCCCAGGCTCCGCAGCGTCAGGGCGACCTGCGCCTCGACCGCCAGCGCCGGGTGGCAGCAGGTGAAGATCAGCTCGAGCCGCTCGTCGCGGATCGTCGTGTCGTCGTGTGCGAAGGGGTCGTCCATGGCTTGGGGCACCGTCTCGAGCAGTCGTGCCTTCTCCGCGCCCACGCGTTCGCGGCGGATGCGGTCGATCGCGCGGTTGCGCGCCGTCGCCACGAGCCACGCGCGCGGGTTGGCGGGCGTGCCGGCCGTGGGCCAGCGCTCGGCGGCGATTGCGAAAGCCTCCTGAGCGGCCTCCTCGGCGAGCTCGAAGTCGCCGAGGAAACCGATCAGGCTGGCGAGGACGCGACCCCACTCGTCGCGGAAGACGTCCTCGAGGGCGATCGCTACCACTCCTGGGTCGGACGTACCTCCACCGCGCCGCCCATGCGGGCCGCCGGGATGCGGGCCGCCAGCTCGATCGCGGCGTCGAGGTCGTCGGCCTCGTACATCAGCCAGCCGCCGAGCGCCTCCTTGACGGTGACGAACGGTCCGTCGGTGGTCAGCGTCTCGCCGTCCGCCACGCGCACGGTGGTGGCCGTGTCGGCCGGCTGGAGACCGAGCCCGGGAGTCACGCCCGGGGTCTCGTTGATCGCCTTGTAGTCCGCGTAGACGGCGTTGCGCTCGTCCTCGGAGAGCTTCGCCCACTCGTCCGGCGTCTGCGGCGTCGGAGTGTCGCCTTGGTGGATCAGGAGCATGTAGTTCATGGGGCCTCCTTGTCGGGATGGTCGCCTGTAGACGAACGCCGCACGGGGAAGAGGACAGCACGCCCCCGTTATCTTCGCCGCCCATGGCAGTGGGCTCAGACCTCGTCCGTCACCGCATCCCGCTCCCGGGCGGCGAGCTGACGATCCTCCAGCCCTACGAGGCCGCCGAGCTGCCCGACGACGGCCCGGTCGAGTGGGCTCCGCTGCTCCCGTACTGGTCGGTGCTGTGGCGCAGCGGCCTGGCGCTCGCGCGCGAGCTCGAGGGGGCCGAGCTCGAGGGCCTGCGCGTGGTCGAGCTCGGCTGCGGGCTGGGGGTGCCGAGCCTCGTCGCGGCTCGTGCTGGGGCCACGGTGCTCGCCACCGACGCGGACGCCGAGGCGCTCGAGCTCGTCCGGCAGAACGCGGCCGAGAACGACCTCGACCTGACCACCCTCCGCGTCGAGTGGGCCGCGGCCGACTCCCTCGTAGCGCTCGGCCCGTTCGACCTGGTGCTCGCCGCCGACGTGCTCTACGAGCGCGCCAGCGCCGCTCCGCTCCAGTCGCTGCTCGCCCGCCTCGGCGGCGAGGCGTGGCTGGCCGACCCCGGCCGCCCGGCGGCGGAACCCTTCGTCAAGCAGGCCCGCCGCCACTGGTCGGTCGCCACGAGCGTCCGCGACGAGGTCGAGATCCACCGCCTGCGGTCGCGCCGTTAGGCCGCCGGCACCCCGTCGGCCGCCGCGCGCAGCTCGGCGATGTCGAGCTTCGACATCTTCAGCATCGCCTTCATCGCGCGGTTGGCGCGCTCCTCGTCCCGGCCCGAGAACAGCTCGTCCATGCCCTTCGGCGTGACCTGCCACGACAGGCCGTACCTGTCCTTCAGCCAGCCGCACGGGCCCTCGGAGCCACCCTCGGACAGCTTGTCCCAGTAGTAGTCGATCTCCTCCTGGTCCTCGCAGGAGATCTGAAACGAGACGGCCTCGTCGAACTTGAACTGCGAGCCGCCGTTGATGCCGACGAAGCGCTGACCGTTCAGCTCCCACTCGACGACCATCACCGTGCCGGGCTCGCCCGGCGAGTCCTCGGTGTAGTGCGCCTTGCTCAGGATGCGCCCGTCCTTGAAGACGGAGATGTAGAAGTTCGCGGCCTCCTCGGCCTGGCCGTCGAACCACAGGTTGGGGACGATCTTCTGCTCCATGGCTGCATCCTCTCCGTTGCGGCGGAAGGTCCGCGCGAATGTTCTCAGTGCATGTCAAGACCGGGGGGCCGGCGGAAACTAATCGGTCGCGAGGCGTGCGTTATCTTCATCCGCGTGGAGTCAACGGCGCCCATCACGTTCGCGCGCGGCGCTCCGTCGCTCGACATCGTCGCGGTCGAGGACCTCAAGCAGGCCGCGCAGCGCGCGTTCGAGAACGACCCCTCGGGCGCGTTCATGTACGGCACCTCCGGCGGCTACCCGGCGCTGCGCGACTGGCTCGCCCAGAAGCACCAGATCGCTCGCGAGCAGGTGATCGCCACCAACGGCTCGATGCAGGCCGACGCGTTCCTGTTCCAGCGCGAGGTCAAGTCCGGCGACACCGTGGTCATCGAGGCGCCGACCTACGACCGCACCCTGCTCGTCCTGCGAAACATGGGGGCCGATCTCCTCCCGGTGCCCGTCGAGTCCGACGGCCTCGACGTCGAGTACCTCGCCCGCGAGCTCGAGGCCGGCAAGCGGCCGAAGCTCGCCCACGTCATCCCCAACTTCCACAACCCCGCCGGCGTCACGCTCTCGCTGGAGAAGCGCCGCCGCCTGCTCGAGCTGGCCGGCCACTACGACTTCATGATCTTCGAGGACGATCCCTACGGGGAGCTGCGCTTCGAGGGCGAGTCGCTGCCGACGATGTTCGACCTCGACGACGCCGAGCGCGTGGTCTACGCGTCCTCGTTCTCGAAGACGGTCTGTCCCGGGATCCGGGTCGGGTACCTCGCGGGGCCGCCCGCCGTGATCGGTGACATCGAGCGCCGGGCCACCAGCACCTACATCTCCCCGAGCATGGTGTCGCAGTCGATCGTCGCCGAGTTCTGCACCTCCGGTGCCATCGACCGCTCGGTCGAGACCGTCAAGAACGCGCTCCGCGAGCGCCGTGACGCCCTCGCCGAGACGCTTCAGAGCGAGCTGCCGGACGCGCGCTTCACGCCCCCCGAGGGCGGCTACTTCCTGTGGGTCGAGCTGCCCGAGGGCGCCGACGTCGACGCCCTCGCCGCCGCCGCCAAGGACCGCGGCGTGATCTTCGTCAAGGGCACCGACTTCCTGATCGAGGGCGGCCTCAACACGCTCCGCCTGGCGTACTCCGGCGTCGGGCCGGACCAGATCCGCGCGGGCATCGGCCGGCTGGCCGACGCCTACAAGAACCTCAGCGTCACCGCCTAGGGCGGCGACCCGCCTCCGCTAGCGACCGAGCAGCGGGCCGAGCCAGGTCGGCACCCGCGGCTCGCCCGGACCCTCTTCGCCCCCGCCGCCGCCGAGGCCCTCGGGCGGCTTCGGCAGCTTGATCCGGGTGCTGATCCTGCGCCCGTCGAGCACGCCGGTCACGGCGCCCTTGCGGCCCACCCGCAGCGTGCCGCGCGCGGCCTTCGAGCCGGAGATCCGCAGCGTGCCCCCGTAGCTGAACGCGTTCAGCCGGCCGCTCACCTTCACCCCGGGCACGTACACGAGGCCGCGGAACACGATGTCCTCGTCGCCGAGCGTGAACGAGCCGCCGCGCAGGCCGCCGCGGTCGGCGTAGAAGAGGTCGAGCTCGGCGATCACGTCGTGGATGGTGAGGTCGACCGCCTTGGCCGTGCGACCGCGCTTTCCGGACGTGCCCTTCGAGGGCGACAGCGCGTTCAGGTCGGTCGGTGCGAACGGACGGATCCGCATCCGCGGGGGCGCGTTCTGGCACGGCACGAGCGTGCGGCCGGCGAGGAAGTCGTCGGTCGCCAGCCCGGCGCAGCCGGTCGGGTCGGCGTCGGACACCGAGTGGCCGACCTCGGGGATCGGCAGCACGGTGGCGTTCGGGAGCAGGGCCGCCATCCGTTCGGCGTTCTCGAGCGGGGTGCGCAGGTCGATGCGGCCGTTGACCAGCAGCACCGGCGCCTCCACCTTGCTGAGGTCGCCCGTCGCCGGGCGACGCGCCACCGGCCAGTGCTGGCACATCTCGACGATGTCCCAGGACAGCGCCGTGCCCGGGTCGAACGGGTCGAACTGCGCGGGGTCGAGCGCGGCCGAGCGTTGCTGGGCCTGCGCGCGGCGCTCGGACTCCGGTGCGTCGGGATCCCACGGGAACGGCAGCTCGGCACAGACCGTCGCCAGCCAGAGGCCCGTGCTGAACTCGCTCAGCTCCGGCGCCTGCGGATTCGGCGGGGGCTCGATCAGCTTGGCCATGCGCAGCAGCGGCGCGGGATCGCCCAGCGCGGCCGAGCGCACCGCCGAGGGGATAGCGCCCCGCAGGGCCGTCTCGAAGTCCCCGATCAGGAGCAGCGTGAACAGCGTCGAGCTGCTGATCGACGCCGCCTCGCGCTTGCCCTTCACGCTGTAGGTGCTGCCGGTGAGCGGCCCGCCGGACATGCGTGCGACGGCCGCGGCCATGTCGGCGACGGGGTCGGTCGTGACGCCGCGGCAGTAGGCGCTGCGGCACAGCTCGCGCAGCACTCGCGGCACGGCGCGGAAGCTGTCGCGCAGCAGCGGGTCGGGCCCGTCGGCCTGGACCACGGAGTCGAGCACCATCCGCGACACCCGCTGCGGGAACGTGCTCGCGTAGGCCAGCTCGACCTTGGTCCCGTATGAGACGCCGAACAGCCCGATCTTCTCGTAGCCGAGCTCGGCGCGGATCGACTCGATGTCCTGGACGGTGTCCGCGGTCGTGTAGAACGGCGCGGTTGGGCCGAGCTTCTCGCCGCAGGCGCGGATCTGCGCGGCGGCGTCGCGGATGTCGCGCACGCGGTCGACGTCGGTGCAGTCGATCGGCGCGGAGGCGCCGGTGCCGCGCTGGTCGAAGACGACGATGTCGTGGGTGCGGCGCGCGCGGCCGAGCTGGGCCGCGAAGCTGTCGGCGAACGGGGTGGCGCCCTGACCCGGGCCGCCGGCGAACGCGAACACGGCCTTGCCGCTCGGCTTGACGGCGGGGACGCGGGTGACCTGGAGCTTGATCGTGCCCGGCACCGAGCCGGACCGGTCGATCGGGACCGTCAGGGTGCCGCACTGGAGCTCGGTCCGTTCCCCACACGGCTCGAACGCGATCGCGGCGTGGCTCGCCGGCGCGAGGACGAACAGGAGCAGCAGGGAGCAGCAGACGGCGCGGGCCAGGCGGGTCATGCCGCCCAAACTAACCGCTCGGGTCCCGGACGGGTAGGGGGTCCCCGCCCAAAAGGGGTTCTGGCGCATTGCCGTGTCGCGCGCGGCTGCGCTAGCGCCCGTAGCGCTCGCGCGCGAGCACGAGCTGCTCGGGCAGTGCCACGCGCGGCGGCGGCGAGGGGTCGGCCGTGACGGTCACGGTCTCGGCCACGCTGCGGGTGAGCACGCGGCGCTCGCCGCCGGCCTCGACCACCACCTCCTCGTCGTCCGAGACGGCGACCGTCCCCTCCAGGCCCGGGAACAGCCCGGTCCCCTTGAGGTAGTGCAGCAGGTCCTCGGCCTCGTTCTCGAAGCGCAGCACGCGCACGCGAGCACCCTCCTCGACATCCGCCAGCGGCACGCCCGGCAGCCGCGCCCCGACCTCGATCGGGTGCCCGTGCGGGCAGGTGCGCGCGTCGCCGATCGCGGCGAGCATCCGCTCCTCGAGCACCGGCGACATCGCGTGCTCGAGCCGCTCGGCCTCCTCGTGCACCTCGTCCCAGGGGATCCCGAGCACGTCGGTGAGGAAGCGCTCGATCAGCCGGTGGCGGCGGACCGCGCCGGCGGCGTGCTCGCGGCCCTCGTCCGTGAAGGCGAGCGAGCGGTCGTCGCCGCGCACGATGTAGCCGTCGCGCTCGAGGCGGCCGACCATCTCGTGCACGGTCGGCGCCGAGACCTGCATGGCGCGGACGACGTTCGCCGCGGTCATCGGCAGTCCGGCCTCGAACAGCCAGTAGATCGTCTGGAGATACTCCTCCTCCGCGACGGTTGCCTGCTGGGACGACATCCCCGGCCATGCTATCCCTCACCCGATGTCCCTCCCGCTGAAGCCGCCCATCAAGCCGCAGCTGGCCCGCCCCGCGAAGGATCTGCCCGCCGGCGACGGCTGGTTCTTCGAGCCGAAGTGGGACGGCTTCCGCACCGTCGTCTTCCGCGACGGCGACGAAGTGCACCTCCAGAGCCGCAACGGCAAGCCGATGAACCGCTACTTCCCGGAGATCGTCCCGCAGGTGCTGTCGCTCTCCCCCGAGCGGATAGTGCTCGACGGGGAGCTGATCGTCGTGGTCGACGGGATCCAGGAGTTCGACCTGCTCGGGCAGCGCATCCACCCCGCCAAGTCGCGGGTCGAGATGCTCGCGGAGCAGACGCCGGCCGGGTTCGTGGCCTTCGATCTCCTCGCGATCGGCGACGAGACGCTGCTCGAGCTCCCATACACCACGCGCCGCGAGCGGCTGGCCGAGGCGGTCGCGGGCTCCGAGGTCCAGCTCACGCCGGCGACCGACGACGCGGAGGCCGCGCGCATCTGGCTCACAGGCCAGTCCGAGGGCGTGATCGCGAAGGTGGCCGACGCGCCCTACCTGCCGGGTGAGCGCACCGGGATGCGGAAGATCAAGCGAGTCCGCACAGCCGACGTGGTCGTGCAGGCGTTCCGCTTCGGCAAGGAGCCGAACACGGTCGGCTCGCTGATCCTGAGCCTCTACGACGAGGACGGGCAGCTCCACGTGGTCGGCCACACGTCGGGGTTCAAGGCGAAGGAGAAGCGCGAGCTGATCGACCTCCTGGAGCCCTACCGCACCTACGAGCGCGGCGCCGGCGAGGCGAGCCGCTGGAAGTCCGACGAGGAGCTCGTGTGGGAGGGGCTGCGACCGGAGCTCGTCTGTGAGATCGGGTTCGACCACATCACCGGCAACCGGATCCGGCACGGGGCGAAGTTCCACCGCTGGCGCGACGACAAGAGCCCCGAGGAGTGCACGATGGAGCAGCTGCGCGCCTGAGCGTGCCCGAGCTCGAGGTCATCCAGGGCGACGTCACGAAGCTGGCTGTCGACGCGATCGCCAACGCGGCGAACACGCGCCTGCGGCACGGCGGTGGCGTGGCGGCGGCGATCGCCCGGGCGGCGGGGCCGGAGCTCGAGCGCGAGTCGCGCGAGCGGGCGCCGATCGGGCTCGGCGAGGCGGTCGAGACCAGCGGCGGTGAGTTGCCCGCGCGCTGGGTGATCCACGCGGCGACGATGGAGCTCGGCGGCCCGACGTCGGCGGAGATCATCGAGCGCGCGACCGACTCGACGCTGGCGAAGGCCGACGAGCTCGGCTGCCGCTCGCTGGCGCTCGTGGCGTTCGGGACCGGAGTCGGGGGCTTCCCGGTCGGCGACGCGGCGCGCATCATGGTCGGTGCGGTGCGCCGGTGGGAGGCGCGGTCCCTGCAGCGGGTCGTGTTCGCCGTGCACGGGGACGAAGCCGAGCGCGCGTTCCGGGCAGCGGTCGACGCCGGGTGAACTCGATCCTCGTCGCGCCGGACTCCTTCAAGGGGACGCTGGCGGCTTCCGAGGTGGCCGCCGCGGTCGCGGCGGGGCTGCGGGACGGCGGGGTGGAGGCGGTCGAGCTACCGGTCGGGGACGGCGGCGAGGGGACCATGGACGCACTGCTGGCGACGCTCGGCGGCGAGCGGCGGCGCGCGCGCGTGAGCGATCCGCTCGGCCGGCCGCTGGAGGCGGAGTACGCGCTGATCGACGGCGGAGAGCGCGCGATCGTGGAGATGGCCCGCGCGAGCGGCCTCGGCCTCGTGGCCGAGGGCGAGCGCGACGCCTTTGCCGCGTCCACCCGCGGCACGGGCGAGCTGATCGCGGCGGCGGCCGCGGACGGAGCGCGCGAGGTGATCGTGACCGCCGGCGGCTCCGCGACCACCGACGGCGGCGCCGGAGCCCTCGAGGCGCTGGACGACGCGGGGGCCGCGCCGAAGCTCACGGTCGTGTGCGACGTGCGCACGCCGTGGGAGCTCGCGCCGCGCGTGTTCGCGCCGCAGAAGGGCGCCGACCCGGAGACCGTGAAGCGCCTCGAGCGCCGCCTCGCTCGGCTCGCGAAGGCCGCGCCGCGCGACCCGCGCGGCGTGCCGATGACCGGCGCCGCCGGCGGGCTCGCCGGGGGGCTCTGGGCCCACCTCGGCGCGAGCCTCGTTCCGGGCGCCACCTTCGTGCTCGACACGATCGGCTTCGACGACGCCATGCGCGCGGCGCGTTTCGTCGTTACGGGCGAGGGCAGCATCGACCACCAGACGCTCGCGGGGAAGGTCGTCTTCGAGGTGGGCACCCGCTGCCGCCAGGCCGGGGTGGCCTGCCACGCGGTGGCCGGGCGCAACGAGCTCGCGCCGTTCGAGGCTCGGCTGATCGACCTCGCGACGATCACCGAGGCCGGGACGAAGCGCCGCCTGCGCAGCGCCGGCCGGCGCCTCGCGGACCTCTGAGCGGCGCGCGGCCTGGCACGTTGACGCTAGCCTGACCGGGTGGGCAGGGGGAGTCGAGCGGGCGGGGTGGTCGTCGTGCTGATCGCGCTCGCCACCGTCGCGACCGCTTCCGCGCAGCTTCCGGCCACTCCGACCGAGCCGAGCCCGATGACCACTCCGGCGAAGGCGCGGATCGTCTTCAACGCCGGCTACGGCCTGCGCACCCTCGCGGCCGACGGCTCGGACATGAGGCAGCTGACCACGCGCAGCGACGAGGGCGGAGACAGCAATGCCGCCTGGTCGCCGAACGGGGAGTCGATCGCCTTCGTCAGGTCCCAGCTCGCCGCCGATCACGAGGATGCCGAGGACCTGCGCGTGCACGTCATCCGTGCGGATGGCACCGGCACTCGTCCCATCACCGCGAAGGCGAGCACCGTGCGTTGGGAGCACGACCCCGCCTGGTCCCCCGACGGCCGCCAGCTCGCGTTCGTCCAGGTGCGCGAGGGCCGCACCCGCGTCGTCGCGTCGATCATCGCCGTGAACCTCGACGACGGGCAGCGTCGCACGGTCTACAGCGAGACCTACGAGAGCAGTGACGAAGAGGGGGCACCGTACCTGCAGACGCCCGCGTGGTCGCCCAACGGTGAGACGGTCCTGTTCACGCGCAGCACCTTCGGCGGCCGTGACGAGGAGGACTACCGCCCGTCGGTGTACGCCGTCCCCGCCGCCGGGGGCGAGGCGCGCCTGCTGATACGCGATGCGGCGCACGGAGCTTGGTCACCCGACGGCGGCCGAATCGCCTACTCCGGTATGCACGACCGGCTCGGTCGGAGCTGCCGTGAGGAGTGCATCGTCGCGGGCGAGATCTACGTCGCGAGCGCAGATGGCTCGAACCGCGTGCGGCTGACGGAGAGCCGCGCCGACGACGACGACCCGTCCTGGTCCGGCGATGGCCAGCGGATCGTCTTCGCAAGCGATCGCAACGCCGTGCAGGCGGAGACCGAGGAAGCGGGTCGCGAGATCTACTCGATCCGGCCTGACGGGAGCTGCCTCACGTGGCTCACCAACGGAACGGCCGACAGTTACGCACCGTCGGTTCAGCCCGGCACCGGTCTCAGCGGCGATCCCGGCGGGTGCGGCCCGAGCGCGCGCGAACCGCTGGTCGAGACCGACATGCGCGCGATCGACTCGCCGCGCCCGTTCCGGGTCTGGTGGCTCGGTGCCGTCGCGCCTAACGGGCTGCTCGTCACCGACGTGCAGGCGAGCAAGAGCTCCGTGGAGGTCGCCTACTCCGACTGCGGTCGTTTCGACCCGGACGAGTGCGGCGAGTTCCTGCTGCTGATGAACGACGACCTCTGCTTCGCGGGACGCATCCTCGGCGGCGCGCGTCCCGGCGGCATCGAAACCTTCCACGGCGCGCTCCTGTACACGGAGCGCGACACGGAGCTCAGCTGGTCACACGTCTACGCGCACCGGACGCGTGTGGAGGGGATCACCGAGAGCGGCCGCGCCGTTCCACCCGCCGTCCTCGACCATCTGCGTCCCGTCGGTGGCGAGCGCGCGGCGGGCGCGCCGTTCCCCGCCGCGAGGCTGCCGAATCGCTACTGGCGCCTGCTCACGAGCGTGGCCAACGCGTACCGGCGGACCAGGAGCCTGAGCGCTGTCTCGCGACGGCTGCGCCTGAAGCGCAGCGAGGTGAAGCGCCGCCTGGCCGTGGGCCGGCGGCTCGCGCAGCTCGGCGTGAGGAGACGACTGGGATGCTGAGGCTCCTCTCCGGCGCGCTGACCCTGCTGGCGCTCGCCGCCGCGGCGCCGGTGGCGCCGGCGCAGGAGCCGCGCCTGGCGCGCATCGTCTACAGCGCGGACGGCCGGATCCAGACGATCGCCGCCGACGGCTCGGACCGCCGCCTCGTCGCCGCCGAGGGCGCGGGCGAGGCGGCCTGGTCCCCGGACGGCGACACGCTCGCCTGGACGCGCTTCGAGGTCGACGAGGACTCCGAGGGCAGTCGCGTCTGGCTCAGCGCGCCCGACGGCGGTGGCGCCCGGCCCCTGACCGCCGCGCCGACGACGGGGGGTCTCGAGCTATCGCCCACCTGGTCGCCGGACGGCCGGCGCGTTGCCTTCGTGCGCGTGCGCTACGGCGAGGAGAGGATCGTGACCACCCTGGTCAGCGCGGCGGCCGGCGGCGGCGACGAGCACCGCGTCGCGCGGATCGCCTCGTCGCGCTACGTCGGCATGCTCGCGGCGGACTGGTCGCCCGACGGCGCGCGGATCCTCGTGACGGTGGGGGACCTGTCGGGCGAGTCGTCCGACCCGCCCGAGCTGCACGTGGTCGACGCGGCGAAAGGCACGCGCAGGCGGCTGCTGCGCAGGGCCGGGGAGGGCCGCTGGTCTCCGGCCGGGGACCGGATCGTCTACGTCGGCGTGCGCCCGCGGTGCGAGGAGGACGCCTGTGAGGAGCTCTACGTCGCGAACGCGGACGGCGGCGGGCGCCGGCGCCTGACCACGAACGAAGCGCGCGAGTCCACGCCGACCTGGGCGCCGAGCGGCGACCGGATCGCCTTTGTCAGCGACCGCAACTACCCGCGCGGCGGGAGCCTCGAGGTGTACTCGATGGGCGCCGACGGCTCGTGCCTGACCTGGCTCACCAACGGCACGGCCTCCCCCTTCGCGCCTGACTTCGAGCCGGGTGCGGGGCTCTCCAGCGATCCGGGCGCGTGCGGCGCGACGCCGCGCGAGCCGCTGATCGAGACCGACACGAGCGAGCTGGCCTCCTACAGGGACGTGCCGATCTGGTGGCTCGGCCCGCGCTTTGGCGACCTGCTGCTATCGGACGCCGAGGAGGAGTCCGGCAACGCCGACCTCTCGTACGACGACTGCGCGCGCTACGAGCCGTCCGACTGTCCTCCGCCAATCGAGTTGAGCAACCTGCCTGCCTGCTCGACCTCGTTCGGCTTCGGAGGCGGGGCGAGCCTCGTGCGCCACGGGGGAGCACTCCTGGACACGCAGCGCTTCGGCGACG
>DASVPL010000297.1:0-18336 GCA_036382905.1 Thermoleophilaceae bacterium | reverse complement strand
CACTCCACGAGGTGCTCGCAGCCGAAAGACCTCGCCGCGGACCACTAGTCGGGCAGGTCGGGCGCGAGTTCCGACATCTGCTCGCGTATGAGGCGCATCTCCTCGCGATCGGCCACGTCATCCGCGAGACGCTGGACCTCTTCGGCGACGGCCGATCGGGCTCGACGCCTTGCAGCCGCTTCCCGCAGCGCAGTTCGGACAGCCTCGGAGTCGCTCATTCCGGTTCCCGTCACGGCACGGAGCGCAGCAAGAGAACTGTCGTCGAGACGAACGTGAATCGACCGGCTCACAGCGCACGTGAGCGTAGCACGATATGTGCTACAGACTACCTGCGCCCAGCCAGGCGGCGCTCACCCTCCGCGCGTCATGACGGCGTGCGTCTGCTCGCCGCTCAGCGCCGGGACCGGCAGCGCGGACGGACCCTCCCGGGCCGGGCGGAGACCGTCGAGGAACAGCGCCAGGTAGCGGCGGTAGAGCTCTGGCTCGGCGCCCCGCGTGGCGTCCATCATCGCGGCCAGCGCGAGCTGGACGAACACGAGGTCCGTGCGCTCGAGGTCCTCGCGGACCGCCCCCTCGCGGCGGGCCCGGTCGACCACCATCTCGGTGAGCGGAGCGAGCCGCTCGCGCGCCACGTCGAGCCGCCGCCCCGACCTCCCGTAGAAGATCTCCGTGAACCCGCGATCCTCGAGCTGCATGCGCAGCGACCGTTCGAGGTACGTGGTCAGGCCCGTCCACGCATCGGGAGCCTCGAGAGCGTCGGAGACGATGGCGGCCACCTCGTCGAGCTGCTCTCCGAACACCGCGTCGATCAGCTCGTCCTTGTTGGCGAAGCGCCGGTAGACGGTCCCCACGCCGACGCCGGCATGAGCGGCTATGTCGTCGAGGGTGACGTCGAGGCCGCGCGCGGCGAAGACCTCGGCGGCCGCGGTGAGGATCCGTTGCCGGTTGCGTTCGGCGTCCCTGCGAAGAGGACGGCAGGTACCGTGATCAGCGAGCGGACTCGACACCCTCCGCTCGCCCCGTGACCTCGACCGAAGGCTCTGACGAATGCGCGCAGCCATCTTCAACGAAACCCGCTCCATCACCGTCGGCGATCGACCTGACGCCTCTCTTGTCGAGCCGACCGACGCGGTCGTGCGCGTCGTGCTCGCGTGTGTGTGCGGCTCCGACCTCTGGTACTACCGCGGGGACACCCCCTTCGAGCCCGGGCCGATCGGGCACGAGTTCGTGGGCGTCGTCGAGGACGTCGGTTCGTCGGTGCAGAACGTGAGCAAGGGCGACTTCGTGATCGCGCCGTTCGCCTACAGCGACGGCACCTGCCCCCACTGCCAGCACGGCATCACGACGGCGTGCTCGAACGGCGGGTTCTTCCCGATGAACGGCGACGGAGGCCAGGGCGAGGCCGTGCGGGTGCCGCTCGCGGACGGCACGCTCGTGACCGTGCCCGGCTCGGGCCACTCCGAGGAGATGCTCGCGTCGCTGCTGACGCTCTCCGACGTGATGGCGACGGGCCACCACGCGGCCGTCTGCGCGCGCGTGAAGGAGGGCGACACGGTCGCGGTTGTCGGCGACGGTGCGGTCGGGCTGTCCGCGGTTCTCGCGGCGAACCGCCTCGGCGCCGAGCGCGTGATCGCCCTGAGCCGTCACGAGAAGCGGCAGGAGCTCGCGCGCGAGTTCGGGGCGGCGGACGTCGTCGAGCAGCGCGGCAGAGAGGCAACCGAGGCCGTGATGGAGCTGACGCAGGGCATCGGCGTGGACGCGGCGCTCGAATGCGTCGGCACCGGGCAGGCGATGAAGACGGCCCTCTCGATCGCGCGACCCGGATCGGTCGTCGGCTACGTCGGCGTGCCGCACGGCGTGGAGTTCTCCGTGGACCAGATGTTCTACCGCAACAAGGGCGTGCTCGGCGGGCCCGCGCCCGCGCGCGCCTACATCCCGGAGCTGCTCGGCGACGTCCTCGAGGGCAGGATCGATCCGGGCCGCGTCTTCGACTACGAGACCGGCCTCGACGGGATCGCCGACGCCTACGCGGCCATGGACGAGCGGCGCGCGATCAAGTCGCTCGTGCGCGTCGGGACGGTGTGAGCGCAATGGAGATCACGCGCAACTCCCTCGAGACCGCGACCGGGCCGAGCGACTGGTTCACGGGGACGGTCCACATCGACCAGGTCGCCGCGGCGCCGGCGCCGTCGCGCCTGAACGCGGCGATGGTCCACTTCACCCCCGGCGCCCGGACCGCGTGGCACACGCACCCGCTCGGGCAGACGATCTACGTGACCGAGGGCGTCGGGCGCTGCCAGCGCCGCGGCGGGCCGGTCGAGACGATCCGCCCCGGCGACCGCGTCTTCTTCGAGCCGGACGAGGACCACTGGCACGGTGCGGCACCCGACCGCCTCATGACCCACCTCGCGATGCAGCAGGCCGACGAGTCGGGCAGCCCGGTCACCTGGGGAGAGCACGTGACCGACGCCGAGTACGGACAGTAGGCGGCCCTTTCGGCGCCCCGCTCGCCGGGGGTCCGACCCGTTAGGGTCGTGCTCCCGCGGACTCGCCCGCTCCCCCCCTGACCCCGCCGGAGGTTCTCCCATGCCGATGCGCCGTTGCTCCATCCACCTCTGCGCGGTTCTCGCCGCGGTCGCCTACGCGATCACCGCCCCCGCGCCGGCCGCGGCCGCCGGCAACTCGTGCCGGGCCGAGTCGTTGAAGTCGGGCAACACGGTCACCGTCGCGAACCGCACCGGGGTGATCTTCGAGAGCCGCCGCCTCCAGCAGACCGTGGCCTGCACGTACAAGCACAGGCGCCTCGTCAAGCTCCGCGGCGTCTGCTGCCAGTTCGCGCGATTCCAGCTCGGCTCGCGCTACCTCGGGTTCTCCTACCGGCTCGACGAGGCCTTCAACGAGGTCGACGAGATGGGCGTCTTCGACCTGAAGACCGGCAAGCGGGTGCCCTTCTCCAAGCAGAGCGGGCCGGCAACCGTCGACACGGGTGGATACGTCGAGAGCTTCCAGGTGACCGCGAAGGGCGGGCTCGTCTGGGTGCAGGGCTTCAAGAACGGCGACGATGAGCCGGACCCGAACGACGTCGCCGTGCGCACCATCGCGCGGGGCGAGACCCCCCAGACCCTCGACCGGGGCAAGATCGACCCGGACTCCTTCGCCGTCAGCAGCGGCGGGAAGACGGTCTACTGGAGCAACGACGGCACGGTGAAGTCGGCGCCGATCGGGTAGCCGGGCGCCCTCGCGCGCTCAACCCCCCTTCGCGTAGCTACTGGCCCCGTACCAATCCACCACCACCACAGGCTCCTCCCCCACCACCCACGCGTCGTGCCCGCTCGGTAGCGAGGTGATGTCGCCCGCCTTCGCGACGAACTCGGTCCCGTCGTCCATGCGTATCGCGAGCTGACCGCTCACGTGGTACTGGAAGTGCGGCGCCTCGCAGCTGTCGGTGCCGGCGATCGGCTTCACGTCGTTCGACCAGCGCCAGCCCGGCTCGAGAGTCAGCCTCCCCCACCTCCGAATCGCCCACCGACAGGATCTCCGCCCTGCCGTTCGGGAACTCGCGCACCTCGTCGGGCTCGGTGAAGCCCCTGTGCTCCGTCACCTGCGTCATGCGTACCCCTCCCTGTCGACCGCACTATCGGTCCCTCCCTACAAGAGCTCCGCCAGCTTCTCCGCGGCGCGGCGCGCGCCGTCGGTCTCGACTGGCCGGTACTCCACGCGCCGGCCGATCTCCGCGGCGATCGCGCCGGCGATCACGTCGGGGTCGGCCGTGTCGAAGTCCATCCGCCGCCCGGCGCCGTACCGGTCGAGCCGATGGGCCACGTGCATGTTCTGCTCGAAGTGGTGGCGCAGCGGGAAGTAGAGGAACGGCCTCCCGCTCGCGGTCAGCTCCATGCCGGTGGTCAGCCCGCCCTGCACTACGGCGAGGTCGCATGCCGCGAGGTGGCGGTAGAGGTTGTGGACGTACGCCACCACCTCGAGGCCGTCGTGCTGCGGCAGCGAGTCGGGATCGATCCGCGGCCCGGCCACCACGATCATGCGCAGCTCGGGCACCTGGCGCTTCGCGGCGTCGAACGAGGCGATCACGCGGCGCAGCAGGTGACCGCCCACCCCGGACCCGCCGACGCTGACGATGCAGACCTTCTCGTCCGGCCGGTAACCGAGCTCGTGACGCAGCTCGTCACGGTCGCCGAGGGTGCTCGGGTCGAAGCCGGTCACGTAGCCGGTGAACTCGAAGTTCCGCTCGGTCCAGTCGCGGATCATCGGTAGCTGGGGACCGAGCCGCTCGTCGACGATGTCGTCGGGATTGCCCACGAAGATCGCCCGGTCGCGCAGGTCGGGATGGCCCTCGATGTGCTCGATCATCTCGGCGTTGTAGTCGGCCGTCAGGAACGCCTCGCGCTCACCGCCGTCGGGCATCGGCAGCCAGCCGACGAAGTCGGTCAGCCAGGCGTAGCGCGCCCGCTTCTCGCGCGGGTTCTCGTGCAGGTAGTAGTCGAGCTCCCAGGCCTCGTCGCCCACCCACAGGTCGTACTTCTCCTCGCGCACTACGTCGTGGAAGACCATGAAGTTGTTGATCAGGATCTCGTCCATGCGCCGCCAGGCGTGGAAGCAGTGCAGGTCGTGCTCGGCGGACTCCGACTCGATGTGCTGCGACTCGTTCGCGAGGTGGTCGCTCGCGGCGTGGATGGTCTCGCCCTCGCGCTCGAGCACGCGGGTGACCGGGTCCTGCGCGAGCCAGTCGATCTCGAGCCCGTCGACCAGCTTCCGCAGCTCGCGGGCGATCGCGATGTCGCGCTGCGCGTGGCCGAGGCCGATCGGCGAGGAGATGTAGAGCGCTCGCTTGCGCCCGTCGGCGCGGTGAACCGTCGGATCGCGCAGCGGCGCGCCCTCCACGAACTCCCGCAGCGCCAAGTTCACCTGTACGGGCTTGCGCGCATGCGGCAGATGCCCGGCCGCCTCGACCGTCTCGAGGCGCCCGCCGGTGACGCCCGCGAGCGCCTTCCCGTCGGGGTACGGCATGACCCGGTCCTTCGTTCCGTGGATCACGAGTACGGGACAGCGCACTCGTTCGGCGAGCGCGATCTGGTCGCGCCGGGTGGCGGGCGCCGCGAGCGGCGCGGTCAAGCTCGCCGCGAGGCAATCGCCGTCGGTCTCGTGGGACCACGCCACGGCGTCCTCGATCTGCTTGGTCGAGTGCGGCTCCGTCAGCATCCGTTCCGCCCACCACTGCACGAAGTCGGCGTAGCCCCCGTGGGTCCAGTAGTAGGGGCTGAACTTGCCCTGGCCGCGCGTGGTCGGCGGGCGCCTCTTCCAGAACGCCGCCGCTCGCGGGTGGAACGCCATCCGCTGCTGCACCGACCGCACGCGGCTGACCGGGAAGAGCGGGGCGATGAGCGCCAGGCCGGTCACGCGCTCCGGGTGCTCCGCGGCGAGCAGCAGGCCACGCTGCGCGCCACGCGACAGCCCCACGGCGACGGCGCGCTCCACGCCGCAGGCGTCCATCACGTCGATGGCGTCCTGAGCGAACTCGTGCTCGGCGTATGCGGCGGAGTCCGTCGGACGATCCGAGCGGCCGTTGCCGCGCGGGTCGAAGCACAGGACCCGGAAATGACGCGCGAAGTACGGGATCTGCGCCTTCCAGATGCGCGAGTGGTTGAGGGTCCAGGTGGGAAGGAAGAGCACGGTCTGCTCGCCCTGCCCGTAGGACTCCCAGAAGACCCGCACGCCGTCTCGCTCGACGAACCCCGTCTCGTCGGGATAGCGCGCTCGGCTCTGCTCGTCGCGGCAACGTACCTCGTCGGGTGCTGTGACGGTCATCGGGACCCCCTTCGATCTTCGAGTGATTCGATCCAGCGCTCGATCCAGCCGAGCAGCTCGGCGTGGCCCTCGTCGATGCCCTCGAGGCGCTCCAGCGCGAAGCCCTGGCCGAACGTCATCGTGAGCGCCACGAGGGCCTCGACCGGGAACTCCTCCTCGTCGAGGCCGTACTCGGCGGCGGCACGCCGGTATGCCTCGCGCAGGACGGCGCGCCACTCCGCGTCGACCCGTGCGACCCGCGGCCGAAGCTCCGGCCGGCTCCACGAGCGCGCCTGCAGCTCCAACCAGATCTTCGAGTAGCCCCCGCGGAGGTCTTCCTCCTGGAAGCGCCACGCGGTCCGCCACTTCTCGATGAACGGGGCGTCCGTGCCGTACATCTCGCGCTGCCGAGCGATCAGGCGCTCGGTGAAGCGCTCGAGCACCTGCACGAAGAGCTCGTCGATCGAGCCGAAGTAGTAGTGCACCAGGCCCTGGTTGGCGCCGGCCTCGGCCGCGAGCCGGCGGGTGGTGATCCCGCCGTGCCCGACCTCCACGAGCAGGCGCTCGGCGGCGTCGAGCAGCCGCTCGGCCGTCTCGGAGCGAGGGGGCTTGGGGTGGACGCTGTCGAGTGCGACTTCCATGTGACTTAGGCGATCGCCTAAGGCGGATGAATAACAGCGCGGACGCGCGTTGTCAAGGGCCGCCGGCCGTCACCGGCTGCTCCGGCCGATCAGCGGATCGGGACGACGCGTTTCGAGCGCCCGGCCACCCTGATCGTCCGCGCACGCGAGCGTCCGCCCGCGCGGACCACCGTGTAGTCCGGGTGCCGCACGTACGTGGGCAGGTAGCGCACGCGCTTGGCCCTGACGCCCGCCGCGCCGACGCGCAGGTCGAGCAGCGCGATCAGCCCGTCCTGCGAGGCCGCCGGGCAGCAGGCCGCGGTCTGGTTCGAGATCAGGTTGCCCTCGCCGAACACCACCGGCTTGCCGTTGACCCAGCGGATCGGCTGGACCACGTGCACGTGCTGGCCCACGACCGCGGTCACGTACTTCGAGCGCGTGAGCGTGGCGGCGAGCGAACGCTGCGATCGCGTCACGCCGCTGCGGAACTCGTCGCCCCAGTGGACGTTGACGACCACCGCGTCGGCGCCCGCCTGCCGAGCGCGCTTGGCGTCCTTCAGGATCCGGGGCGCGCGGGCCATGTTGACCGACCATTCGTGCGGCACCCGCTGGCCGTTGGTGAGCGCCGTGTACGAGAGGAAGGCGACCCTGACCCCGTGCGCCTCGAGGATGGTCGGCTCACGCGCCGCCGAGCGCGTGCGGTAGGAGCCCGCGTGCCGCACACCCGCTTTGTCGAGGATGTCCAGCGTGCTGTTCACGCCGCGCTGGCCGCCGTCGAGGGTGTGGTTCGAGGCCGTGCTGCACACGTCCCACCCGGTGGCTCGCACGGCCGTGGCCAGCGCCGCGGGGGTGCGAAAGCTCGGGTAGCCGTGCGGCGCGCCTTCTGTGAGCGGTGTCTCCACGTGACAGAGCGCGAGGTCCGCGCCCGCGATCAGCGGCCCGATCTTTCGGAACATCGGGCGGAAGTCGTAGCGGCGGCCGCCGCCGTAGGAGAGCGCCCGCTGCCAGACCGGGCTGTGGATCAGCAGATCGCCGGTGGCGGCGATCGTCACGCGCGTGCCCTTGGCCGGCAGGGCCGCCGCGCCGGACGGGAAGCAGAGCCCGGCGGCGACGCACGCCATGATCAGTCTCGCCGCGCGACTCATGGCGGGGGCCGGCGCGCCGGCGCGGCCGCGGTCACTTCTGCGGCTGCATCTCGATCGTGTCGGTCGGGTCGCCGTTGGCGTCGAGGAGCACCAGCGGCAGCGGCTTGCCCGGCTCCGGCGACTCGTCGTACTCGAACCCGGCCTTCTCGTCCTTCGACCCATCGAGCATGACCTCGCCGTTCTGCCACTGCGCGATGTTGCCCTCGGCGTCCGCGCGCGTGAGGTTGAGGATGTAGACGCCGGTGCCGCCGTCGGCTCCCTTGCCGCCGGTGCTGTCGATGTAGGCGACCTTGTTCTCCTGCTCCACGACCAGGCTGAGCGTCGAGCCGCGCTTGATGCCCACCGCGGTCGCGGCGAAGGTGTACGCGTAGTCGTCCTCGACCAGGCTGGCGTAGAGGTTCGGCGCCTCCTCCTCCTTGCTGTCGGTGCCGTAGGTGATCCCGTAGCCGCCGGGCAGCGCCATCGCGTCGGTCTGACCCGGCGCGATCTTGACGTCCTCGATCTCGATCACCAGCCCGCTGCCGACGAGGTCGATGTCGATCTTCGCCGGTGCGTCGAGGTCGGTGCCGTCCACGCTGATCGTGTAGTCGGCGCCCTCGGGGAGGCGGTAGCGCGGCTCGGGACCGCCCTCCCAGTTCTGCGTCGCGAACGTCTTGACGACCTCGACGTCCTCGATCTCGCTCAGCATGCGGCCGTCGACGATCCCGGTGCGGTTGCCGTCGTCGTCCTCGAACACCAGATGCGGGTGGTTGCGCGGGTCGCCGCTCAGGGTGATCTCGGTGTAGCGCTCGTCCTTCGGCAGCAGCGACCCCTTCGTCTCCTCTCCGCCGTCCCCGGCGGTCTCGTCGCAGAACGGGCACGGCTGCTGCTCCTCACCGGGGGTGGTCGGATCGAGCTCGAGCGTCTGCGTATCGGCGTCGCCCTGGTAGACCTGTCCGAGGTCGTCGGGGTTCGTCCCGCTCACGTAGCTCCAGGAGTCGTCGTTCGTGTCCACCTCGACCGCGCGCGTGAGCCCGGGGAAGTTGTTGTCGTAGACGAGGATCGCGAACTGGCCGTCGCCCTTGTCCTCGATCGCGAACGGCGTGATCGCGTGTCCGGCGGTGCCGTCGGCCTTGTAGACGCCGAGCGTGTACTGCTCCTCGCCGCTGTCGAGCGCCTCGGTCAGCTTGTCGAGCACCTCGCTCGGCGTGCCGGACACACGGTTCTCCACGATCGGCGGAAGGACCTGGTAGACGAAGTGCTCCGCGATCGAGCCCTGGAGCGCGTCGTTGCCGACGATGTCGAGACCGGCGGTGGTGTCGCCGCCGAAGTCCTCCTGGTCGAGCGCCTCGCTGAACATCCGAAGGGCGGCGATGGAGAAGCCCTCGCAGTGGCCGCCTGCCATGCCCTCGTTCTGGTTGTCCATCCACTCCTGGGCGGTCGGGATGAGCTGGCAGTCGTCGCCCGTGCCGGACAGGCAGACCTGATCGCCGAAGAGCGCCTCCATCTCCGCCGGACCGAGGTTGCGCGGGTCGCCCTCGTTGCCGTAGTTCTCGAAGGCGAAGCCGTCGACCTCCGGCCGGAAGCCGCTGTCCGCCACGATCTCACCCTCGGGCACGTAGCTCTCGGGAGCACCTTCGGCGGCGGCGCTGTCGCCCTTGGGGACGAGGCTCTTCTTGAGCTGGAAGTCGCCGCGGGCGCCGATCGGCGGCTTCTTCGCGTCCTTGCCGTCGTCGCCACCGCCGAGGCAGCCGGCGCCGGCGATCGAGGCTAGGCAGACGAGAAACGCGGCGAGCAGGCGGCGCAGGCTGTGGGCTGGTGGCATGGCGCAGGAGCTTCGCGTGCGCGACGGACATTCCTACGCGCCGGCGCGCCGAAGTGGGCGAACAGTCGTCCAGGGCCATCAAGTCATCCGCCGGAAATCCGACAGGAACCGGGTGCGCCCCTTCCTCACCCTGGCCTCTGCCGCCCTGCTCACGGCGGTGGTAGGCGTGTCGTCCGCGTCGGCCGGGTTCCTCGACCTCACCGGCGTGTCACTCGTGAAGACGGACCCTGCCGCCGCAGGCCTCCCGGGCGCAGAGACCCGGCCGGCCTCGAACATCGGGGACGACACCGCACGGATGAACGGCAAGGTCGATCCGCACGAGCGGCCCACGACCTACCACTTCGACTGGGGCCAGACGAGCGGCTACGGGTCCAGGACCACGGACACCGCGGCGGGCCGGGGCGACAGCGGCGTGTCCGCCGCGGCCACGATCGGCGGTCTCCGGCCGGGCACCACGTACCACTTCCGCATCGTCGCCGAGAACGACGCCGGCACCACCCGTGGAGCCGACAGGACCTTCACCACCACCGGCGCGGCCGCGCCCGACGATCCGGCAGGCACGCCCGGCGACCCCGGTACGGGTGCGAGCGACCCCGGTACGGGTGCAAGCGACCCCGGCACGGCTGCGGGCGACCCCGGATCGAGCCCCGACGGCACCCCCGGCGATCCCGATGGCGGCGCATCGACCCCCGGTGACGGCACGACGCCGCAGGGCGACGGCGCCCTCGGCAGCGTCCCCCCGGACACGAGCCCCGGTGCCGAGCAGGACGCCGCCGACCCGTTCGTGATCGGTGGCCAGGCCAAGAAGCACAGGGAATTCGCCGTCGCCCCCACCGCCGGGCACATCAGCGTCAACCCGCCCGGCCCCACCGGCTTCCAGCCGCTGGTCGAGGGCGTGAGCGTGCCGGTCGGCAGCATCGTCGACGCACGCAACGGCACCGCCGCGATCACCACCGAGCTCGACTCGGGCCGCAAGCAGACCGCCGAGTTCTGGGGCGAGCGCTTCAAGGTGCGTCAGCCCGTCGAGGAAGGCGGCCTCACCGAGATCAGGGTCCGCGACGCCGTGCGGGCCTGCGACGGCAAGTCCATCTCCGCGGTCGACAAGGTCGTCTCCGCCCGCAAGAAGCGCCGCCGCGGCGGCCTCTGGGGCCGGGACGCCAAGGGCCGCTGGCGCACCCACGGGCGCGGCAGCCAGGCCACCACGCGCGGGACGATCTGGTTCAGCGAGGAGCGCTGCGACGGCACCTACACCAAGGTCGTCAAGGGCTCGGTCCTGGTGCGCGACCACTACCTCAAGCGCAACGTCGTGGTGAACGCCGGCGGGACGTACCTCGCTCACCCCCACCGCAAGCACAAGCCCAGCCTCCGCTAGGGACAGGGCTCCGCGATGGACTCTCGAGCCAGGCTGCTGCCCCTGATCGCCGCGGCGGCCCTGGCGGTGCTCGTGGCCCTCGCGGTCCAGCTCACCGGCGCGCTCGACTCGCTCGAGCGCCAGTCGCTCGGCGCGCGCTTTCAGGTACGTGGCGAGCAGCGCCCCGATGAGTTCGTGGTGGTGGGGATCGACGACGCGACCTTCGACGACCTCGGCGTCTCTTGGCCCTTCAGGCGCTCGCTTCACGCGCGCGCGGTCGACCGGCTTCACGAGGCCGGGGCGCGCACGATCGTCTACGACGTGCAGTTCACCGAAGGGACCAAGGACTCTGAGGACATGGCCCTCTATGAAGCTCTCGACCGCGCCGGCGGAGCCGTGCTGGCCACCAGCGAGAGCGACAGCCACGGCGCCACCAACGTGCTCGGCGGCGACGAGAACCTGCGAGCGATCGACTCGCGCGCGGCGGGCAGCGACCTGACGAACGACTCGACCGGAGCGGTCGAGCGCTTCCCCTACTCCGTCAGTGGCCTCGAGAGCGTGGGCGTGGTCGCCGCGGAGCGCGCGAGCGGCCGTCCGGTGGACCCAGAGCTCTTCGAGGACGGGCAGGCCCGGATCGACTTCCGCGGTGGCCCGGGCACCGTCCGCACGGTCTCGTTCTCCGACCTGCTGCGAGGCAGGGTCGACCCGGCGGTGCTGCGCGGGAAGATCGTGGTGGTCGGCGCCACGGCGCCCACGCTCCGCGACGTCCACAACACGCCGGTCCACGGCGACGAGCTGATGTCGGGTCCGGAGGCTCAGGCAAACGCGATCTGGACCGCGCTGCACGGCGTGCCGCTGCACGACGCGCCGCCGTTCCTCGACTACGCCGCGATCCTCCTGCTCGGCGTGCTGGCGCCGCTCGCGCGGATGCGCTGGCGGATCCTGGCCGCCGCCGGCGCCGGCATCGGCGCGGCTGCTGCCTACGTCGTCGCCAACCAGCTGGCCTTCGAGAGCGGCACCGTCCTCGCCGTCACGGCGCCGATCACGGCCGCGCTCGTGGGAACCGGTGGAATGACGGTCGTGAGCCACCTGCGTGAGACCCTCGAGCGCCGGCGCGTGGCTCGTGAGCTGCGCGTCAGCCAGCTCGAGGTGATCCACCGGCTCAGCGCGGCCGTCGAGTCACGCGACGAGGAGACGGGACTCCACGTCGAGCGGATCAGCTGGTTCGCACAGCGGCTTGCGCTCAGGAGCGGGTCGAACGCCGCGGAGGCCGAGCTGATCGGCCGCGCGAGCGCGCTGCACGACGTCGGAAAGATCTCCATTCCCGACCATGTCCTGCTCAAGCCGGGCAAGCTGGACCCGGCCGAGTGGGAGCTGATGAAGTCGCACACCACCGCCGGTGCGGCAATTCTCGCCGGATCGAGCTCGCCGTTCGTGCAGATGGCCGAGACGATCGCGCGCACCCACCACGAGCGCTGGGACGGCAGCGGATATCCGGCGGGACTCGCCGGCGAGGAGATCCCGCTGGCCGGGCGGATCTGCGGGATATGCGACGTGTTCGACGCGTTGCTCTCGAGGCGGCCCTACAAGGACCCGTGGCGGCTCGACCGAGCGCTCGCGGAGATCGAGCGCCTGAGCGGAAGCCACTTCGACCCGCGGCTGGTAGTGGACTTCCTCGAGATCGCGCGCGAGCTCCACGGCGAGTGGCGATACGAGCCCGAGGAGGCGATCAGTTTCGACGCCCCGATGGACTTCGTGAGCTGGCGGGCGGCCGACGCCGAGAATTCGAAGCTTCCGTAGTCGCCCGATCGGCCTGGCCCTTCCGCCGCGCGGGCCGCATGAGGCGTGTGAGATGACCGCCGGCGAGGTACGTTCCACCGCGTGAGGATCTCGCGCGCGCTCGGTTCCGCCGCCGCCATCGCCGCAATGGCGGCGTGCCCCACCGCGTTCGCCGCGAGCGCGCCGGACGCCGGGCGGGCGTTCAAGCCGCCGCCGCTGCCGCAGGCGAAGTACGAGGTTTCCGCTCCCACCCAGGACAACGGGCAGATCCGGATCGTGCGAGCCGCCGACGGCGTTGACCTCTACACCGAGACGTGGCTCCCCGCGCCCAAGGACGGCGCGGCGCCGCCGAAGCGCGTTCCGATCGTGATCCAGTACTCGCCGTACTCCACCAAGGGCTCGCCCGAGAACCCGAAACGCATGCAGCTGCTCGTGAGCCGCGGCTACGCCTACACGCAGGCGCACGTCCGCGGGTCGGGCGGCTCCGGTGGCTGCATCGAGCAGACCGCCGAGAACGAGGTCGACGACGGCGCGCGCATCGTCGAGGACGCCGGCGAGCGGGCGCCGTGGTCGGCCCGGCGCGTCGGGATGTACGGCATCTCCTACCGGGGCGGCACGCAGATCGCGACGGCGACGGGCCCCGACCGCGACCGGCTCGAGACGCTCAGGGCGATCGTCGTCGGCGCGCCGGTCGCGAGCGCGTACGAGTTCTTCGCGCACGACGGCGTCCCGCATTTGGCGCAGGGCTCCGCCAACGTGCTCGCCTACTCGCTCGCGCTGTCGACTCCGTGGGATTCGCCCGAGCGGCTCCCCGAGCGGCCGGGCTGCCAGCCGCAGATCCTGGCGGGCTCGCTGGACCTGAGCGGGAACTACACGCCGCACTTCGCGGCACGCGACCACACGCGCAACCTCCGGCGGCTCCGCGCCGCCACCCTGATGTGGCACGGCCACGCGGACACCCGCGTCTCCGAGCACGGCCAGATCGGGTTGTTCGACGGCATTCCGCGCGGCGTTCCCAGGCGCGGCTTCTTCGGCGTGTGGGAGCACGAGCACCCGGACGAGTTCCGCGGGAACACGCCCGAGCCGCGCCGGGACTGGGAGCGGATGGACTGGGACGCGGCCGTCGTCGCGTGGTACGAGCGCTACTTGCGCGGGCGCCGCAACCGTGTGGAGTCGTGGCCGGTCGCGCAGGTGCAGGGGACCGACGGCCAGTGGCGGACGGCACGCGACTGGCCGCGCGAGCCGGGCGGGTCCGCTCGCGAGTTGCTGCTCGGACCGGACGCCACGCTCGGGGCCAGGAACCCGGCCGGCGCAACGTCGTACACGGAGGCCGGGCTGCCGGAGCTCTCGCTCGACGGCTACACCCATCCTCCCGGCACGGCAGCGGTGTTCACCACTCCGCCGCTCGCCGACCGGCTCGAGCTCTACGGCGCGCCGGAGCTGCGCCTGTGGCTCGAGCTCGACCGCCCCGACGCGCATGTGGCGGTCAAAGTCGAGGCGCTCGACGCGGCGGGCAATCGCACGATGCCCGAGGCGCGCACCGTCGGCGCGCGGTCGATGCAGCACCTCGACCCGTTCGACGCCGGTCGCTTCCGGCAGGCGCAGGGCACGCCGGCGCCGGTCGGCCAGCCGTTCGCCGTCACGGTCCGCCTCGACCCGACCGATCTCGTGGTCCCGCGCGGCGGGCGACTGCGCGTGACGATCACCGGCTCGGTCCAGGCGTACGACGGTCTCGACGGCCTCGCCGAAGGCGCAGGCGCCTTCGTCCAGGGCCCGACCGCTCCGTCGGGCAGCGCGACGGGCGTGAGGATCCTGCATTCGTGCGCGCACCCGAGCGCGCTGCGCTTCACCACGCCCGACTCGAGGTCCGCGCTGATCGACGTCCGGGAGCGCGATCAGGAGACGGCGAGGCTGGGGACCTCGCCCGCAGCGCCGCGCCCGCCGGTGACCGGCGGCGGCCTGGCGGCTAAGCCCGGCCGCGCCTGCGGCTGAGCCGCGCCGAGAGCGTCAGCGCGGCCGCGGGATCCGGCGCACGCGCGGCTTGCCCTTGGTGCAGCCGTTCCAGCTGCGCGTGCTCACGACCTTCGAGCCGGTGTTGTGGGTCGCGACGATCCGGACGGTCAGCTTGCCGCTGCGCTTCAGCCCCTTCAGGGTGATGCGCCTGATGTCGCGACCGGTCTGGAGCAGGCGGCGCTTGCCGTTCACGAACGCCTCGACCCGTACGACGCGCGTCCCCTCGATGCGGTGGATCTTGAACGCGGCCGACGGCTGGCGCACGCAGCCGCCGCCTCCGGGGGCGTCCTCCTTGAACGGCCAGACGCTCTCGTCGACCTTCAGCGCGTAGAAGCCGCTCGTCCCGTCCGAGTACCAGATCTCCCCGCGCTCGGGCGCGAAATCCGGCTGTGACATCGCCCAGTTCGCACGCTCGTCGATCACGGGGGCGCCGGTCGCGCTGATGGTCGACGGCGGCGCCACGTGGTAGGCGATCTCCTTCGGATTCCTGGGGTCGCGGATGTCGAACACGCGCAGCCCCGAGAGGATCATCGAGCAGGCCACGATGCCGGGGTCGACGGGCTTCGGCACGTTGCAGTAGTGCGCGGCGTAGCCCTGGACGGGGCTCTGCGCGCCGTAGTCGCCCGCTATCGCCGGCCGGTTCTGCTTCTGGTGGACCTCGAGGCGGATGTTCGACACTACGAACGGCTTGCGCTCGTCCGAGATGTCGATGATCCGCGCGGCGCCGACGCGGTCGCCATGAGCCGCCACGCCGTCGCCGTCCTCGTTCTTCGAGTACTCGTCGACCTCCACCACGTACGGCTTGCCCTTGATGGTCACCGGGATCGCGTTCTGCGGGATCGTCTTGTTCGACCACGTCAGACGGCTCACCTCGCGCACCTGCGGGTCCGGCTTGCGGTCCTGGATCTCGGAGGTGTCGAGGATGATCAGGCCGTGCGCGGTCGAGCCGATGTATGCACGCCGGCCGTCCTCGGAGATCGTCAGCCCGTGCGACGAGTACTCCTCGCTCGTCCACAGGCGCTTCGGCACGCGCTCGTCGGAGATGTCGACGGCTGAGAGGCTCGAGCCGGGCGCGGCCGGGTAGAACGTCATACCGTCCGGCGCCATGCCGCTCTCGTGGCCGAACGGCGTCGCCGGAAACGCCGCCGCCATCGGCACCGGGTTGCGGCAGTCCTGGCTGATGTCGTAGACGTCGACGCCGCCCGGGTACTGCGAGGGGTTGCCCATCACGGCAGCGAGCACGCCGCGCCTCGCGCTGATGTTCACCGACTCGTGCGGGGTCTGCATGGCCGGGGTCACGAGCGTCTGCGTCCGCACCGGGTTGCGCGGGTCCGACATGTCGAGCACGGCGACGCCGGTGAGGTCGAGGCTGAAGTTGAGGGCGTTGGTCGGGAACAGCAGCGCGGTGTCGTAGTAGGCGCACTCGTGGCCGGCCTTGTCCACGTAGCGATGCACGCGGAACCCGCCGGTCTCGCCGCTGTGACCGATGCGCCTGATGTTGCACCAGTAGCCGTCGGCGGCCCGCCCGGAGTCGACCTCCTCCTTGGGCACGCGCCCCTGGATGTCGGGCTCGGGCTTCGAGCCGGGCTTGCAGTGGGCGCGCGGGGTCGGGTTCGCGGGCGGCTCGGGCGGCGTCTGCGCGCCGGCGGGCGGGGCCGCGGCGAGCGCGGCGAGGGCGAGGGTCAGGAGCAGGGCGCGGCGAGGCATCGGTTCTCGCGAGTGTGGCACCAAAATCCGCGCTCGTGCTGCACCCCAGCGCGGGCTAGGCGCGACCCGACGCGAACAGCACCACGTTCGTCATGGTCAGCGGGCGATCGCCGCCGGCGACCTCCCGCGCGGCGTCGGTGACCGCCGCCCAGGCGTCCCGCTGGACGTCCTCCGGATGCTGATCGATCAGCATCCGGAGCGGGGCGATGATGTCGTGGCAGAACTCGGTGAACTGGTCGGGCGACTCCCACTCGAAGTCGATCTCGATCTCCTCGGCCGCGACGCCCTCGAAGCCCCCGCCCTCGAGCAGGCCGCCGATGGCCTCCACCGTCGGGCGCGACAGCGGGCCCGGCGCCCCGGGGGGCGGCGGCGGCGCGTGCAGCCGGCCCAGCACGGTGCGCATCGGCAGACCGATCCACGGCACCCGCTCCGGCGATCCCCAGGACGAGATCGCGAAGCGCGCGCCCGGCTTCAGGAACGCGCGCAGGTGCGTCGCCACCGCCTCGCCGTCGGGCTCGAAGATCAGGCCCCAGCGCGAGACGGCGGCGTCGAAGCTCTGCGGCTCGAGGTCGAGAGCCGCCGCGGCCGACTCGACGAACTCGACGTTGGCGACGCCCTCTCGCTCCGCGCGCTCGCGGCCGGCGGCGAGCATCTCGGCCGAGATGTCGGTCGCGACCACGTGCCCGCCCGGGGCAACCGCGCGGGCCGCGGTGAACGACGGCTCACCGTAGCCGCACGCGACGTCCAGGACGCGGTGGCCGGGGGCGACGCCCGCCAGTTCCACGAGCCGGCGGCTGACCGGGGCCGCCGCGGCCTCGGTGAACGACATCCACTTCTCCCAGCCGCTCGCGGCCGAGTTCCAGGAGCGCCTCTGTCCGGCGCGGAACTCACCGGCGTCGATGGCCTTGCCCTCCACCGCTGCCTCCTCAGTCGCCGTGAACCACGAGCGCCGAGATACGGCGCCCGCGCAAGCCCGACCCTACCGCTGTCTGCAATCGCCGGCCGCACCTAACCTACGCGCATGATCGATCGGTCCACCGTCCTGCGCCGTACCGACGACCACGTGAGTGCGCCCCTCAACGAGTGGCTCGTGATGATGGACATCGACGCGGGGAAGTACTACATGTTCGACGACATCGCCTCCTTCGTCTGGACGCGACTGGCCGCGCCGACGTCCGTCGCCGACCTCGTCGACGAGCTGTGCTCCCACTACGACGTCCCTCCCGCGCGCTGCGAGGCCGACATCCTGCCCTTCCTGATCGAGCTCGATGAGAAGGGGCTGGTCCAGCAGGGCTAGGCGGCTCCTGTCGCGCGACGGCGCGCGAGTCGCCGAGGCGGTTGCGTACCTGGCGCTCGCGCGGGTCGCGGTGGTCGTCCTGCCCTTCCGAGTGCTCGCGCGACGACTCGGGGTCCGGCACGCCGAGACACCGGCGAGCGCGACCGATAACCCCGGTCTGGGCGGGATCGCATGGGCGATCGGCGCCGCGGCGCGGCGGGCGCCCTGGCGGTCGGAATGCCTCGAGCAGGCGATCGCGGCGAAGGCGATGCTGCGGCGGCGCGGTGTCGCCAGCACGCTCTATCTCGGCATGGCGCGCGACCCGGTGGGGGCTCATGCCTGGGTGCGCGTGGGCGACGTGAACGTGACGGGCGGGCGTGACGTCGCCCGGTACGCGGTCGTGGCCTCGTTCGCAGACGTCGACGGTCGATGAGCGCGATCTACGGCCTCGTGCGCCTCGACGGCCGTCCCGTCGAGGCCGGCGAGCTCGAGACGATGCGGGGGCCGATGGCGTACTGGGGTCCCGACGGCGGAGGGGTCTGGCGCGAGGGCGGAGCGGGCCTCGGGCAGCTCGTCGCCTTCCGCACGCCGGCGGACGAGCACGAGACCGGCCCGCTGCGGCTCCCGAGTGGAACGATCGTGAGCCCCGCCGGGCGGCTCGACTACCGCGACGAGCTGTGCGCCGAGCTCGGGGTGCCGGAGGAGGAGCGGGCGCGCACGTCCGACGGCCGGCTCATCGCCCTGGCGTACGAGCGCTGGGGCGAGCGGGCATTCCGGCACCTGCTGGGCGACTGGGCGCTCGCGGCCTGGCACCCGCGCGAGCGGCGGCTGGTCCTGGCCCG
>DASVPL010000296.1:0-11730 GCA_036382905.1 Thermoleophilaceae bacterium | reverse complement strand
CCGCCGGCGCCGGATCGCCGCCCGGCGACGGCTCCGCAGGAGAGGTCCGCGGCTCGGTCGGGGCGGACCGCTCTGGGCTCGGGCGCGAATCCGCCGGCGGGTCGGCGGGAGCCAGGGGGCCGGGATCGGGCGCGCTTGGCGGATCGGCGGGGCCGGGATCGGGCGGGCTTGGCTGGTCGCCCGACCCGGAATCGGGCGGCGCTGGCGGATCGCCGGGCGGGTTGCGCGGCTCGTCCGGAGGAGGCGGCGGCGGAGACGGCGCGACGCTCAGCGCGAGCGCGAACGGACCGGTCGCGCCGCGGCGGGCGGACACGATGATGCGGTAGCGAACGCCGGCCTGCGCAGCAAAGGTGACGGTCGAGGCGTTCGGCCGGCTCGTCGGGACCGCCGAGAGCCAGCAGTGCTCGGTTCCGGTGTAGACGCCGAGGAACGGCGGCGACACCCCGTCTCCGGTCGTCAGAGTCACCGCGCCGCTTGCGGGGGCCGTCCACGAGTACCAGACCGAAGGCGCGCTTCCGTTGCCCAACTCGATCGGGTCGCAGCCCTGCGGCGTGGCGCCCACGGTGGTCCCGGTCGTGGTGGAGGAGGCGCCCTCGAGTGTCGAAGGCGCGGCGAAGTCGTCGTTCGCGGGCGCTGCCACCTGGTCGAGCCGCAGCTCGTAGGAACCGGTCATCGGGACATAGATGTCTGCCGCGACCCGCACCGTGTACGTGGTGCCGGCGACGGCGTAGAAGCTGACTCGCTGGGAGCCCGCGCTGACGCTGCTCAGACTCTGAAGTTCGGTGCCGGTGAAGGCTTCGAGCCAGAGGCGGGCATCGGTATTCGCGGCGTGCACGGTGACGTTCCCCGTCACCTCCGAGGTCCAGCGGTACCAGACGGAGTAGCCCGGGCCGTAGCGCCCTTGCTCACCGGGCTCGGTCGTCGCTCCCACGTTGGAGCCCGGCACGCGCGCCGACCGGCCGGACAGGACCTCGGCGTCGGCGAAGTCGTCGTTCGGTCTGGTCTCGACCTTCCGGATCGCCAGCTCGATCGAGCCGGCCGCGCCGCGGACCCCCCCGATCGCGATCCGGTACGTGACCCCGGCGGCGATTCGCCAGCGCAGCTTCGGCGGCGCTTCGCCCGCGCCCGCCGATGCGGCGGCGACCTTCGACAGCCCGGCGAGTGTGTCGCCGGTGTAGACGCCTGCGGTGGGGGCGAAGGCGGTGCCCGTCAGGTCGAGCTCCGCCCAGCCGTTCTGCGGGGCGGTCCACGAGTACCAGACCGTCCCGCTGCGGTCGTCGTCGCCGCCGGTGCTGCGGGGCTCGCCCGGCTCACGCGTGGCCGATTGGTTTGACCCGCTCGCCCGCGCCGGCCAGTCCTGCAGGGCCTCCGCGTTCGCGAACTCGTCGTTCGCGGGCGCGGGAGAGTGCGAGAGCGCGACCTCGACGTCCCCCTCCTGCTCGGCGCTGCCGTAGAGACCGAACAGGTAGGTCGTGCCCGCGCGCACCGGCACCGAGACCCGGCCGCTCGACTGCGCGAGGCGCTTCAGGTCGCCGATCGACGTTCCGGTGGCGGCGAGGATGGTGCGTCGGCTCGCCTCGAAGGTCACCCGTCCGTTGCTAGGCGCCGTCCAGCGGTACCAGGTCGAGGACTCCGCGTAGTTGTCGGTGGTCGAGGCCTCACCCGGTTCGAGCGTCGCGTTCGCGAGAGGACCCGTCGCGCTGGCACTGCCACCGGTCAGCACGGTCGCCTGCGCGAGATCGTCGTTCGGCGGCCCTGGAAGCACGGCCGCGTCCAGGACGAACCCGCCCGCAATGCCGAGCCAGTCGTCCACCGCGACGTGGTAGGTCGTGCCTGCGATCGCCCGGAACTCCGCCGCGTCGCCGTGGCTCGCTGACGTCACGCGCCGCAGCGTGTCGAGGCGCGCACCCGTGTACACGCTCAGGCCCCGGCTCGACCGCGCAAAGGCCAGTCGGCCCTTGCCCGTCGTTTCCGGCGTCCACGTGTACCAGACGGTGGCTCGGCTCTCCTGGTCGCGCAGCGGCTCGCCCGGTTGGTCGCCGGCTCCGGCGGTGGTCCCGACCGCCCGGTCCACGAGCTGCTGAGCCCGCTCGAAGTCGTCGTTCGGCGCCGGCTGGGCGAGGGCGAGTCGCAGGCGGAAGTCCCCGTAGGTCGTCGCGGTGAGGTCGTTGCTCACCCTGATCCAATAGGTCGTGCCGGCGACGGCGCGGAAGTACGCGGTCTCGGCCCAGTCGGGCGCGACGGTCAGCCTTTGGAGCGAGCCCATGTCGCTTCCCGTGAACACGTCGGCGGCCCCGCTCGTCGTCCTCACCGAGACGAGGCCCGACGCCGGCGCCCTCCATGCGTGCCAGACGCTCGCCTCACCGCCCTCCGACTGGGTCGGCGGGGGCGGCTCGCCGGGCTCGCTGTCCGCACCGATGGTCGATCCGTAGTGGTCCACGCTCTCGCCCGAGAGTGCGGCGGCGTTCGCGAAATCGTCGTTCGCCGGGGCGGGCAGCGTGCGCCACCTGAGCTTGAACGCTCCGTAGCTCACCGACTGACGGCCGTAGACGCCGATCCGGTAGGTCGTGCCCGCGACGACCCGCAACCCAACGGTCCGGCCGCCGGAGGCCACGAGGCTGAGCTGGTTCATCGGGGAGTCGCGGTACACCCCCGTCACGGCCCTGTCCTCCGAAGGCAGCTCCAGCTTCGCCAGGCCGGATCGTGCCGGGGTCCACAGGTACCAGACGGACGCGCGCTGGCGCCAGCCCGGCCCCTCCGGCTCGCCCGGGTCGCTGCCCGCACCGAGCGTGCTGGCGCGCACCTCTCCAGAGTCGCCGTCGATGCGCTCGGCCGCGGCGAACCCGTCGTTCGGCGGGGCGCCGGCCGTCGCGAGGTAGAGCCTGAACGGCTCCAGGATGGTCCCGCCGAAGCCCCTCACCGCGATCCGATAAGTGCGCCCCGCCATCGCGTTGAAGTGAGCGAGGCCGTTCGAGTTGCTCGTCGCGACGTGCGTCAGCGCGCCGGGCGCGTCGCCGGTGTATACGCGCACGTTCCAGCCCGGAACGCGCCCGGCGGGTGGGAAGCCGACCTCGGCCAGCCCGCCGGAGGGCGCGGTCCACGTGTACCAGACGCTGGCCGCGCGACTCTCCTCGCCGAGCTCCTCCGTGGCCCCGAACGTCGTGCCGGTAACGGCATCGCTGGAACCGGTCAGCTCGATCGCGTCCGCAAACGCGTCGTTCGGAGGCGGCGCGTGGAGTCGCAGGTCGAGTTGGAACGGACCGGTGCGGTCCCACAACGGGTGCACGGCGATGCGATAGGTGGTGCTGGCGACGGCGCGGAAGCTGACCCGCTCGGTCGTGCCCCCATCGCTCAGCAATGCTGGCGACGCGTCCTCGAGCGAGCAGGCCGAGTCGCCCGTGTGCACGTCCACTCGGACCGGCGTCTCGCTGCCGGCTGTGTCGAGGATCACCCCGCCGGTGTGGGGCGCCGTCCACCGGTACCAGACGGTCTCCGACGGATAGTCGCATCGCTCGCGCGTGGCGTCGACCGTGGTGCCGGACGTGCCTGCCTCACTACCCGAGAGCACCGCCGCCTCCGCGAAGTCGTCGTTCGCGGGGCGCTGAGCGAGCCGCAGGGAGAGGTCGAAGTCCGCCGGGGTGCGCGTCGTCCACACCGCGATCCGGTAGGTGACGCCGGCCTCGACCCGGACGCGGGTCCACCCGCCGCCGCGCAATTCCTCGACCGGCATCGGCGTGAGCGCGGAGACCGACGAGCCGGTGTAGGCGGCGATCTTCACCGGGCGGTCCCCCGTCGCCTCGAGCGTCAGCGATCCACCGGCCGGCGCGGTCCACGAGTACCACACCGACTGGCCGTCACCCCCCGCCGGTTCACCCGCCTCGGCGGTCGCGGCGACCGTGGTGCCGGAGGCGCTCGCCGCCGGTGCCGGCGCGAGTGGAGTTGCCAGCGCGAAGGCGTCGTTCGGCGGGAGCGGACGCAGTTTGAGTGACAGCTTGAACGGGGCGCCCCATCGGTACTCATCCGCCCGGTCGACCGCGATCCGGTAGGTCGTGCCGGCTCGCGCGCGGAACTGAACGCGAAGCGGGTCGAACGACGAGCGCGCGCGCGTGACCTGAGCGAGCGTGGCCACGTCGTCGCCCGTGTAGACGCCGACGGCGCTGTCGGGGGTGTCCACGTCGACGGTCACACCGCCATCCGACATGGCCGTCCACGAGTACCAGACGGTCGCCCCGCGCAGTCCGGTTTCGGGCTCGTTCGGCTCGCGGGTCGCCCCTGCGGTCGTCCCGCTCGTCTCGGCCGCGATGCCCGCGAGAGACTCGGCGTTCGCGAAGGCGTCGTTTGCGGGCGATTGCCGGTGGGTGAGGCGGATCGTGAAATCGAGGTAGCTTGCGACCGCGCCGCCGTCGACGGCGATCCGGTAGGTCGTGCCCTCGATCGACCTGAAGCGGACCGAACCCCCCACGGCGACCTGCGTGAGCTCGTCGACCTCGTCGCCGGTATGCACCGCGATCCGAGCGGGGTGCGGCCAACTCTCGAACGTGATGTCCGTCTCGCCGGTCGTGGGCGCCGTCCAGGAGTACCAGACGCTCGACCCGACCTCGCCCGCGGGCGATGGCTCGCCGGGCTCGACGGTGGCGCCCATCAGCGTCCCGCGTTCGTCGAGGAAGCTCCCGGCCATCGGGCGCGCGTCGTCGAAGCGGTCGTTGGGAGGTGGCGCGACGAAGTCGATCGAGAGGTCGAACTCGCCGCCACGACCGTCCCACGCGGCCACGGCTATCCAGTACCTGTGGCCCGCGGTCGCCCTGAAGGTTCGCGGCGCGGGCGCGCCGCCGTAGCGCTCGCACGCGGGCGCCTCCGCGTAAATTCCGAGCAGCGGCTCGAACGAACCGGACGTCGCGTCGATCGTGACCGGGCCGCTGGCGGGAGCGGTCCACGAGTACCAGGCGGACGTCTCCTCCAGGGGTTCGACACCGGGTGCCGGCTCACACGGCTGGGCGGTCGCGTCCGTGGTCGTCCCCGCGGTCTGTGCAGGCGATCCGGTGAGCTCGGTCGGGTTTGCGAGGTCGTCGTTTCCGGGAGGGTCGCGAAGGTTGAGCGAGAGGACGAAGTCGCCGGCGTCCCAGCGGCTGAAGACGACGATCCGATAGGTGACTCCGGCCTGCGCCCGGATGCGCACCCACGATCCATCCGAGTGGTGCCCCGCGCTCTCGCTGCGGACACGCTCGAGGTCGATCAGCGTGGCTCCCGTGTAGGCGAGTGGCGTGCCCGCGCCGTCGGTGCGCACCGTCAGCGAGCCGTTCGCGGGCGCCGTCCACTCGTACCAGACGCTCGGGCCGGGTGGCCGGATGTGCATATAGAAGAAGTGGGCGGGCTCGAACGGCTCCGCGACGGCGCCGTCGTTGCGCCCCGCGACCGCGACCGAGCGGGCCGAGCCGAGCGGTGTCGGTGCGTCGAAGGCGTCGTTGGGCGGGACGGGCCGGGCGAGCAGGCTCAGGCTGTAGCGGCCCGCGTCCTGCGTGTCGGTTCCGTTCACGGCGATCCTGTACGTGACGCCGGCGGTCGCACGGAAGCTGAGCCGTCCATCCGGGTCGTCCGCATCGGGGTCGGGGTCCGTGGCGACGTGGTCGAGGCGTCCGAGCGCGTCTCCGCGGTAGACGCCCACCGTGGCGTCGAGCTCGCTACCGCCGGTCGCGATCGTCACGCCGCCGTCCTGCGTGGCGGTCCACGTGTACCAGTTGGAGCCCGTGCCGTGTGTGTAGTCGGGGCGCGGCTCGCCCGCCTCGATGGTGGACCACGTGGTGTCGCCGGCGACGGTCGGGCTGTCCCCACTGAGTGGCGCCGAGCTGGCGAAGGAGTCATTCGCCGGCGTGTCACCGAGGTCGAGCCGCAGCTCGAACGCGCCGTCCGGCGGCCCACGATCGGCGAAGGCCGCGACGTGGTACGTCACGCCTGCACGGGCGGTGAACTTCACCCGCGTGGACCAGGCCTCGGCTTGCGTGCGACGCCTGAGGTCGAACACCACGTCTCCCTCGTAGACCGCGAGTTCGACGCTGAGGCCGGGGGCGGTCGCCTCTACCACGACAGTGCCGTCGGCCGGCGCGACCCAGCGGTACCAGACGCTGCGTGCGAAGCCGCCGTGGTTGGGCTCGCCCCGCTCGGCCGTGGCGTCCGCGAGGGTTCCAGTCGTGGATACGGGGGCGCCGCTGAGCAGCTCGGCGTCGGCGAAGTCGTCGTTGGGGGGCGGCGCGGCGCGTGCGAAAGCCGCCGGCAGCAGAAGGAATGCCGTCAGGACGAGGAGCGCACGTCGGGCCAGAGTGCGCAGGACGGCGTTACCTCACGGGTCGGATTGCGAGCCCCCCGGCATGGTGACGCAACGGTAGACCCCAACGCGTGCCCGCGTAATCGCCTATTTGAGGTAACTGTCGCCAGATGGGCTCAACCCTCAGCTTCGGACGCAGCGTCCCGGCGTCGGCGGCCCTGCGTCGCCCCGACTACGTCGCCACAGCGACCAGCGCGCCGAACCCCGTGAAGCCCGTCGCCGCGGTGGTGACGCAACCGCCCCCGGGGGCAGACGTTCAGCTTTTGTTCAGTGCGTCCGCGCTGTGCACACCGATGCGCGCGACGCTCGCGAACACGGGTCGAATTCGGGTGAAATCGGCTCGCAGGCCAGGTCGACGAAAGCGAGAACGCACATGCCGCACACCCTGAATGCCTGGGCGCCGGTACCGATACGTGTCATCGCCGGGAGCTGCCTCGCGTACCGCGGGGGGCCCGAGCTGTTCTCGCGGCACGCCCACGAGAACATCGTGCACCTGACGCGTGAGATGGGCGGCCCCGCCCCCGAGGTGATGGCCTGGCCGATCGCGGCGCTGCAGCTCTTCGGCGGCCTGGGGCTGATCGGAGGAGTTCGCGTCCGGCCCATCGCAGGAGCGGTGCTCGGGATGATGGGCTTCCATCTCTTCCAGGGCCTGCGGAGGGGCTTCGCGCAATCGCTTCCAGGCTGCCAGCCGCCGCCGAGCCCGGAGGCGGCGCTCCTCTTCTGCGGCTGCTCGGCGGCGCTCCTCCTCACCGGCCCCGGGCGCTGGTCGTTGCGGCCCACCGCAGCCGATGGGGCAGTTTCGCGGCTGATCTGAGCTCAGCACGCGGCGAGCGCGGAGACGATGGCGACCACGACGAGGATCACCAGCGCCACCGTGGCCAGCTTCAGCCAGCGGTAGCGCCGCTCGTACCTTGCCGGGTGGCGCTCGTGCCGGAACGAGAGCATCCCGTCGGCGAACGACGAGGCGATTACCTCGGACTCGGTCGTGACGCGGCCCACGTAGACCTCTTCGCCGCCGTTCTCGCCGGGCTCGGCGAACACCCGGTAGATCTCCGTCTCCGGCGGGATCCGCGCAAGCAGGTCGCGGAAGTCGTCGGACGGGTCCGGCCCCGTTCTCAGGCCCTCCGGCGGCCGGAAGACGAGCTTGTGCGGGGCGTGCGGCTCGGGCACCGTCGCGCCCGAGCGCTCGACGGTCGCGACCTTGTCGACCGTCTGAGCCAGGGGATCGGCCACGAACATCAGCCACCAGTACGCCAGCGACCAGCCGTTCGAGAACGGCGGGTGCCGCGGAGCCGGGATGATCGTCTCGATCGGCGGCGCGAAGAAGTCCCTGGCCGGCTGCGGATCGAGGCCCGCGACCGCCGCGATGTTCTGCGACGGCTGGCCGTCGACGAACAGCTTCAGCGCCATGCCCGAGACGTACGCCTCCTCGTTCATCGCGAGCGACAGGCGCGCCAGCCCGGTGGCCCCGGTCGCGAACAGGCCGGTGTACGGCGAGTCGCCGTCGGCGTCGAAACGCACCTTGGTCACCACGCCGAACGGATGGAAGAGCTTCCGGCGCGGCGGCCGTACGTCGTACTCACCGAGGTACGGCCTGCGGAGGATCTGGATGTAGAGCGCCTTGAGGACGACTGAGAACCCGCTGAACTCGATCTTCGGCAGCGTCCCGTAGCGCGTCCGCTCGACGATGTCCCACACGATGTCGCGCTTGGTCGCCGCCGGAGCCAGGCGATAGCCCTCGGACTGGAGGGTGCGCAGGTACTCGCCGCTGTCGCCGTCGAGCCTGGGCATCACGGACGAAGCCGCTAGCCCAGCTCGGCCAGGTAGCGCAGCGCGCTACCCCCGGGGAGGAAGAAGTACCCGCCCGCGCGCACGTGCACGAAGCGTGGGATGCCGCGCACGGCGTCGCGCACCGGCAGGCGCTGGATCGTCATCCCGCGCGTGCCGTCGTTGTCTCCCACTATCGGGTCCTTCTCGTCGAACAGGCCGCAGAACTGCGCGTTGTCGATCCAGGTCTGCTGGACGAACTCGAACTGGAGCTTGGTGTTGACGTTGAGCGCGAAGAAGTGCAGCCCGCGCTCCTCGCCGTCGCCCTCGAGATCGACCGGCGCGTTGCCCAGCTCTATCTCGCGCTCCGGGTAGAGGAACGGGCCGTACGGGATGCCGCGGCGGATGATCCGGTGCTGGTTCGTGGCCCGCATCGACTCATCCGGCGTGTCGCTGATGTGGAGCTGCGAGTCGCGCGGGTTGGCGCGCCTGATGTGCGCACCGATCGGGCAGGAGAGGCCGGTGGGGTCGTCCGCCCGGTACATGAAGTCGTTCGCCTCGGCGAGCGACGGGTCGTCGGAGTCCGGCGACAGGACCAGCGGCGCGCCGGTCGGCCAGCGGCCCATGAACTTGGAGGCGAGCTCGACCATCTCGTGCTCGAGCCGCGTGCGGCCCGACCCGGCGGCCGAGCAGTGCGCCTGGAGGAAGCGCCAGAAGCCCGCCACGTCCTGCTCGAGCTTGCGGTAGACCAGGAACGAGCCGTTGCGGCCGAGGTCACGGCAGTCGGGCAGCGCGCCGCCGGGGAACTCCGGCAGGAGCCCCTTCGGATCGTGGCGCGCCGCGACCGCCGGGCTGACCGGATAGACGTCGCGCTCGTTCAGGTGACCGAGGATCATCTCGCCGGTACGCACCACGTACGGACCGGGCACGTCCTCGCTGCGGACCCCCTCGATCCCCGGCTGCGAGATGCCGTCGTTGGCGAAGCCGAAGTGCTCACGGCTGCGGTCGTGGCGCGCGCCGCGCTCGACTCTGACCTCCTCGAGGTCGTGCGACGCGATGTCCGCGCGCAGCTCCTCGAGGCGCTGGTCGAGCGTGCCCTCGTCCGTCGCGTAGACGACGAGCGCGGCGTGGAGGGGCTCCGTCTCGGACCCGCCGAACTGCCAGCGCGACGGAGCGCTCTCACCGTGGTCGCCGAGGATCGCCGCACGCGCGGGCATCCCGACCGCGTACTCGGTCGGGAACGTTGCGAGGCCCTCCTCCGGCAGGCCGAGTCGCTCGAGCCCGGCGTAGCTGAACGCCACGTTCAGAACCGATTCGGGGCGCAGCTTCGCGCCCGATTCGTCCTTCGTCCACGGCGCGGCGGTCGTGACCTGCGGCAGGATCGTCTGCAGCCAGTCGCGCCCGCGCTGCGGCTCACCGAGGCGCAGGAACACGAAGCCCGCGCGGGGCAGATGCCCCCAGCCGGTCGTGATCATCCCCTGGATCTCGCGGCGGTCGGCCTCCGGCAGGAGCGCGGCGGCAACGCTCGGCGCGTCGCTCACGGCCACCCGAGCCGTCCCCCCGCCGCCGTTGCTCACAGCCACTGGAGCCACCTCCTGACCGCCGGCATGGCCGGGCCGGGCGCCGCGCTGGCGATGTCCTCGTCGCGGATCAGGTTCATCACGCTCTCCTGGGGATAGGCGCCGTACACGACCTGCGGCGCGTACTGGTGGGCGAGGATGTAGTCCGTGAACGCGGCGGTGTCCTTCATCCCCGCCGCCGGGTAGCCGTCCGTGTTCCCGTAGAGGGCATCCAGTCCCCAGACGAGCTTGTCCATGAAGTCCTGCATGTAGTTCTGCCAGGAACCGTCGAAGGTGCTGATGAACAGCAGCCGCTTGCCGTTGTCCGGCAGGGCCCACGCGAACCAGTGCAGCGTGCCCACGTTGGCGAACTCGCCCGGCGGCCAGCCGAACCGGCTCAGGGCGCTCGTCCCGAGGAGGGCGAGGCGCGCGCGGGCCAGCTTCTCCGGGCGGATGTGGGTGACCGTGGTCATTCCGTTCTGAACCACGTCGCCGCTCACGGGAACGCCCTGGATCGCCTGCTCGGTCTCGCGCCTGCGCTGCGGCTCCGGCGAGCAGCCGCCGTGGACCTTCGGCCAGGTCTTCGCCTGCCCCATCCGGGCGAACGCGGCCGCGAAGTCGAGGAACCAGCGCAGCGCCGTCGCGTGCACCGCGCCTCCGACGTTGGCGGCGATGTCGTTGACGGCGCGCGCCACCCGATCCGCCGGCGGGATCGACTTCGGCTGCTGCTCGAGCCGCTGGAGGAACCGCTCGATCCCGATGCCGCTCAGGTACGAGCCGACCTCGGGCAGGTCCAGGAACGACTCGATCTGCTGCCTGATGGCGATCGCGTTGTGAATCTGCTCGACCGTGCGCCCCGGGAAGGCGATGTAGACGCCGCGCGGCTTGAGGTAGTGCTCGCGGACGAACGACTGGAAATGCGCCTTGCCGGCGTAGCCCTCGCAGGCGCTCCAGAGCCTGTCCATCCCGGGGCCCGCGGCCACGAGCTCGTCGAGGTACGGCCCGATCACGCCGTCGTAGTTCGCCACGAACAGGAGACGCGGCCCGGTGTCCTCCTCGTCGACGATCACCCAGCGCGCGAAGTGCGTGCTCGGGCTCTCGCCGAGCCGCAGGTACGGGTTGCCGGCCGGATCGCTCTGCATCTCGGTCAGAACCTCGCGCAGCCTGCTCTCCTTCTCGGGCCGGATCGGAGCGAGGACGATCAGGACGTGCAAGGCGTCACTCCGCAGATCGGCAGCGGGGCCCAGCGCTTCAGGTTGTCGCTCACGAAGTAGCTCCTTGCGGTGCGGTTGGCCGGATCACACCCGAAGAGCGCCCCACGCCACACCGCCGCGCGCATCCGGGTGCTCCTACGCGCCCGGGCTGAACAAAAGCTGCAATCTCTCTCGCGCGCGGGCGCGCGCGCGAGGGGCGCGCGTACGCTCTGCCCGATGGCCGGCCCCGAGCGCCTCCGCGAGCTGCTCGAGCGCCTGGGCCCGACCTTCGTGAAGGTCGGGCAGTACCTCGCGCTGCGGCCCGACCTCATCCCGCAGGAGTACTGCGACGAGCTCCTGCGGCTGCTCGACCGGGTCCCGCCGTTCCCGTGGGAGGAGGCGCGCGCGATCATCGAGGACGAGCTCGGCGAGATCGGCCACGCCTTCGCCGAGATCGACGCGAAGCCGCTCGCGGCCGGCTCGCTGTCGCAGGCGCACCGCGCCCGGCTCCACGGTGGCGGTGAGGTGGTCGTCAAGGTGCAGCGGCCCGGCGTGCGCGAGGCGGTGCGGCGCGACCTGGGCCGCGCGCGGACGATCGCGCGGGTGCTCGAGCTCGCGCGTGTACCGCTCGTTGTCGAGCCGCGCGAGCTGGTGACCGAGCTGCGCGCCTGGATGCTCCAGGAGCTCGACCTCGAGCGCGAGCTGGCCAACATGCAGAAGCTCCGCGAGCTCGCGGCGGACAGCGAGATCATGCGCATCCCGCGCGCGTATCCGGACCTCAGCGGGAAGCGCGTGCTCACGGCGGAGTACATCCACGGCATGCCGCTCAGCACGCTGCTCGGGTCGCTGAGGACGGGGCGCGAGGACCCCGGAAGCCTGAGCGCCCGGACGG
>DASVPL010000295.1:0-29737 GCA_036382905.1 Thermoleophilaceae bacterium | reverse complement strand
TCCTGCCGGACGTCGCCGAGACCATGGCGCGCGTGAAGCGCGACGTGCCTGGCGCCGAGGTCACGGCGCTGCCGCAGTGCGGGCACTTCCTCCAGGAGGAGGCGCCGGAGGAGATCGCCGCCCTCCTGGCGAACTTCTTCTCACCGTGACGCCCAGGCTGCTCGCCATCCTCTGCGCTCTCATGCTGTCGATCGCCGCCGGCTGCGGCGAGGACGGCGACGGCAGCGACAGCCCCGCCACGCTCGCTGACGCCAAGAAGGCGCTGGTCGACGACTGCCACAAGGGCCACGAGGGCGACGACAAGGACCTCGCGCTGTGCCGCTGCATCGCGGACCAGCTCGAGAAGAAGCACGGCTACGACACCCCGGAGAAGTTCGAGAAGACCCGCAAACGCGTGGCCGACGAGGACGTTCCGCCAGAGGTCCAGGCGGCCGCCGCTGCTCCCGAGTGCCAGAAAACGCAGTAGCAGTAGCGGGGCGCCCGCCCGGACGCCCCGCCGCAGCGGCTACTTGATGAACAGGATCTCGGAGTACTTCGGCAGCGGCCAGAGGTCGTCGGCCACCACCTTCTCGAGCAGGTCCGCGATCTCGCGCACCGCGGCGAGCGCGGTGAGCTGGCTGTCGCGGGCGTACTCTGCGAGCTGGATGCCCTCCACCCCGTCGGGGTAGGCGTTCGCTGCCTCGAGGTCGGCAATCGAGTTGGCGAACCGCTCGGTCAGCGCGCGCGTCTCGGCCGCGAGCGTGTCGATGCCCGCCGCCTCGATCAGCGCGATGTGCCGCAACGCCGCCGGCAGCAGCATCGTGCGCGCGATCGTGGCCGCCGTCTCCGCCTCGATGTTCGCCCGGATCGTGTACTGCTCGACCCAGACCTCGAAGCGCGAGTCGAGCTCGCGGTGGCTCAGCACGTCGTACTTCTCGAACGTGCCGATCGTCTGCTCGGAGATCACCTCGGGCAGAGCCTCGGGCGTGGTCCGCAGGTTGAGCAGCCCGCGCGACTCGGCCTCGGCGTGCCACTCGTCGGCGTAGTTGTCGCCGCCGAAGATGATCCGCTTCGACCCCGAGTACGCGTCCTTCACGACCTCCGTCACGGCCGCACCGAGGTCGCCGCCCGAGAGCTTCGGCTCGAGCTGGTCGGCCAGCTCGTCGATCGCCTCGGCCACGATCGTGTTCAGCACGGTGTTCGGGAACGCGAGCGACATGCTCGACCCGAGCGCGCGGAACTCGAACTTGTTGCCGGTGAATGCGAACGGCGAGGTGCGGTTGCGGTCGCCGCCGTGCTTCGGCAGCGGCGGCAGCACGTCGGTGCCGAGGTTGAGGAACGAGGCCGGCGTGTTCGGGTCCCCCTCGCCGCTCGTGATCGCGTCGAAGATCCTCTCCAGCTCGCCGCCGAGGAAGATCGAGATGATCGCCGGGGGCGCCTCGTTCGCGCCGAGCCGGTGGTCCTGGCCGATGTTCGCGACCGACGCGCGCAGCAGGCCCTGGTGCTTGTCCACCGCCTTGACCACCGCGGCGCAGAAGAACAGGAAGTTCAGGTTCTCCGCCGGGGTGTCGCCGGGCTCCATCAGGTTGTGGCCCGTGTCGGTGCCCATCGACCAGTTGTTGTGCTTGCCCGAGCCGTTCACGCCCGCGAACGGCTTCTCGTGCAGCAGGCAGACGAGGCCGTACTTGCGGGCCACGTTCTGGAGCACCTGCATCGTGAGCTGCTGGTGGTCGGAGCCGACGTTCGAGTTCTCGAAGATCGGGGCGATCTCGTACTGGCCGGGTGCCACCTCGTTGTGGCGGGTCTTGACCGGCACGCCGAGCTTCGCCAGCTCGAGCTCCGAGTCCATCATGAACGCGAGCACGCGCTCGGGGATAGCCCCGAAGTAGTGGTCGTCGAGCTCGTGGCCCTTGGCCGGCTGCGCGCCGAACAGCGTGCGGCCGGTCGTGACGAGGTCGGGGCGCTCGAAGAAGTACTGCTCGTCGACGAGGAAGTACTCCTGCTCCGGGCCGACCGTGGTGAACACGCGCTCGGCCTGGTCGTCGCCGAGCAGCCGCAGAGCCCGGATCGCGGAGCGCGACAGCGCGTCCATCGAGCGCAGCAGCGGGATCTTCGCGTCGAGCGCCTCGCCGGTCCACGACGCGAATGCCGTCGGGATGCAGAGCAGGGCGCCGTTCGGGTTCTCGAGGATGAAGGCCGGGCTGGTCGGGTCCCAGGCCGTGTAGCCGCGGGCCTCGAAGGTCGCGCGCACGCCGCCGGTCGGGAACGAGGACGCGTCGGGCTCGCCCTGGATCAGCTCCTTGCCGGAGAACTTCGCGAGCGCGCTGCCGTCGCCGGTCGGGGAGAAGAACGAGTCGTGCTTCTCGGCCGTGAGGCCGGTGAGCGGCTGGAAGACGTGCGTGTAGTGGGTGGCGCCCCGCTCGAGGGCCCACTCCTTCATCCCGCGCGCGACCTCGTCGGCGAGCGAGGGATCGAGGGCGGCGCCCTTCTCGAGGGTGCCCTGGAGGCGATCGCAGACGTCCTGCGGCAGGCGCTCGCGCTGAACCTCGATCGAGAAGACGTTCTGCCCGAACGGGTAGCTCGCGTCCTTGGTCAGGTCGACCGCGCCCAGGCTCCCGCCGTTGGCGCTCCACCTGGCTGCGGTGACGTTGTGCTGGCGAATCTTCGGCATAGAGGCGGCTCCTGACGCGGAGCGCGCCCGGGCAGGCCAGGCGCGCGTACGGGTGCTGGATTCAAGTGTCGCCTGGAAGCTACCGCCAGCGGGGGTCGTGCGCCCTTGTGCGGGTGTCCAAAAATCGCGGACGGCGTTTGTCCATGCGGTAGGAGGGCGGCGGCGCGCAGCGCTAGCCGCGCGCTGCCTTGGCGCGCAGGAAGCCGCGCCGGAACAGCTCGGTGTCGGCCGCGTGCCAGCGCGCGACTCCCTCCGGCGAGCGCAGTGGCTCGGGGAGATGGCTCTCGATCGCGTGCTCGAACAGCACGGTGGCGAGGTTGAAGATCACGACGTGCAGGGCGGCCCATCCGAGGTCGAGGTCGGGGTCTAGCCGGCCGTCGGCCGCGAGCCCCTCGAGCTGGGTCGTCGCGACCGCCATGAACCCGTCGAAGATGCCGAGGCCGCCCGGGTCGCCGTCCACGGCCGCGCGCGCGACGTAGAGGAGCGCGTCGGGGTGCTCGCGCATGATGCTCGTGACGCGCTGCGCGAGGTTCTCGAACACGTCGCCGTTCTCGCCGTCGAGGCCGGCGAACGCGCCCGCCGCGATCGAGAGCACGTGCTCGTTGACGGCCTCGCGCAGCTCGGCCTTCGTCGGGAAGTGGTGCTGGACCTGGCCCGGGGAGACCCCGGCGGCGTCCGCTATGGCGCGGATCGACACGGCGTCGCCGTACGCCGCGAACGCCTCCATGGCCGCCGCGCGAATCCTTCCCGCAGCGGCCGGATCACCCCCGTTCAGACCGGCCATGCAGGCGTATCGTACGGACCGTGCGGGCCGCGCACGCCAGCTCCGCCGGCCTCGCCCTACGCCTTCGCCTTCGACTTCGCCTTCGCCAGGCTCTCCTCGAGCGCGGCCATCAGGTCCGGGATCGCCTCCGGCTCGCCGTCGGGCTCCGGCAGCTTGATCTTCCGCCCCTTCTTCTTGTCGCGGATGATCTTCAGCAGCCGCTCGCGATGGCGGTCGCGGTAGCTCGACGGGTCGAACTCCGTCGTCAGCGCCTCGATCAGCGCAACAGCCTGGTCGAGCTCCTCCTTGGCCGGCGCCGTCTTCTTGGCCTTCGACGGCGCGATCCCCTTGGTGGGCCGCACCTCGTCGTGGAAGAGCATCGTGGTGAGGGTGAGCGCGCCATCGCGCACGCGCAGCGCGACCAGGTACTCCTTGGTGCGCAGCACGAAGCGGCCGATGGCGGCCTTGTCGCTGCCCTCCATCACCTCCACGAGCAGCCGATAGGCCCGCGCGGCTCCCTCGCTGTCGGGGGGGACCAGGAAGTACGGGTGGTCGAAGTAGATCGGGTCCACCTCGGCGAGGTCCACGAACTCCTCGATGTCGATGGTGCGCGTCTTGCGCGGCTCCGCGGACGCGAGCTCCTCGTCGCTCAGCGTGACCCACTTGCCCTTGCTCACCTCGTAGCCGTGGACGATCTCCTCCCACGGCACCTCGACGTCCTCGTCCGAGCAGTACCGGCGCGTGTCGATCGGCGCGCCGTCCTTCTCGTGGAGCTGGCGGAAGTGCACGCCCTCGTCGCGCACGGCGCTGAACAGCGCGACCGGCACGTTCACCAGCCCGAAGCTGAGCGAGCCGTTCCAGATCGAGCGCGCCACGTCAGCCCTTGCCCTTCGAGACGCTCGCCTCGAGCGCGGCCATCAGCAGGTCGGGCGCGAGCTCCGGATGGTGGCGGTCCGGCAGCTCGACCTCCTTGCCGCTCGCCTTGCGGTCGATCACCTTCATGACCGCGTCGCGATAGGTGTCCTCGTGCTTCTCCGGCTTGAACTTGGTCTCGAGCGACGAGACGAGCGTCCCCGCCATCTCCACCTCCCGCTTGCTCGGCTTCTTCTGCGGGCTCGGCACGTCGAGGTCCTTGCCGTCGACCACCTCGTCGTCGAAGCGCATGGTGTGCAGGCCGAGCAGGCCGTCGAGCGCTCGCAGCGCCACGAGCTGCTCCTTGTTGTGGAAGACGAAGCGCCCGATCCCGACGCGCTCCGCGCGCTCGAGCGCCCCGTGGAGCACGCGGTAGGCGGCCTCGCCGTCGTCCTGCGCGCCGACGTAGTAGGCGCGGTCGTAGTAGACGGGGTCGATCTCGTCCGCCGCGACGAAGTGCTCGATCTCGATCACCTTGCCGCGGCTCGGGTCGGCCCCGGCCACCTCGTCCTTGCTGAGCACGACGTACTCGCCCTCGGAGACCTCGTAGCCCTTGACGATCTCCTCGTTGTCGACCTCCTTGTCCTCCTTCGAACAGAAGCGGCGGTGCTCGATGCGCGCCTCGTCGCGCCGGTGGAGCTCGTGGAAGTGGACGGTCTTGGACTCGGTGGCGCTGTAGAGCTTGATCGGGACCGCCACCAGCCCGAAGGCGATCGTTCCGTTCCAGATCGAGCGCGGAGCCATCGCTCCGCCGGTACCCGCGCGCGGGCCGCGGAAACCGGGACACGGGTCGCGAGAGCGACTACCGTGGAGGTGCACGAACCGCTCGCCTGGCTCTCAGTCCCTCCCCCTTCCGCGCGGCTCACCTCAGAGGGATGCGCGGGAGGACGGCCATGGCACAGCAGCAGCACGATGTCCCGGGCGAGGTCTCACACTCGCTCCAGATGCAGATCTCGAACGAGATGGTGCACATGTACAAGGAGCTGTTCGGACGCGGGCCGACCAAGGCGCGCACCAGCTACGCGGGTCCGGACGCCATCCTCTGCACCCTGGAGGACTCGCTCACCCCTGCCGAGCGCAGCCTGGCCGACCTCGGCGAGCACCAGCGGCTGCGCGATGTCCGCATGTTCTTCCAGCACGCGCGCGAGGCGGACTTCCGAGCGGCCATCGAGCGCATCACCGGGCGCCAGGTCCGCGCGTTCGTCAGCGGGATGGACACCGAGGCCGATGTCTCGGCCGAGCTGTTCTACCTCACGCCCGAGGCCTGATCCAGCCGCAGTAGCCGCGCGGGGCTACTGGTTCCACTTGTCGGCGGTCACCTTGCCGTGGCCGCTGTTCTTCTTGCGCTCGTCGCGCACGTCCTGGGGACCCTGCTCGACGAGATCCGGCTGGTCGCCGTCGACGGCGCCAGGCGAGCCCGGCTCGTCCCGCGTCTGCTCCGACCGCTCCCTCGACTCCTGCTTCTTCTGCTCGACCGCCTCGCCGAAGCGCTCCATCTGATCGTCGTCCATGCCGCTCCCGTACCCGCTCGGCGCGCGCGGTAAAACGGTGCGGGTCACCGCATCTAATGCGCCAAAGTGGTGTTCGGAGGCGTACATTGCCCGCCAAGGGCGGACGGGGAACGGGGGAATCGAATGTTGAAGCGGCGTGGCCGGATCGTGATCGTCGGGCTGATGTGCGCGGCCTCGGCCGTCGGGGTGACGGCGGTGAGTGGCGCGCCGCTGCCGCAATCGGGCACGCTCGACCTGCTCGACGGCGCCGACGTGGTGATCGACGGCCTGCCCGCGGGCAGCGAGACCGGCTACGCGGTGGGCGCCGCGGGCGACGTGAACGGCGACGGCCGCCCCGACATGCTGGTGGGCGCGCGGCGCGCGTCCGCCGCAGGGCGCGAGCGCGCCGGCGCGGTGTACGTGGTGTTCGGCCGCACCGACAAGGCCCCCATCGACCTCGCGAACCTCGGCGACGGCGGCTTCCGCATCGACGGCGCGGCCGCGGGCGACGAGGCCGGCTCGGCGGTCGCCTCCGCGGGCGACGTCAACGGCGACGGCCTGGCCGACGTCGTCGTCGGCGCCCCGAACGCCGACCGCGCCACCGACGCGACCGACTCGGGCGCGGCCTACGTGGTCTTCGGCAAGAAGGGCGCCGGCCCGGTCGACCTGGCCGCGCTCGCCGGCGCGGGCTACCGGATCGCCGGAGCCGCGGCGGGCGACGGCGCCGGCTTCGCGGTCTCGAGCGTGGCCGACCTCAACGGCGACTCGGTTCGCGAGCTGCTCGTGGGCGCCCCGCGCGTGGACGTGGGCGGTCGCGCCGACGCCGGCACCGCGTACGTGGTGTTCGGCTCGAAGGTGCCGGCCGACGTTGACCTCGCCTCGCTCGGCTCCGGCGGCTACCGGCTGGAGGGCGCGCAGAACGGCAACGCCGGCTGGTCGGTCGCGGGATCGCCGGACATGAACGGTGACGGCCGCGACGAGGTCCTGCTCGGCGCGCCGTACACGAGCCCGGACGAGAGCGGCTTCGCCGGCACCGCGTACGCGGTCTGGGGCAAGTCGTCGACCGCGACGGTCGACCTCGCCAACCTCGGCGACCAGGGCTACGAGCTGCACGGCGGCGAGACCGGCGGCCCCGGCGACCAGCCCTCGACCGAGGCCGCGGGCGGCGCGGTCGCACCCGTGGGCGACACGAACGCCGACGGCATCCCCGACTTCGCCGTCGGCGGCCAGCTCGCCGACCGCGGCGCCCTGCGCAACTCCGGCTCCGTCTACATCGTCTACGGCCGCAAGGAGGCCGGCTCGCTGCCGCTCGACGCGGTGCAGGGCGGCAACGGCTGGCGGATCGACGGCGCCAACGCCGGCGACCAGACCGGCGCGACGATCGCGTCGGCGGGCGACTTCGACGGCGACGGGCTCGGCGACATCGTCATCGCCGCCCCGCTCGCCAACCCGTTTTCGCGGCAGAACGCGGGCGCGTCGTACGTGGTCTTCGGCCGCGCCGAGAACTCGGATGTCGACCTGTCGGCACTCGGGCCGCGCGGCGTGCGGATCGCGGGTGCGGAGCCGGGCGACGTCACATCGCGCTCGGTCGCGGGAATCGGCGACATGAACGGCGACGGGGGCCCGGACGTGCTGCTCGGCAGCGTCTACAACCGCAACGGCCAGCCGCCGGCGCGCGACCCCGCCACGGGCGAGCCCGGCGAGCCGGAGGCGGGCGCGCCCGAGCGCGAGCCCACCGGTGCGGCCTACGTGGTCTACGGGCCGCGGCCCGAGCCCGACGCTCCGCCGCCCGACCCGGGCGAGACCGAGGAGGTCCAGGAGGACAAGTGCGTGGCCGCCCGCAACGTCGAGGCGATCATCGACGACTCGGGCTCGATGGAGGCGACCGACCCGGAGGTGCTGCGCCGGCTCGCCCTCGAGATCCTGCTGACCAAGCCGCGCAACCAGGGCGAGACGCTCGGCGCGGTGGAGTTCGGCTCGACCGCCGACCAGCTCTTCCCGCCGCTCGAGGTCGAGGCCGGCCAGGAGCAGGACGAGCTGCTTGCGCTGATCGAGCGCGAGCTCCAGGCCGACAACGGCGGCACGAACTACAACGCCGCGTTCGCCGTGATGGCCGACGAGAACCCGGGAGCCGCCGCGCGGATCTTCCTGACCGACGGCGGCCACAACGAGGGGACGTACGCGCTCGGGCACCTGAACGGCCCGCCGACGTACGTGATCGGGCTCGGCATCGGCCGCCGCGGCGGCGACGCCGGGCGGCTCCAGCGGATCGCGAGCGAGACCGGCGGGCGCTACTTCCCGTCGGTCGACGAGGGTGAGCTCCAGCAGGTGCTGAACGGGATCGACTCGGTGCTCAACTGCGACATCGACATCGCCACCCTCGACGCGATCGTCACCGACGACCCCGAGGCCGACGAGGACGAGGACGAGCTCGCCGAGTGGGACGAGGAGCTCGACGAGGACGCGCACTCCGCCGACGTGGTGGTGAGCTGGGACGACGAGGACGACGACATCGACGTGGACGAGATGGCCGTCGAGGACGACGACGGCGACGTGGTCCAGCGGATCCGGGCGAAGTCGCTGCGGCGGCTGCTGAAGAGCGGCAAGCGCGGCGGGCGGCACGGCCTGCGCGTGCAGGGCTTCGCGGGCGACACGTACCAGAGCTTCCGGCTCACCGGCCTGAAGCCGGGGACGCTGAAGCTACGCGTTCGCGCGCGCGAGGTACGCGGGAAGACCCGCGTGACGGCGCAGATCAGCCAGAGCCGGCGCAGGCGCTAGGCGGCGGGCGGGCGCCGCGGCTCAGCCGCGGCGCATCAGCCGCGCCACCGCGCCCATCAGCTCGTCGGTGAGCTCCTCCGGGCCGCCCTCGCCGTGGCCGTCCACGACGCAGTGGCGCGCGTGCTGGTCGAGCAGGCCGAGCGAGACCTTGTCGAGCGCCGCCTGGATCGCGGTGATCTGCGTGACGACATCGATGCAGTAGCGGTCGTCCTCGACCATGCGCTCGATGCCGCGCACCTGGCCCTCGATGCGCCGCAGGCGCTTCACGAGCTGGTCCTTCGTGGCGCTGTAGCCGCGGCTGGGAGTGCTGGATTCAGTGGCCATTCGAGTTCTCTCCGAGGGGGCGTGGGAGTCGAACCTAGCATACGGGTGGGGGGTATGCTAGTCTCCGCTCCCCGGTCATACCCCCTCCCCGTATAGGAGCCCGAGATGACGAGCGACACCACCACCTACAGCGTCCCCGGCGTGAGCTGTGGGCATTGCAGCACCGCCATCACCGCCGAGCTGACGCAGGTCGCGGGCGTGGAGGGCGTGGATGTGGATCTCGACGCGAAGACCGTGACGGTGCGCGGCGAGGTGAGCCGCGACGCGGTCGTGGCGGCCATCGACGAGGCGGGCTACGACGTAGCCTGATGCCGGAGACCGCCGAACACCTCGAGCTGCCGATCGCGGGCATGACCTGCGCGTCGTGCGCGAACCGCATCGAGCGCAGGCTCAACAAGCTCGACGGCGTCAGCGCGAGCGTGAACTACGCGACGGAGCGGGCCACGGTCGACTACGACCCCGCGGCCGTCGAGACCACCGACCTCGTCGCGGCGGTGGAGGCCGTCGGCTACCAGGCCGTGCTGCCCGAGGACGAGCCCGGCGCCGACGAGCCGGAGCGCGACGACACCGCGCCCCTGCGCCGGCGGCTGATCGTGACGGCGCTCCTGTCGGCCCCGGTCCTGGCGCTGTCGATGATCCCCGCGCTCCAGTTCGATCGCTGGCAGTGGCTCGTGCTCCAGCTCGCGACCCCGGTCGTCCTGTGGGGCGCCTGGCCGTTCCACCGCGCGGCGTGGGCGAACCTCCGCCACTTCGCGGCGACCATGGACACGCTCGTCAGCGTCGGCGTGCTCACGGCCTGGACCTGGTCGCTCTACGCCCTCTTCCTCGGCGACGCCGGGGAGACCGGGATGACGATGTCGCTCGACCTGATCCCCGACGCGCGCGGCGGCACGCACGAGATCTACCTCGAGGTGGCGTCGGTCGCGACCACCTTCATCCTCGCGGGGCGCTACTTCGAGGCGCGCGCCAAGCGCCGCGCGGGCGCCGCACTCGAGGCGCTGCTTGAGCTCGGCGCCAAGGACGCCGCGCTGCTGGAGGCCGACGGCTCCGAGCGCCGCGTGCCGGTCGAGCAACTCCGGCCCGGCAGCCGCTTCGTCGTGCGTCCAGGGGAGAAGGTCGCGACCGACGGCGTGGTCGAGGAGGGCCGCTCCGCGGTGGACATGTCGATGCTCACCGGCGAGTCGGTGCCCGTGGAGGTCGAGCCCGGCGCGGAGGTCGCGGGCGCGACGGTGAACGCCGGCGGGCGCATCGTCGTGCGCGCCACGCGGGTCGGCGCGGACACCGCGCTCGCCCAGATCGCCCGGCTGGTCACCGACGCGCAGTCGGGGACGGCTCCGGTGCAGCGGCTCGCCGACCGCGTCGCGGGCGTGTTCGTGCCGGGCGTGATCCTGCTCGCGATCGGCGCGCTCGGCTTCTGGCTCGGCGCGGGCGAGGGCCTCGGCTTCGCGATGACCGCCGCGGTGGCCGTACTCATCGTGGCCTGCCCGTGCGCACTCGGGCTGGCGACTCCCACCGCGCTCATGGTGGGGACCGGGCGCGGCGCGCAGCTCGGCCTGCTGATCAAGGGGCCCGAGGTGCTCGAGGCCACCCGGCGGGTCGACACGATCGTGCTCGACAAGACCGGCACCGTCACGACCGGCCGGATGACCCTCGTGGACGTAGCGCTCGCGGAGGGCGTCGATCGGGCGGAGGCGCTGCGCGTCGCGGGTGCCGTCGAGGACGCGTCCGAGCACCCCATCGCCCGCGCGATCGCGGACGCCGCTCGCGGCGAGCTCGGCGAGCTGGCGCCCGTGCGGGACTTCGCGAACGTCGCCGGGCTCGGGGTCGAGGGGACGGTCGAGGACCGCGCCGTGATCGTCGGGCGCCCGGCGCTGCTCGCCGAGCGCGGACTCGCGCTTCCCGCCGCCCTCACGACGGCGCTGCGCGACGCCGAGGCGCGCGGGCGCACCGCGGTCGTGGCCGGCTGGGCGGGCGCGGCGCGCGCCGTGCTCGTGGTGGCCGACTCGGTGAAGCCCACGAGCGCCGGGGCGATCCGCCGGCTGCGCGAGCTCGGACTGCGGCCAATCCTCCTGACCGGCGACAACGAGACGACCGCACGGGCGATCGCCGCGGAGGTCGGGATCGAAGACGTGATCGCGGAGGTGCTCCCGTCCGGCAAGGCCGAGGTTGTCGAACGCCTCCGGGCCGAGGGCCACGTGGTGGCGATGGTCGGAGACGGCGTCAACGACGCGCCGGCGCTGGCGGCAGCCGACCTCGGCCTCAGCATCGGCACCGGGACCGACGTCGCGATCGAGGCTTCGGACCTGACGCTCGTCTCGGGCGACCTGCGCGCGGCCGTCGACGCGATCCGGCTCTCGCGCCGGACGCTGACCGTGATCAAGCAGAACCTCGGCTGGGCGTTCGGCTACAACGTCGCCGCCCTGCCACTCGCCGCGGCCGGCCTGCTCAACCCGCTGATCGCGGGCGCGGCGATGGCGCTCTCGAGCGTGTCGGTGGTCCTCAACGCGCTGCGGCTGCGCCGCTTCGGGTCGGCATGAACGGGCACCACGAGATGCCGACCTCCGGCCGCGCCCTGTCCAGCGTGGCCCTGAGCGCCACGCTCCACTGCCTCACAGGCTGCGCGATCGGCGAGATCCTGGGCATGGTCATCGGGACCGCGCTCGGCTTCTCGAACCTCGGCACGATCCTTCTGGCCGTCGCGCTCGCCTTCGTGTTCGGCTACACGCTCACGAGCGTGCCGCTGCTGCGCGCGGGCCTCGCGCTCGGCGCGGTGGTGCCGATCGCGCTCGCATCGGACACGGCCAGCATCGCGGTGATGGAGGTCGTGGACAACGCGCTCATGGTCGTGATCCCGGGGGCGATGGAGGCCGGGCTCGACGAGCTCCTGTTCTGGGCCTCCCTCTCGGTCGCGCTCGTGATCGCGGGGAGCTTCGCTTTCCCGCTCAACCGCTGGCTGATCGCACGCGGCAAGGGCCATTCGGCGGTGCACGAGACCGGGATTCACGGCGGGCCGGACGTGCGGGTGGTCGGCGCGCTCGCGGCGGTCGCGTTCGTGTTCGGCTCCGCGGTGCTGATCGGCGACCTGGTGAGCGGCGACGACTCCGGCGGCGGCCACGGCGGAGGGCACTCGGCGATGAGCGGCGAGCGGGGGCACGAGCAGGAGCAGGACGCCGTCCGCGGGCTCGCCGTGAGCGAGGACGGCATGAAGCTCGAGCTGGAGCGCGCGGAGATGCCGCGCGGCACGGGGTCGCGGCTGAGCTACCGGATCCTCGGCTCCGACGGTGCCGCCGTGCGCGACTTCGAGGTCGAGCACGAGAAGCGCATGCACCTGATCGTGGTCCGCCGCGACATGACCGGCTTCCAGCACCTCCATCCCACCATGGCCGCCGACGGCACGTGGTCGACGCCGCTCACGCTTGACGAGGCCGGCAGCTATCGCGTCTTCGCCGACTTCAAGCGCGACGGCCGCAACCACACGCTCGCGTCCGACCTGGCGGTCGACGGTGCGACGGCGTGGGAGCCGATCCCGGCGCCGCGCGCGGAGGCCTCGGCGGGCGGCGGCTTCGAGGTGATGCTGGCGAGCGGGGCCTCGTCGGCCGGCGAGGAGTCGGAGCTCGAGTTCGAGGTCATGCACGGCGGCAAGCCCGTCGAGGTCGATCCCTACCTCGGCGCGCGCGGGCACCTCGTGGCGCTGCGCGAGGGCGACCTCGCCTACCTGCACGTGCACCCCGTCGAGGGCGGCGCGGGTCACGAGGGCGGCGGGCACGGCGGGGGCTCCACCGGGGGACCGATCGCCTTCGCGACCGAGTTCCCCACCGACGGCCGCTACCGCCTGTTCCTCCAGTTCAAGGTCGACGGGATCGTGCGCACCGCGGCGTTCACGCGCGACGTCGCGCGCTGAGCCCGGCCCGGCCGCACCGCGTCCCACGGGCGTAGAGTGCCGCGCGATGACCGTCAGCTGGGAGGCGCACCTGCCCGCGGGCGTTCGCGCCGAGGACGTCGACCTCACCGCCAAGGGGAGCCTGCCCGCCGCCTGGGCTGAGGTGTGGGCGAGCGCCCCGTCGGCTCCGATCCTGCACGATCGCGAGCGCGGCTGGATCGACGCGCATCAGCTCGAGGACGCGACCCGGCGGGTCGCCGGCCGGCTCCAGGCGGCGGGGCTCGAGCCGGGCGACCGGATGCTGTTCAGCGCCGAGTCCTCGCTGGAGCTGGTCGTCGCGCACGTGGCCGCGCTGCGCTCCGGCATCGTCGTGGTGCCGACGAACACCGCCTACCGGGAGCGGGAGGTCACGCACGTGGTCAGCGACTCGCGTCCGAAGGCCGCGCTCGTGGACGACCCCGACCGCGCCGGCTGGATCCGCGCCGCCGCCGGACAGGAGACGGTGGTGGTCGGGCCCGAGGTCGACCTGCCGGATCGCGAGCCCGCCGTGCTCGACGCCGCCGACCCCGGCGACCCCGCGCTGCTCGGCTACACGTCGGGCACGACCGGTAGTCCCAAGGGAGCGGTCCTAACTCACTCCAACCTGCTCGCGGGGAGTGAGTCCGTCGGGTTGGCGTGGCGCTGGACGGCGGCCGACCGGCTCGTGCTCGCCCTGCCGTTGTTCCACGCCCACGGGCTGTGCGTCGGGCTGCACGGCACGTTGCTGGCGGGAGCCTCGGCGGTCCTCCTGCCCCGCTTCGACGTCGATGCCGTGCTCGACGCGGCCGGCGACCAGGACGCGACCATGTTCTTCGGCGTGCCGACGATGTACCACCGTCTCGCGCAGTCCCCGCGGGTGGGCGAGCTCGCGCGGCTCCGTCTATGCGTGTCGGGATCGGCACCGCTGCCGGCGGAGCTGCACGGCACGCTCGCCGAGCGCGGCGGCCAGCAGGTGCTCGAGCGCTACGGCATGACCGAGACGATCATGAACGTCTCCAACCCGTACGACGGCGAGCGCCGCGCGGGCAGCGTCGGCCTTCCGCTGCCCGGCGTCGAGCTGCGGCTCGCGGGCGGGGAGGACGGCGAGATCCAGCTCCGCGGGCCGAACGTCTTCGGCGGGTACTGGGAACGGCCGGAGGCCAACGCCGAGAGCTTCGAGGACGGCTGGTTCCGCACGGGCGATCTCGGCGGCCTCGACGCGGACGGGTACCTGCGCATCCTCGGGCGCTCCAAGGAGCTGATCATCAGCGGCGGCTTCAACGTCTACCCGCGCGAGGTCGAGGACGTGCTGCTCGGCCATCCCGACGTGGCCGAGGTCGCGGTCGTGGGCACGCCCTCGGACGAGTGGGGCGAGGTGGTCACCGCGTTCGTCGTCCCCGCCGGCGAGCGCCCCGCGGCCGACTCGCTCGTCGACTTCGCCGCGGAGCGACTGGCCGGCTTCAAGCGTCCCCGCGTCGTGCACTTCGTCGACACCCTGCCGCGGAATGCTCTCGGCAAGGTGCTGAAGCACGAGCTCGCGCCGTAGACGCGGCCGCGCGGTGCCGCCACATGGGGGGTTGCGCGCGCCGTGCGCCAGGCGCGAGGATCGGGCTTCCCGAGTCGCGAGAGGAGACGGTCCGTGAGCAACGAGACCTTCGTCAACTACTGGATCGGGCAGGAGCCCACGCCGCCGTCGCCCGGGCTGAACGAGATGCCGCCGGAGGTCGACGTCGCGCCGCTCGCGTTCGTGACGATCGACGACCAGTACGCGCTCGACTTCGACTTCCTCTGCACCACGAATTCGGCCTCGGTCATCCAGGGGTGGATCAAGGACGTGCGCGCGAACGGGACGAAGGTGCTGTTCTCGATCAACGACACCAAGCTCGGGACGGTGCCGGACGTGGACGCGTTCGTGGGCGGAGTGGCGCAGCAGGCGGTCGAGTGGGGGGTCGACGGGGTGGACCTCGACTACGAGCCGAGCTACCTCGAGCCGAGCCAGACGCTGCTCGACGTGACGAAGGCCCTCCGGCCGGCCCTGACCGACGCGCTCGGGCGCGACCCGCTCCTGACCGCTCCGATCTGGGGGCTGTGGGATTCGCAGCTCGAGTTCCTGGGCCAGTTCGCGGCCGAGCTCGACTTCGTGACGACGATGGACTACACGCCATGGCCCGGGGTCGACGAGACGATCTCGAACTTCGACGTGTACGCGGGCGCGATCGGCTCGTCGGAGAAGATCGCGATCGGGCTGAGCTGCATGGGACCGCCGGGGTCGCCGCCGAGCGAGGACGGGGCCAACTTCACGCCGATCGACGAGGTCGAGACGATCTGCAAGTGGGAGCCGGACGGCGGCACCAAGAAGGGCGTGATGCTCTACACGTACTCGTACGACGTGGAGAGCCGGAAGGGGTCCGGCACCGGGCTGCCGGACGGGACGTTCACGAAGACGATCATCGCGAACCTGCCGTAGGTCCCCTCTGGCGACGAGGTCGCGCTAGCGGCCGAGCGTGCGTACGAACTCGTGCGCACGCGCGCGCACGTCACCCAGGAGCTCACGGACCTCGGAGAGCCCGGCGCGCAGCTCGGGATCGCCGACCTCCACCGGCGCCATCGAGTCCTGGAGCTCGACGAGCACGGCATCGGCATCCGCGGCTGAGTCGACGGCGCTGTCGACGAACCCCCTGATGCCCGTCGACGGGGGACCCGGAGTGGCGGGAGTGAACGTCCGGGGAGGTATGCCCTGCCGCTGCGCGAAGCCGGCGTGAGTCTTCTTCGCACGCCCGTACGCGGCCTGGACGGGCCGGAACAGCTCCTCCTCGAGCCGGTCGGCGGGGGCCGTGCTGAGCAGCTCGTAGGCCGCACCGAGGGCGGCGAGCGCGGCAGCGATCTCGTCGATCGCGTCGCCGAGGGTGTCGAGCAGCTCCTGCCTGGCCTCGCCGGCGACGTAGCTCACCGGAGCGAGGGTACTGGCAGCGGCGAAGCGCGCCCGTGTGATGACCTCGCTGGGCCCCGCAAACGCTGCACCTCTGGCGCTTGCCGCTGTCACCGCGATCCCCGCGGATCCTGCGGTTCCCGCGACCCCCCTAGACCTCTGCGGAGTTGCCCGAGCGGCGCCTCGTCGCCTCCGCGGTGAGCTCCGCGCGGTTGCGCAGGCCGAGCTTCGCGTAGATGTGCGAGAGGTGGGTCTTCACGGTCCCGCCGGTGACGAACATCGCCTTCCCGATCTCTGCATTGGTCAGCCCTTCCGCAGCGTGGCGGGTCACCTCGAGCTCCGTCGGCGTAAGGCTCTCCCACCCGGCCGCCGGGCGCTTGCGCGATCCCCGTGCACGACGGATCCAGGCCACCGCCTCCTCGATGGTGAGCCGCGACCCCTCGGCCCATGCGGCGCCGAACGCCTCGTCGCCCAGCTCGACGCGCAGATCTCGCTCGAGCGCCTCGAAGTGCGGTTGGTCGAGCGCCCAGCGGACGGTCCCGAGGTCGGAGCGCGCCCGCGCGGAGGCACCGAGCAGGCGCGTCGCCTCCCCGTGCGCCTCAAGCCCCGCCGCGACCACCGCGAGCCCATCTAGGCCCTGCGCCAGCCACAGCCGCTGCTGCTTTTCGGCGCGCAACGCGAGGGCCTCGTGGAAGAACGCCTCGGCCTCGCTCCAGTCGCCACGATCGGCCGCGAGCCGGCCCAAGACCTCCTTGCACCAGCTGAGGCAGTGTGGGAACGCCACCCGCTCGTTCACCTGGAGCCCCTTGCGGGCCCAGTCTTCGGCGCCTGCCGCGTCGCCGCCGACACGCAGGAAGTCGGCGAGCTGCGCCGCCATCCAACCGAGTTGGATGCCGTCCGCGGTCGATGCGGCGAGCGCCTCGAGCCGCGCCCGCGCGCCGTCGAGGTCGCCGAGCACGGCCTCGGCCGACGCGAGCAAGAGCTCCGTCGAGAGGAAGGCCAGGCCTGCACCAGCCGCGACGGCTCGCTCGCGGCTCGCCTCCAGGCGAGCGAGGGCCTGCGCCGTCCGGCCCTGAGCGAGCTCCACAATCGCTATCTGGGAGTGGATAAAGCTCTCGCCGGGGCCGCCGATCTCCCTCGCGGCCTCGAGCCCCCGCTCGCAGAACTCGAAATATCGTTCGGTCTCCCCGTCGTGCTGGTGCCGAAGCGCCATGCCGACCCAGTGCCACCACAGGAGCTCCGGGTTGCCCAATCGCTCGACGATGGGGAAGACCTCCTCGAGCAGGGCCTCGCCCTCCTCGTACTCGCCGCGGTACATGTGCCCCCAGGCCATGGTCTGCGTCGTCGTGACGAGCGAGAAGTCATCCCCGCTCGCCCGCAGGAGCGCGCAGGCGCGCTTCAGGAGGGGACGCACCGCAGCCGGGTCCGACGTAGCGATCGCGTTCTTCCCGAGGGCCTCGAGCGCCCGCCCGATCTCAGCGGGGTCGCCGACCTCCTCGGCGACCTCGAGGGCTTCCTGCGCCACCGCCGTCGCCTCCTCGTGGCGCCCGGCATAAAAGAGCAGCAGCACACGCCCGGAGAGGACCTGAGCGCGCAGCCGGGTCGGCTCTGGGCCGGCCTTTTCGAGCGCCCGCGCACAGGCGGCGTCACGGGCGGTGAAGCGCCTGCGCTGGAGCCCGCCCCCGATCAGCGCGGCGCACAGTCTCAGCGCCCGCTCGCCGTCGGTCTCGGTCGCCCAGCCGAGCGCCGCGTCCAGGTTCGCGCGGTCCTCGTCCAGTGCGTCGAGCTCTTGGTGCGCGCTCGAAGTCAGGAGGGCAGGGGCGACGCGCTCCGCGAGCGCGAGGAAGAAGTCGCAATGTCGGTCGCGGATCGCTTCGAGCTCGTCCGCCTCGCGCAGAAGCTCGAGCTCGTACTCGCGCACGGTCTCGAGCAGCCGGTAGCGCGCCACCCGGCCGCGCTCCTCGACGACGACGAGCGACTTGTCGACGAGCGAGGCGAGCACGTCGATGATGGCGCAGCGCTCGCGCTCGTCCACCGCGCAGACTTGCTCCGCGGCCTCGAGCGTGAAGCCGCCCACGAAGACGCCCAGCCGGCGCAGCAGCGTGCGGTCCTCGTCGGAGAGCAGCGCGTGACTCCAATCGACGGACGCGCGCAGCGTGCGGTGGCGCGGCAACGCGGTCCTCGTCCCACCGGTCAGTATCCGGAAGCGGTCGGATAGGCCCGTGGCGATCTGCTCGACCGACAGCAGGCGGACGCGGGCCGCGGCCAGCTCGATCGCGAGCGGAATCCCGTCAAGCTCAGAGCAGATCTTGGCGAGCACCGGCGCGGTCGCCTCGGTGAATTCCGGCCGCACCTTGGTCGCGCGCTCGATGAACAACCGCACCGCGTCCGAGGCGGCCAGCGCGTGCGGGCTCTCGCCGCTGCCGTCCTCGGGAAGTGAAAGCGACGGGACGCGCCAGGTCGTCTCGGCGGAAAGGTCGAGCGGAGCACGGCTCGTGGCCAGGACGGTCGCACCCGGACAGCCCCTCAGCAGCGTCTCCGCGGCCTCTGCCGCAGCCTCCAGCACGTGCTCGCAGTTGTCGAGCAGGATCAGCGTCCGTCGCTCCTTCAGGTGTGCCGCCGCCGCCTCGAGCGCGGTCTGGCCGCGATGCGGCCGTACGCCGACCGCCTCGGCCACCGCCTGGCCAACCCTCTCGGTGTCGGAGACGGGCGCGAGCTCCACCCGCCAGACCCCGTCCGGGAACCGATCGAGTGCGTCGGCCGCCACCTGCAGCGCAAGGCGGGTCTTGCCGCAGCCGCCCGCCCCGGTCAGCGTCAGCACCCGCGCTCCGCCGAGGACGCCGGCGACCTCGGCCAGCTCGCGCTCGCGGCCGACGAAGCTGGTCAGCCCGTACGGGAGGTTGTTCGGCAGTGTGTCGAGCGAGCGCAGCGCGTCAGGCGCTTCCGGCTGGGGCCCGTCGGCCACGCCGTAGACGTGCTCAGGCAGGCCCAGGTCGGGCAGCCGGTGCAAGCCGAGGTCCACCAGCTCGACCCCGTCCGGTAGCCGGTCGACGACGAGCTCGCGGATGGCGCGCGGCACCAGTGTCTGGCCGCCGCAGGCGATCGCGGCGAGGCGCGAGCAGCGGCCGAGCGCCAGGGCGGCGTCGTTTCGCTCGAGACCGTGCTTCAGATCGGCCGCGTGCAGCGCGATGCGCACACGCGGGGCGAGCCCGTCCGGCCACTCGCGCGCGCGTACGGCACGCTGGACGTCCAGCGCGGCGCGCAGAGCGGCTGCCGGAGAGCGGAACGTGGCGGCAGCCCCGCTTCCCTCGCCCTCCGCCGCGAGCTCTACGCCGCCGCCCCGCGCTACCGCCTCCGAGACGATCTCGCGGTGGACACCTACCGCCCGCTCCATCGCGTCGGGCAAGGCGTCCCTCAGCCGCACAGCATCCTTGAAATCGCTGAACAGGAAGGTCAGCGTTCCCGCGCGAAGCGCATGCGCACTATCGGCCGCGATCGCTGTCATCACGACTCCTGTCGAAACCCCCCCTCAACCGCCTGAGCTAAAAATAGCTCATCAATCCAGGATTCCTGAGCGAGGCGGGCGGTGCGCCCCTTCACGGGGCCATCGTAGGAAAACATGGACCCCACAACATCTCCCGAACGGGAGAGAAACTTGTGGCCGCCCCGGGCCGACTCGCGAATAGTCCCGTGCGGGAGGTCAGCCGAAGGGGGGTCCGTGGGTAGCGTGGAGACGCCCGGCGAGCGCAGATTTCCTCCCCACGGCAGATGTTCTGACCACGGCCGGCGCATAGGGTCGGCCGGTGCGTGACCTCAAGGCCGGCGGCCGGCGGTCGTTCGTCCGCCTTCTCGAGGTGGACCCTGAGTTCGCTGTCGATCTCGACGAGCAGGAGTCGGGTCTCGCGAGCAAGTACCTGCTGGCCCGCTCGGCAACCCTTCCCGGCGGCCAGTGGGACCCAGCGCGCGAACCTCCGCGCCAGAGCGCTCGCGCCCTCGGCGTGCTGATGATGCGCACATATCGTGGACGGATCGCATGATCGCGGCGACGAGGGTGAAAGTCGACTTCAAAGGGCTGCGTGCGACGGTCGCCGGGCGGCCCGTTCGCGACCCGGCGCGCCGCCTTCGGGTTTTGGTCGTGGACGACCAGGATCTGGCGCTGTGGGGGCTGCGAACCCTCTTCATCGCAGAGTCGTGGGTCGAGTGCTGCTTGACGGCGGACAACCCCGGCCAGGCGCTTGAGGTCACCCGCCGCTACGAGCCGCACGTCGCGCTCGTCGAGATGCTTCTCGGTACCGAGTCGGGCACCAACCTGTGCGCCAAGCTGCGCGAGATCTCGCCCATGACGCACGTGTTGCTGACGTCCGCGACCGGCCGCATCACAGGTCACTCGGCGCAGGAGCTCGGCGCCTCGGGGTTCGTTCCGAAGGGCTGGCGAGTCCAGGACATCGCCTCCGCGACGCGGATGGTGGGACTCGGGATGAGCGTCTTCGCCCCGGAGCCGAAGCGAATGCGGCATGTTCTCTCCGAGCGCGAACTCGACGTCCTCCAACTGATCGCGCGGGGGTCGACCAACAGGGAGATCGCGGATGCGCTCTTCCTCTCGCCCCACACCATCAAGGACCACGCCAGCGCGATCTATCGCAAGATGAAAGCGAAGAACCGAGCCGACGCCATCCAGCGCGCCCAGCGCCTCGGCCTGCTCGTCTGACGCCTCCGCGCCGGACGGACGTAGGCCCCGGCCGGCCGTGCACCCGAACGTCACCTAAGCCCCAGAGGGAGCCCCTCGAAGCCGCCCGGCGCGGGCCGACTGTGGATCATCACGCTCGGGTCTACCACACGGACGAGCGCCTCGAACACAACATCGAACAGCTGCCCCGTTTTCGCCCCAGATGCGTTGTATACGGCTCGCTCGCAGTGAGGTGACCCCAGCACCTTGACGAGCTCACGGGCTATCTCCTTCCGTCCCTTGGCCCCGAGCTCCTCCGACCTGCTCGTCCCGAGGGCGCCGAGCAGCCGCGCCGTGTGTTCCGCGACCATCACGCTCTCGTCGGCGGTGGCCCGCGACAGGCGCGCGAGCGTCTGCGGGCTGAAGCGCCGGAAGTTGGTGACAGCGGTGCGCGCCTGCGCGTACACCTCCGATGAGTCACGGCACGCGTCGAAGAGCACGCTCACGACTTCGGGGGTGAGCAGTTGCAGGTTGCCAAGTGCCCTGATCGCCTGCTGCCGGACGAACCAGCTCATCCTGTCGGATCCCGCGTCGGTGAGCAGATCGATGACGTCTACGAGGTCGCGTTTCGCCGTGAACGACCTCCAGGTCAGTCTCTCGCTGAGCTCTGCCAGGGTGCACGCCACGGCGCACCGGAACGGCCATCCGAACTCCCGCTGCACGATTCCCGCGGCCCGCTCACCCCCAGTCGGCCCCTCGTCGGGCCTATTGCGGAGAGACTCGTCGAGCCAGTCCAGAAGCAGGTCGATGGACGGTTGGGCGGAGGCCTCCTCATTCCCGGTAACCCAGCCGGCCACCGCCTTGGATACCTCGACCACCCGTGGCTTAGATCCGCTCTGCGCAGTGGTGACGCCTCCCAGCGCGGCGGCGAGGACCTGCTCCGTCGTGCCGACCGTCATGTCCGCCGGCGCCACGTCGCGTGCGAGCTCGATCCGCCCGATCGCCATCCGCGCCGCCGCCGCGACCCGCTCGGCGTCGCGGCGGGCGAACTTGCGAAGCGTCTCGACGGTGTGCGAGTCGCCCCCCTTCGGCGCGCGTGCCGCGAGGGTCCCCACCGACCCAAGCGCCGCGGCGACGAGAGACTCGTCGTCCGACGTTTCCGCCGAGGCGAGCAGGCGCGCGATTGCCTCGGCCGCGTCATCGTCGGCGCTCCAACGAAGTGTGTACGCGCCCAGCGCGCGTGCGTCGGAGTCCGTCGAGTCCATCAGGTCGAGCGGAACGCGATGAAATCCAGGCTCGTATGGCGCGCTGTTGGTCGTGCAAATCGCCGCGAGCACCGAATGCCCCTCCTCGGCAGCGGAACCGCTCGCCTCGCTCAGATGGCGCCGCAGCAGCGGGACCAGCGCCGGTGACATCGAGTCGAACTTGATGCGGTCATCGGAGAGTTGCTGCTCGAGCCTCTGCGGTCGCACGCAGTACACGTCGCCGAGGGCCGCGGCGAAGGCGCCGCTCGCGTAGCCGGGTAGCTCGTCGTAGTCCCTCGAGCGAAGCCAGTCCACGGCGGCGGATTCGTTGTAGCCCGAAAGCTGGGTGCCGAGTGACATGAACGCGTCCCGCGCGGAGCGTCGCAGGCGGTCATCCGCGATGTCCATGGCCTCCGCCAGGACCGGCATGACCTTCGCGTGGAGGTCTTCGGCGACGAGACTCAACGCGGCTCCGCGTCGCACCGCGGCGGACGGGGCCCGGAGCAGCGCGGCGAGGCCGCTTGCGGATGCGTCGCCACCGCCGGCGGAAGCCACGGCCGTCGCGACCCAGTCCGCGACGCGTCCGGTTCGCTCCTGCGCGAGCCTACGGAGCTCGCCGAGCGGCAGGATCCCAATGAGATGCGGTGTGCGGCGGATGTTCGCGACCAGCGCCGATTCCGCCCGCTGCACGATCTCCGGGTTCTGCCAGCCGGTCGTGTCGCGCAAACCCGCCGCCTCAGCCGCTCCACGCAGCGCCGCGACGAGTGTTGCGTGGTGCCTCCTCGTCAGAACATGTTGGTCGTATCGAAGCGCGCGGCGGATGCGTTCCTCTGCGTCTCGTTCGATCCGGAGCGCGCGTTTGAACTCGTGTCCGCGTGCGATGACGTCCTTATGACCAGCCGCATGGCCCGTGAGGGCGTACGACAGGGCGTCGTGCCACCCGTTGGTCATCAGCAGCGCGAGAAGGCGCACAACTGTGGTCTCGTTTGCGAGCTGCCGCCACGAGTCGCCGTCCCCTGTGACGCCGGGTGAGGCGGGTGGCTGGAGGAGTGCGAGCCGGACCTCGTGGTAGACGTGCTCCTGGCGTGCCAGCAGCACGGCGGCGTGGGCGCGCATTTCGAAGTCGTCGCTCTCGACCGCCGCCAGAGTCCACGCGAGCGTCTCGCCGTCCACCCACTCGATTCGCTTCATGAGGTCAAGGGCGACGGGCCGAACGGCCGCGTCGTCAAGAGCGCCCTCGAGGACGCCGAGTCCTGCGCGCGATCCCTGCGCTCGCGCGGTGCCCAGTCGGGACAGGAGGGTCTCGTGCAGCGCCGCATCGGACCGACACAGCAGGTCGAAGCAGACGCGAAGTGACCGGCCATCGAGCGTCCCATGCACACTCGCTTGGAGGCGAGCGATTGCCGTGCCCTCCGGCCCTTCCGCGCTGAGCAGCGCGTACCGCTGGTCGTGCGTCAGCTGGACGTGTGACTGGACCTCTTCCGAACACATGGTCGCGAGGGCGACGCGCTGCCTCGCACCGGACCGCGTTGCGTCCCGCACGAGGGACGCGGCGACCGCCGAGGCGTCCACGACTCCCTCGCGACCCTCGTCCTGAAGCGAGAGCAGGAACGCCGTGATGTCGTGGTACTCGAGGGGATCGCCGGTCGCCGCCAGCGCCTTGTGCAAGCGCGCGACGATCGCGTGCTTCGCGTCGAGCGCCGACGGGGGCGGCGCCTCCCCCGAGCCGAGCAGCAAGGCGCCCACGGCGGCCAGGTGCGGCACCACCGCGGAGACTGGCCGGGCCGCATCGAGCATGGGCCGCCCCAACCGTTCGACGGTGTCCGCGGCCGGGCGACGGAGGACTTCCTCACGCACGCGCCTGGCCGCTTCCTCAAGACCTCCTACGGCGTCATCGACGCGCGCCACTTCCGCACGATCCCGGCCCGGAAGGGTGAGCGCGTTGCTCACATCGTCCAACGCGGCCTTCAGCTCCGCGTCCGGCGGCGCGCTCTTGTACATCCGCGCGAGGAAGACGTTCGCGAACGACGCCCGCGCGCTCGAACGAGCCAGGGCGACCGCCATGCGAATCTCGTCCACGGAGTCGGCAGCGGTCATCAGGAACGCGAGCTCAGACGCGTTTTCGTCCTCGAAATCGCCTGCGGCCCGGAGCAGGAGAGCGATCCGATGCTCCCACCCGCTCACGCGCAGGAGACCGACGAGCCTCGCGAACGCGGGCTCGCGCAGCATGGCGTCGTGGATCCGGGTGGAGGGGCTCTGGGCGAAGCGCAGCGCCACCAAGCGATCGATCAGCTCGTGTACGCAGGCGTCGGCCTGACCGACCGCGGCCTGGAGGGTCGGAGCCACGGGAGCGCCGCGCGCGCTCAGGGGCTCGACGAGATCCACGGGTGGGCAAGCGCCCCCGTTGGCGGCACAGCGACGCAGCGACTCGGCGAGCGCCTCGTCGACCGCGCCGCGCCCCTCCCCCGCGAGGAGCTCCAGGGCTGCGCGAACCTGCCGTTGCAGGAGCTTGTACCTCCCGCTGCCCGTACGGTCCGACCAGAGCTCCAACAGCCGACCGGCCACGTCACGGACCAGGGCGTCGGGCGCCGCAACACAGTCGCCGATGCAATGTGCGACGAACAGCAGGTTGCGGTGCAGCAGGTCCTCGTGCTCGGCCGGCGCGTCTCGAATCGCCAGGAGCACCTCGCGAGTGTCGTCGTAGAACTGGCGGCTGAGGATGCCGACGGCGAGGAGAATCGGCTCCCGCCACCGGGGCTCGTGAAGCCGCTTCAGGATCAAGCGCTTCGCCGTGCGGGCGCTGCTCGTCAGCTCGCGTGCGGCGAAGTACTCCTGGAACGTGAGATGCATGAACCCGTACAGCCCCTCGCCGCGTTCGAGGAACAGCCCGGCGTGCTGGCGCACCCGCTCAAGGAGCTCGTTGACCTCGCGCTCGGTTCGTGCTGACGGCTTCTCCGGCTCCTCGCCGCTCTGGCGTGCCCGCTCGCGGGCAAGGAGCCGGCGCGCCTCGGCGAGCGTCACGAACGGCGTCACGTGCGCTTCGTGCATGTGGAAAGCAAGGGGGCCCAGTAGCCGCACCGCCTCGTCCTCATCGATCGCGGTTCCCGCGTCGCCCTTCGCGAGGTTCCAGTCCTGGAGCAGCGTGAGCGCCGCCGTCTCGTACAGCTGTACGCGCCTCTGCGGGAGGTGTCCCTTCGTCTGGTGGACCGTCGCGAGAATCCGCAGCAGCAGTGGGTTGGACGCGAGGCGGCGGACACCGGGCGACTCCGCGATGGCGCGAAGCACGCCGGCCACCTCCCGCCGCGCGCGCTCCTCGGCGGCGCCGGTCTCACGCCCGAGGGGCGCGTGTCGCGCGACCGCGTGGCACCAGCGCCCCAAGAACTCCTCGATTTGCGGTTGTTCCAGGTCGCGGATCGTGAACAGCTCGACCCCCCCGACCGGCGCGATGTGGTACCCGGCGATCCGGCTGGTCACGAGGAAGTGGTTGCCGGTGTGGATCACACGCGCGTCCGTGAGCAGGCTTCGCAGGTGCTGCGGGCCGGCGCGCGGGGAGGACGCGTCGACCGGAATTCCCTTCTCCGAGTACGCCGCGATGAAGCGCCGGACCGCCATGGCAACCGCTATCCGCTCGGCCGGATCCGGAATCTCGTCGAGGCCGTCGAGCAGGACGATGCACCGCCCCGCGTCGAGGAGGGTGTGGAACAGCGGCGCCAGCTCGTGCGCGTCCGGGATCTGCAGCCCGGTGAAGTAGTCGGTCAGGAAATCGACGAGCGAAAGCTGCGGGTTGCCGCGTCGGGCCTCGGCGAACTCGGAGACGCGAACGAGGATGGGCAGACGGACAGTCCCGAGGTCACCGGCCTGCGTCGCGCTGCCCGGATCCCACGGATCGGTCGGGTCCAGGACGGCGCCGGGGTTGGCGAGGATCGCCTGGGCGAAGGTAAGAGCCACGTACCGCAGCAGAGTCGTCTTGCCCGAGCCCGGATCTCCGAGGATGACCGCGGCCCGCTGCTCGCGCGCGATGTCGTGGAGCCTCTGACTGGGGACGGTCATGTCGAGGGTCTTGTGGAGGAGCGTCGCCTGCTGAGCCCAGCGTTCGAACTCTCGCTCCCGCTCCGCGGGGTCCTCGATCAGGTCGAGCTGCCGGCCCACCTCCTCGAATTCCTCCTGCATGACACGGCGGTCGACGTCGGGCTTGTCTGCCACGGCGCTCAACTGCAGGTAGATCTCCTCGAGTGGCAGCGCCTGGCCCTCCCTGGCCTGGCTGACGCCGCGCGGCTCGAGCTCGGCGTTGTCCTTCACGACGGCACGGAGGTATCGCGTGTGCGCGAGATCCGTACGGTCGTCCTGACCCTGCTGGCGACGGCCGCTCGACTCGCCACGACCCGGGGACGTCGGGGGAGAGACGCACAGCGCGGCCGGCAACACGAACGAGCTCGCTCCTCCGGGCGTGGTGTCCTCGTCCGCGATCCACTTGTTCCGTCTGTCGCCCCAGCGGCGTAGGTATGCGACGCCGGTTCCCCGCTCGAGGTCGAGCGTGACCAGGGTGTACGCGTTCGCGAAACGCTGGTCGCTCGCCGATCGCTCCGTGAAGCTCGCCCCGGCCGGGATGACCACGTGGTCTCCCGAGGTGCCCCTGACCTTGTCGCAATGCGCGAGGTGCCGGTGGCCATGCAGAAGGAAGTGCGCTGTGCTCGCGAGCGCCGGCTCCAGCCGGTTGCGATCAAAGGACTGAAGCCAGTCGATCGGGTGGTGGACCACCGCGATCTGGACGTCCGCGCCCTCCGTGTGGCGCAGCGCCTCGCGCGCCTGCGGCTCACCGACCACGAGTAGGCCGTAGTCCTCGTCGCGCCCGGGCGTGCGCGGTCCGGGATCGCGGCCGGCCATCAACGCCGAGTTGAGTCCCACGAGGCCCACCTCGACCCCGCGAACATTCAGGTGCCCATGTGCGGCGTAGGCCGGGTTGCCGTCGAACCCGAACTCGGCCGCGAGCTCCGAGTACGCGCGCGTCGGACGCAGGACCAGGTCGCGTCGCTCGTCGTCCGTGAGCCACTTCTCGACGGCGGACTCGTCCGAGAACGGCGCCAAGAGCGCCTTCGGCAGCAGCTCGAAGGCGTCGCGGTCCACGTCGTGGTTGCCCGGAACCAAAAACAGGCGCTGCCTGTCGACCTCCACTCGGGCGAGGACAGGATCCAGGAACTCACCTCTGGCGGCGCTGAGCTCGTCCGCGTGCCCCTTCGAGGCCAGATCGCCGCTGAAGACGACGAAGTCGATCTCGTCGAGATTCTCGTCCAGGGCCGTGCGATCAGCCAGGTCGTCCAGCAGGGCGTCCCTCACGACGGAGCGCCCGAACCCGTTGACGGTCTGGTGCCAATCGGACAGGTGGAGCCACGAGATGCGTGTCACCCGCCCCGCCTCCCTGGACTGCCAAAGCCTCGCTGAATGCGAGATGTATTCAGACCGCTCGACGGGATCGGCACCTCGCCACGCTATGCGCGCGTGACGACGAATGCAAGCTCCGCGGTCCGGCATCCGCGGAAGCGCGCCCGACAGGATTCGAACCTGTGACCTTCGGTTCCGTAGACCGACGCTCTATCCAGCTGAGCTACGGGCGCTCGGGCGCAGAGGGTAGCGGCGGGATGCCGCCTCCGCCGCTGCCCTGGAGGCCCTGAACGCCGGCTGGCGCGCGGCCGGCTCGAGCTCGCCGCCGCACTCGCTGCAGAGGTCGCCGCCGCTCAGGCGCTCGAGCGAGGTGGCGCTGTAGGCGAGCGCGCGGCAGCGGGTGCATCGGAACGTGTGCATCGGGTCTTCTACGCCGCTGCGAGGCGGCGAGATCACACTCTGGCGCGGCACCCCAGGGCGACCACGACCGCGGCCGCCCCCGTCCGCTAGGAGCGGGAACCTCGTGCCACGCGCGCCGATCGGACCCCGGCCCCACGGTCACCCTTCGTGCCCTGCGCGGCCTCGTCCTTCTTGGCCGGCTCGTGCCGGCCGACCGCCCCGTAGACCGCGAGCAGCACGGCCAGCGCGAGGATCAGGAACAGCGCGCGCGTGAACCACATCGCGGCCTCGCCCATCGCGACGACCTTGCGCGAGGCGACCGCCTGGTTGATCCCGGACGCCTTGAGGAGGTCCGCCGCGCGCGCGACCTTGACGGCTTCGGGGCTGTCGAGCCCGGCGTGCACGAAGATGTCCACCGGGTCCGGAGCCGCCCACTGGTACAGCCGCGAGGTCGCCGTGACCGCGCGGTAGCCGGCCATGATCAAGCAGAGCGTGACTCCGACCAGGCCGAGTCCGAGGGCGATCTTCCACCCGATCCCCTGGAGCTTGGACGAGTCGAGCAGCAGACTCCCACCCGCCAGCGTCAGGCTCGACGCGATCGCCACCGCGCCCTGGAGGGTGGTCGCGCGGCGCTCGGCGCTCTCGGCCCTCTCGTTGGCGTACTCGTGATGGTCCTTGGCCTCCTCGAGCAGCGCGTCGGCCAACTCAGGCTTGACCGCGAGCTTGGCCGCCAGTTCCTCGGTCTTCTCCTCGAACACGTCCGGCTCCGGCGGCGGCGGCCGCCGGTCGCTGAACCCGAGCAGCGCCGCGAGCTCGGCGATGTCGTCACGCCAGTGCGGCATCGCCTTGCAGCAGCAGGTCGGCCAGGCACGAGCGCATCGGGGCGCCCGTGAACTGCTCCACCCATGCCCACTGACCGTTCGGGTTCAGCTCGAAGAATCGGTAGCGACCACTCGGCTCGCGCGCGAAATCGATCGCGCCGAAGCGCAGGCCGTAGTGCCTCACGAGCGCGACGCAGCGCTCGGCGATCTCGGGCGGGAGCGCCTCAACCCGGTGCTCGAGGCGCCCCGCGTCGACGCGCCTCCAGTCGATCCGCGCGTCCTGCTCGGACTGGCTCTCGATGCGCGTCGCGAACGTCTCCTCGCCGATCACCGTCACGCGGACGTCGTAGAGCTTGGGCACCAGTTCCTGGAAGAGGTACGGCTCGGGCCCGAGAGCATCCAGCTCGCCGTCGAGGCTCGTCAGGCGCGACGTGAAGAAGAGACCCTCCTCGCCGTCGATCGAGAGGTGGCCGCTGCGAAGTGGCTTGCAGACCAGCTCGCCGCCGACCTCCGCCGCCAGCCGCCGGACCGCCTCGGGGTCGTCGGTCACGACCGAGCGCGGCACGTCCAGGCCCAGCCGTGCGGCCGTGCGCAGCTGCTCCGGCTTCGACCCGGCACGGTCGTTGGCGTCCGGGTGGTTGACCCACACCGCGTCCCGCGTACGCCAGACGCCGGTCAGCGCCGCCTCGGCCTCGCCGGCCGCCCACTCTGCCGCGTCGCCGGGCAGCCCGTCCCCCAGCCGCGGTGGCAGCGGGCGCCGGTACCAGATCGCCAGCGGGGGCTCGAGCCGGTGCTCGGCGCCTCCGATCGACAGCGTCGTCGGGCCGTCGAGCTCCCAGGTGAGCGACGTGCTCGCCGGATAGTCCTCCGTGTTGAAGCGGACGTAGCCGGCCCCGCGCCGTTCCAGCTCCAGTATCAGCCAGTCCGCGGTGAGGTCGCGGCGATTGGTGACTACCAGGACCAAGCTAGTCGGCGTCGATCGCCGGCCCCTTGATGTCGGTCACTGTGCCGGCCCACGCCGTGATGTGGTGGTCGCGGTCGGCCGGCTCCTCCTCGCGCACGAACGTCTGCGTCGTCGTGGATGCCCACGGCGCGCACGACGAGGGGTCGTCGGTGTCGTAGAAGGCCGCGGCCCGCTGGTCATAGGTCTTGGTCTGCTCGGTGTCGCCCTCCACCGCGGGCGTGCCGTCCTCCGCGACGGTGATCGACCGCGCCTCGTCGTACTCGCCGCTCGGCGGGAGCGGCCCCTCGTCCCCCACTTCGACGAGGAAGCGCTCTGCGAAGAGCCGGGTGCGGGTCATCGTTCAGTCCTCCTGGTCCGACGTCGCGCCCAGGTGGCGCGTTCGACGCATCGTACGCTCCCGGCAGCGCCCGGGGGGGTGCCGGACGGGGGACGCGCGAGTCGGCGGGGGAGGCCGTCTCACCGACCCCCCAAACAGGGGGGTTATCGAGCGTCCAGGTGCCAGGTTAGGATCGGCCCGCGA
>DASVPL010000294.1:0-4000 GCA_036382905.1 Thermoleophilaceae bacterium | reverse complement strand
GTCACCCGGCTCGAGAACGTCTTCGTGCCGGAGGAGAACCTGATCGGCAAGGAGGGCATGGGCCTCAAGATCGCGCTCTCCACGCTCAACACGGGTCGCCTGGCGCTGCCGGCGATCTGCGTCGGCAACGCCAAGTGGGCGACCAAGGTCTCGCGCGAGTGGTCCACGGAGCGCGTGCAGTGGGGCCAGCCCGTCGGCAAGCACGACGCCGTGGCGCAGAAGATCGCGTACATCGCGGCCAGCGCGTTCGGCCTCGAGGCCGTCGTGGACGTCTCCGGCCGCCTTGCGGACGACAAGAAGAACGACATCCGGATCGAGGCCGCCATCGCGAAGCTCTACGGCTCCGAGATGGGCTGGAAGGCCATCGACGAGCTCGTGCAGGTGCGCGGCGGCCGCGGCTACGAGACCGCGGAGTCGCTGCGAGCCCGAGGCGAGAAGCCGATCCCCGTCGAGCAGGTCCTGCGCGACATGCGGATCAACCGCATCTTCGAGGGCTCGACCGAGATCATGCACCTGCTGATCGCGCGCGAGGCCGTGGACAAGCACCTCGAGGTGGCGGGCGAGATCCTCGAGGGCGACGGTGACCTGAAGGAGAAGGCCAAGGTCGCCGTGCAGGCCGGCAAGTTCTACGCGAAGTGGCTTCCGCAGCTCGTGGTCGGTGAGGGGCAGAAGCCCGGCTCCTACGACGAGCTCGGATCGCTCGCCACGCACATCCGCTTCGTGGAGGCGAACTCGCGCAAGCTGGCCCGGACCACGTTCTACGCGATGACCCGCTACCAGGCGGGGCTCGAGCGCAAGCAGGCCGTGCTCGGGCGGATCGTGGACATCGGCGCCGAGCTGTTCGCGATCGCGTCGGCCGTCGTCTACGCCGACACCATCAAGCGCGAGCAGCCCGAGCGGGGGGAGTCCGCCTACGAGCTGGCCGACCTGTTCGCCCAGCAGGCGCGGCGCCGCGTCGACGATCTCTTCGACGCGGTCTGGCGCAACGAGGACGACGCCAACTACAGGACGGCGCAGCGCGTGCTCGAAGGCCGCTTCGAGTGGCTCGAGGAGGGCATCCTCGAGCAGTCCGCCGACAAGCCGCAGGTGGCCGGCCAGCCGGATCCCGCGGAGGCCGAGGCCGACTCCTCACGCGAGGCCACGGCCGAGCACGCAAACGGCAACGGCGCGACGCCGGTGCCGACGCCCGTTCAGTAGCGGTCAGCCCAACTGGTCGACCTAAGCCACCCATGCGGTGGTCAAGGTCGACCAGTTGCGGCATCGATTGGAGCCTTGTGTCCCGCATAGCGGAGAAACCCTCCAATCGATGCGCGACGGCCGGGAGGGCTTGAGAACCGTGTGGCCGGGCGGGTGCTCCCGCGTGGGACGAGCAGGGCTAGGTCGCCTCAGCCCGCCCGGTACGCGCGCAACCAGAGCAGGCCGATCAGCGACTTCGCGTCGGTGGTCTGCTCGATGAGCCCGTCGAGATCGTCCAGCGGCCACCGGACGATCTCGATGCGCTCGTTCTCCTCGGGGTCCTCGTCGGGCTCCGCGTCGTAGAGGTCCGTCGCCAGGTAGACGTGGTACTGCTCGTTCGTGAAGCCCGGTGAGGACCAGGCGGTGACGAGGTGCTTCCACTCGCGCGCGCCCTTGCCGATCTCCTCGATCAGCTCGCGCTTGGCGGTGTCGAGCGGCTGCTCGCCCTCGGCGTCGAGCTTGCCCGCCGGGACCTCGAGCAGCGCCTGCTCGCCGGTGGCCTCGCGCGGCTGGCGCACCAGGTAGAGGCTCTCCCCGTCGTGTGCGACCATCGCGACCGCGCCGGGGTGGACCACGATCTCGCGCTCGACCTCCTCGCCGTCGTCGTCGTGCACGAAGCGGTCGGTGCGGACCGCCAGGATCTTGCCGCTCCAGGCCTCCTCCCCGCCGGTGCGCCTAAAGGCCATCGCTCTCCAGCGCCAGCACCACCCCGCCGGCCAGGGCGGAGCGGAAGAACAGCTCGTCCTCCTCGATCGAGCGGCCCATCGTCCGGGCGGGCAGGCCCGAGTTCGCGTAACCGTCGAGGTCGACCTCGGCGGCGCGCGCCTCGTGCTCGCCGGGCAGGCTCACGATCGCGCCCGCGGGGATCGCGACCAGCGCGGGCTTGAGCAGCAGCTCCAGCACCGTCGCCGTGTGGTGCGAGAGGCCCGCGTGGCGCGGGCGGGCGTCGCCGGAGGACATGCGCGGCACGAGGGTGACCGAGCAGCCGAGCGCCATCGCGGCGTGGGCGGTGTCGAGCCCGGCGAGGCCGCCGTGGCCGAGCGCCGTGGCCGAGCCGAGGATCCCCGGCCCGGGGCCCGCGATGCAGGCGTCCCAGCCGAGCGTGGTGAGACCGGCGTGGATGGCGCCCGGCGCGCTGATCGCCTCGTGCTCGCCGTCGAACGCGGGCGAGGCCGTGACCTGCCCGCACAGCAGGCCGCGCTCGACCAGCTCGCGCACGACGTCGGAGAGGGCGCCCGGCAGCGCGCCGCCCGCGGTCTGGACGAAGCCGACCTTCAGCCCCGGCCGGGCCTGCGCGGCGGCCCAGGCGACGCACGGGAGCTGACCGTGCAGCGAGATCACCGCCACCGGCTTGCGCAGCGGCAGGTCGAGCGACGGCTGCTGGCCGGCGGGCCCGGCCTGCTCCTCGACCGGATGGACGGCGTGCTGCATCGACGTGTAGTTCAGCTTCATCACGTGCGCGCCCTCGATGCCCGTGCCGGAGAGGCCGCGCGTGAGGTTCACGTGGACGATGTCGAAGCCGCCGCTGCCCAGGCCGAGGTCGCGCGCGGCGACGTTCACCACCACGTCGTCGCCCTGCTCGACCGGTCCGGTGAGGCGCTCGTACGACATGGCGGGTCGCTGCTCGCCGTCCACGTCGACGGTCAGGCGGGTTGCCGGGCCGGCGGTCTCGACGGAGGAGACCGTCCCGCGGCGGAGGGCCAGGGCGCTCATGCGGCGTGGGAGACTATGCCCAGCGCGACATCGAGGCCGAGCTCGAGCGCGTCGATGGTCACGCGCTCGTCCGGCTGGTGGTTCGCCTGGGTGCCGTTGGCGACGTTCAGGCACGGCAGCCCGCGGGCCTGGAAGACGCTCGCGTCGCTGCCCCCGCCGGTCGGGATGCACTCCGCCTCGATGCCGAGCCCGCGCAGCGCAGCCGACGCGATCTCGACCACCGGAGCGGTCTGCGCGATCCGATAGGCGCGGCAGACCTCCTCGACCGTCAGCTCGAGGTCGCAGCTCCCGTCGCTCGCACCCTCGGTGAGCACGTCGACCATGTCGTGCACGGCACCGTTCGCGCGGTCGTGGTCGAGGCTGCGCGCCTCGAGCCGCACGTCGCAGCGCTCGGGCACCACGTTGCGGGCGCTGCCGCCCTCGATCGTGCCGGCGTTCGCGGTGGTCTTGGCGTCGAGACGCCCGAGCTCGAGCCGCGCGATCGCGCGCGCCGCCGCCGCGATGGCGCTGGCGCCGGCCTCCGGGCGGATGCCGGCGTGCGCGGACTGGCCGCGGAATTGCGCGTCGATCGTGTAGTAGGTGGGCGCGGCGGTGATCAGCTCACCCCAGGGCGACGCGTGGTCGAACACATAGCCGAACTCGGCCTGGAGCGAGTCGCGGTCGAACGCCTTGGCCCCGATCAGGCCCGGCTCCTCCGCCGTGGTGAAGAGCAGCTCGATGCCGACCGGCGGCGGCTCGGCGGCGTAGCGCCGCGCGACGCCCAGGAGCGGCGCCACCGCGCTCTTGTTGTCGGCGCCGAGTATCGACTCGTGGCGGTTGCTGAGGACGCCCTCGGACTCGACCACCTCCACGAAGCCGTCCTTCGGGTTGAGCGGGACGGTGTCGAGGTGCGCACAGAGGAGGATCGTTCGGGAGCCGGGCGGGCCGGCCACGCGCGCGAGCAGGTTGCCGCAGTCGGAGCCGGTCTCGGAGGCGCTGGCGTCCTCGGTGACGTGGAGCCCCGCGGCGCGCAGCTCGCCCGCCACGAAGTCGGCGACGGCGCGCTCGCGGA
>DASVPL010000293.1:0-30763 GCA_036382905.1 Thermoleophilaceae bacterium | reverse complement strand
GGTGGGGGTGCTGGTCGCGTTCGCCGCGATCCCGGGGCTGGCGGGCGACGTCAACGCGCGCCAGAACGACAAGACGCCCGTCTACGACCGCGAGAACACGAATGCCGCGGGCCTGCGGCTCGTCGCGCACAACCCGTTCGTCGGCGTCGGCTGGGACCGCCCGAACGCAGAGCTCGAGCCGTACTTCCGGATGGACGAGACCATCCCGCTGACCGGCGGGCGCGCCGGCCTGCACAACATCTACCTGTACTACGTGGCCGGACTCGGGCTGATCGGCTTCGGGCTGTGGCTCATCGCGCTGCTGTTCTCGTTCAGCCGTGCGCTGAGCCCCTCCGATTCGTTGCTGCTCGTGCCCTGGAAGGTCGGGCTGAAGGCGTTGCTCGTCGCGTGGCTCGTGGTGGGGCTGTTCAGCCCGGCGCACTACCCGTTCACGACCTACCTCGTGTGGGCGTGGGCCGGCGTCGCGTGCGGGACGCCGGTCGGAGCGCCGGCGCTGTCGCGGTTCCTCTCGCGCAACGGAGGCTCACGGGCGCCGCTCGCGGCCGCGGGGCTCCAGTCGCGCTGATCGGTCAGCCGCCGCGCGGCGCGACCACCTGGAGCCGGTCCCAGGGGAAGTTGCGCAGGTGATCGCTCGGGTAGCGCCCGGCGTAGATCTCGCCGTACGGGTCGCCGGTCGTGGTCACCGGGTCCTCGCCGTAGAGGGCGACGTTGCCGGCCGTGTCGCGCACGACCATCCCGTAGCGCTGCGCGGCGCGCGCGATCGACAGGCCGAGCGGCGTCAGGCCGAGCGAGTCGAGATCGACCCGCGGGTCGATGCGGAAGTGCGTCCCCTCCGGGATCGCCTCCGTGCCGGTGGTCGTGCCGTCCCCGCGCTGGGCGGGCCAGACGACCTCGCCGGCCGCGGTGTTCGGGATCGCGAGGGCGAGCGCGTGGTCGATCTTCCGAGCGCGCATCTCCTCGATCGTCATCAGGCCGCCGAGGAGCGCGAGGCTCGTCCCGGACCCGCCGTAGGGCGCGTCGAAGTAGCCCGGGTTGGAGGAGACGTTCGTCATCTTGCCGCCCCAGCGCGCGTGCCAGCCGCTCGCGTCCTGGCGGGCCACGAAGAACTCCCACAGCGTGTCCGTGGCGGGCTGATAGATCACCAGCGTGCCGTCGAAGCCGCGCGCGGGCCGCGCGCCCGGCGGGATCGGGACGGCCTCGAAGCCCCGCTGGAGCGCCGGCTTGTTGACGTCGAGCGCGACGCGCACGGGCGCGACGTCGGCGCCGACCGTGTAGACCGGCACGCTCCACTGATCCGTGTTGATCCACGGCCCCTTGCGCGCCGCGGCCTCGCGCTGCACCTCCGCCGCGAGGGCTCCCGCGAGACGCGGCGAGGCGGGGTTGAGCGGGGCGTCGGCCGGGAGCGGGGCGTTCCAGAAGCTCGAGGACGCGAACAGGCGCATGCCGGTCGGGAACGGGGTGACGACATCGAGCGCGCCGATGGCCCCCGGGGCGGGCGCCGCCGGGGCGGTGGCGGTGGGGAGCGTGGGCGCCGGGGCGCTGGGAGCGGCGGGCACGGGCGCGGTGGGCGGAACGGGGGCCGGCGCGGCCGGAGCGGGGCTTGGCACGGCCGGCAGCGCCGGGGTGGGCACGGCCGGGGTCCGCACGGCCGGGCTCGGCGCGACCGGCACGACGGGGCTCGGCGCGGCCGGCGGCCGCGGGGGCTTCACCGGCTTCTTCTTCTTGCGCTTTGCGGCGGCCTTCCTCTTCGCGGCGGCCTTCTTCTTCGCGGCCGCGCGGCGGGCGGCGGCGCGCCTCTTCGCCGCGACTCCGGTCGGGACCCGCTTCGCCGCCGCGGCGGCCTCCACGCCCTGCACGGGACCCGCTCCGGGACCGGCTCCCGAGCATGCGAAGAGCATCGCGAAAGCGACGCAGAGAGCGAGCGTGCGGAGGGGGCGCGGCATGGTCGGGGCGGTCTGCGTCGGCCTCCGCACGGCGGCGTGTGAGCCGCTTCGCGAGACTTGGACGCATGTCGCAGCCCGCGCGACTCGCGCAGATCGACCTCCTGAAGGGGGCCGCCGTGCTCGGCGTCATCGCGCTGCACGGACTGACCGCGCACGAGTTGGACGACGCCTGGGAGGGCCTCCACTTCGGCCAGGCCGTCCCGATCTTCCTCGTGCTGATGGCGATGAACGCCGCGTCGTCGCTGCGCCGCCGCGGCGACGCTCCACTGCGCGACCTCTTCACCCGCTCGTACTTCGCGGGCCGGTTCGAGCGGCTGCTGGCGCCCTTCGCCGTCGTGTGGGTGGCGAGCCTCGTGCTCGGGCTCGCGCTCAGCGAGGACGTCGGCTTCGGTCCGACCACCGCGGTCGGCGTCACTCCCCTGACGGGCCCGGGGAACTACTTCGTGACGATCGCGTTCGAGTTCGTGCTCGTCTTCCCGCTGCTGTTCCTGGCCTTCCGGCGCGCGCCGCTCGTCACGATCGCAGCCTGCTTCGCGATCGACGCGGCGTTCGAGCTGATCGCGCCGCACGTGTTCAGCGGGAGCTACCCCTTCGTCTACGACGCCGCGATCCTGCGCTACTTCGGCCAGATCGCGCTCGGGCTCTGGATCGCGGAGCACTCCGGTCTCGCCGACCGCCGCAATCGCTGGATCCTCGGGCTCGCGCTCGCAAGCGTCGCGTACCTGGTCTTCGAGCACCAGTCGGACGGCGGGTTCGACTGGCTCCGCCACGACTTCGGCGCCACCACCAACTTCCTCGCGGCGCCGTACGCGGCCGCCCTGGTGCTGCTCGGGCTGCGATTCCTGCCGAGCCGCGAGACCGCCGCTCCGGTCCGCGTGCTCGCCGCGATCGGCCGTGCGTCCTGGCACATCTTCCTCGTGCAGATGATCTGGTTCGCCGTGGTCGACGCGCGCGGGCTCGACGCGTTCGTCCTGAACGCCGGCGGTGCCTGCGCGATCGGCTACTCGCTGTATCGCGTGATGGCCCTGCCGGCGGCCACGGCGCGCATCCGCCGCGGTAGCGCATGGCTGGCCCGCGCCTGAGCTAGATTGCGCCCATGGGGGGGCCGAACCGTGCGTTCGTAGTTGTCGCTCTCGTCGCCGCCGCTCTCACGGTGGCCGCGATCTCGTCCGCGCGCGCCCCGCGCACGGTGCCCGTGGACGCCTCGCTCCCGGCCGCCGGCCAGTCCGACCTGCTGGCGCGCGGGGCCGTTCCGGTCGAGCTGCGCCACCGCTCCGGCGGGCGCGTGCGGCTGGCCGCGGCGCTGCGCGGGGCCGACGGCAGCACACAGGCGCTGGGCGCCGCGCGCGTCGTCACGCTCGCCCGCGGGCGCCAGCGCACCGTGAAGCTGCCGCTGGGCGACGCCGGGCGCGCCCTGCTCGAGAGCTGTCCGGCCGGCAAGCTGCTGGTGACGGTCGAGGGCAAGGGCTACTCGAAGGCCAGGCGCGCGAGCGCGCCGCTGCGGCTCGACCCGCCGGACTGCGAGCGCTTCTTCTCGCCGCGGGCGTTCTGGAACGAGGCCCTGCCGGCGGACGCGCCGCTCGACCCGTCCTCAGCCGAGGTGACCGGCGAGTTGATCCGGTCGGTCGAGGCGGGCCCCGGTCAGGGCCGGCCCGCGACTATCAACACGGACGCCTACACCCCGCCGGTCTACACGGTGCCGGCGGACCAGCCGCGCGTGAAGGTCGAGCTCGACCAGCCGGCCGGCATCGCGGACGACCTTCGCGCCGCGCTGGCCTCCGTCCCCCTGCCCGCCGACGCGCGCGCGGCCCCGGGCACCGACGCGGAGATCGTGGTGTGGCAGCCCTCCACCGACACGCTCTGGGAGTTCTGGCAGCTGCGCCGCAAGAGCGGTCGCTGGCACGCGCGGTGGGGCGGCCGGCTCGCCGGGGTCTCGACCGGCCCGGCCGTGTTCGGCTCGAACTGGGGCACGAGCGCCAGCGGGCTGCCGCTGGCGGGCGGGCTGATCACGCCGCGCGAGCTGCGCTCAGGGCGGATCGACCACGCGCTCGCGCTCGGCGTGCCCGACGTGCGGGCTTGGGAGTTCGCGGTCCCCGCGCGGCGCACCGACGGCGTCTCGACCTGCCGCCACGCGGTTCCGGAGGGCGCGCGCTTCCGGCTCGACCCGGCGCTCGACGTCGACGCCCTGGGGCTCCCGCCGGCGGTCGCCACGATCGCGCGTGCGGCGCAGCGCTACGGGATCGTGGTGCGCGAGCAGGCCGGCGCGGTGGCGTTCTACGCGCAGAACGCGTCGACGTTCCGGGCCGACCCCTACGCCGATCTCTTCCAGGGGAGACCGCCGTGGGAGCTGCTCGCCAGCTTCCCCTGGCGCCACCTCCAGCTCACGCGGATGCAGCTCGTCGGGACGGAGGGGCAGGAGCGCCCGCTGCCGCGCCCCGAGGACGTGCTGCGCGGCTGCACCTAGCGGCCCAGCAGGCGCCTGATGTAGGGCGCCGCGCGTGTGGCGAGCGGCTGCTGCGCGGGGCTCGGCGCGGCGGGAGCCGCGACCGCGACGCCGGGCTCTTGCACCGGCGCGCTCGGCTCGGGCTCGGTCGGCCCCGCGCCGGATGCGTCGGCGGCCGCCCCTGCGCCGGACGCCTCCGCGGGCAGCTCACCGGGAGCGGCGGCGGCCAGCTCCTCGGTGCGATCGCCCTCGACCTCCTCGGCCCGCCGGGCGCCGTTCTCGAGCATCGGCTGCACGAGCATGCTCATCGCGACCGCGATCGCCGCGTTGCCGAGCTTGTCGAAGCCCTCCAGCGCCTCGGCGCGCACCGCGTAGTCGCCGTCGCTGGTCGCGGCGAGCAGCGCGCCCACGGCCGAGGGATCCCTGATCTCCCCGAGCGCCCAGGCAGCGGCCGCCCGCACCAGGGGATCCTCACTCGAAACGACGAGCGAGCTGAGCGGGACCACGGCGCGCGAGTCGCGAATCGCGCCGAGGGCGCGTGCGGCCTCCGGCGCCGCTGTCTCGTCGCCCGCGGCCGCGATCAGCGGCTCGACGCTCTCGGGCGCGAGCCACACGAGCAGCGTGCGTGCCCGCGGAGCCGTGGCGGGCTCCACGAGGTGTGCGATCAGGTCCTCGATCGTGTCGCGCAGCGCGGCGGGCGCGCCCGTGGCCTCGGCGAGGCGGCGGACCACGTCCGCGTCCGGCTCCTCGAGGTCCTCCGGTCGCGCGAGCAGCGCCGCCACCATCTCGCGCAGCACGTCCGGGTGGTGCGCGGAGGCGAGCGCCTCCACCGCCTCCTCGCGCGCCTCCTCTCGCGCCGGGTCGGTCCAGCTCGCCGCCGCCGACATGAGCGGCGCCACCGCGGTCGTGCCGCCGCGCTCGCGCAGCGCGCGCACCGCCGCGACCCGCACGCGCTCCTCGGGGTCCTCGAGCGCGCTCATCAGCCCCGCGTTCGCGGCCGGCGTGTCGAGGTGCCCTAGCGCGGCCGCCGCCGCGGCGCGCACCTCCACGCCGAGGTCGGCCGTCCGCCCGCCCGTGTCGCTGATCGGATCCTCGTAGCGCAGCGCCCTGACGAGGCCCTTGACGTTCTCCTTGCGAGCAAGCTTCTCGACGTTCGGGGGCCTGCCCCATGGCGCTCTCACTGTCGGCGCCAGGATAAATGAGCGGATCCGCATGGCGGCGGCGTGCACGAATAGGCTCACGCGGTCTCATGGAGGAGCACCCGCTGCCCGTCTCGGTCGTGATCCCGGCCTACCGCCGGCCGGACCTCGTGGAGCGCGCGATCCGCAGCGTGCAGGCGCAGACCGCCGCGCCCGCGGAGCTGATCGTGGTGGACGACGCCTCCGGCGACGGCACGGGCTCGCGCGCCGCGGACCTGGGGGCGCGCGTGGTCACGCACGAGCGCAACCAGGGCGAGGGCGCGGCGCGCAACAGCGGCATCGAGGCCGCCCGGCACGAGTGGGTGGCGCTGCTCGACTCCGACGACGAGTGGCTGCCGGAGCACCTCGAGACGCTCTGGGCCGCGCACGACGGGCACGTGCTGGTGGGCACGGCGATCCTCGGAATGGGCAGCGGGGCGAACCACCACCGGGTCTTCGGCTGGACCGGGCGGCGGCCGCGCGTGCTGCGCGGGCCGGCCGACGTGGCGGTGCCCGACTCGAAGCTCACCGCCAGCTCCGTGCTGGTCCGCCGCGAGGCCGCGCTCCGCGCCGGCGGCTTTCGCCCGCTGAAGCGGGCGTCCGACCTCGACATGTGGCTGCGGCTGCTCCAGCTCGGATCGGCGCTCGCGATCCCGCGCGTGACCGCGCTCTACCACGTGCACGACGACCAGGTCTCCGCCGACCCGCGGCGCATGCACGAGTCGCACAAGTCGGTGCTCGACGAGCACGCCCGGGAGCCCTGGTGCACCCCCGCGCTGCGCCGCCGCCACGAGGGCGTGCTGGCCTGGGACACCGCGCGAGGCGCGCTGGCGGCCGGCGCTCCGCGCTGGAGGACCCTGGCCGGGCTCGCGCGCGAGCTCGCCCACCCGCAGCGCGCGGCGGGCGTGGCGCAGCTCCTGGCGGGGAGGCTCTCGCGCCGCCGCGCGGCGGCGGCCGCGGTGCGCGAACTCGGCGACGCGGTGCGCGAGCTCGGCTCGGCGGAGCCGCGCGCGTGAGGGCTCTGCGCGCCCGCGTGGCCCGCTCGCGCATCGGCCGCGGCGCCGAGGCGGCCCTGCTGCGCGCGCTCGGCCGGCCGCTGCGCTGTGCCGAGTGCGACCGGGTGCTGTTCCGCGGGATCCCGTTCGTGTGGCGCGGGCGGCTGCGGATCGTCGGTGCGCGCGAGTCGCACGTGCGCATCGCGTTCACGGCCAAGGACACGCTCGAGCTGCGCCACGTCGAGCTCGACCAGTGCCCGTCGCCCGACCGTCCATGGGTGCGCTGACCGCATGGCGCTGCTCACCGTCCTCCTCACCCACCTCGGCCGCGCGCAGGTCGAGGCACAGCTCGCCCAGATGCGCGCACTCGCCCCGGACGGGCGCTTCGTCGCCGTCCACGGCGGCAGGCGCTCCGACTTCGACGGGCTCGACCCGGCCGACGCACTCTTCGTCGAGGACCCGTCGCTGCGCGGGCCCCACTTCGACAAGTCGCTCAACGACACCCTGCGCGCGATCCACGACCGCTGGGTCCGCGACGACCCGGACGTCGACCTGGTCTACCTGGTCGAGTACGACCACGTGATCCTGCGCGGCGACTTCGAGGCCGCGCTGCGTGACGTCGTCGCCCGCACCGGCGCGGGGCTCGTGGCGAAGAACGCGACGCCGCGCAACGACACGAACTGGTCGCACTTCCTCAAGGTCCGCGGCGACGAGCGGCTCGACCGCTACATCGAGTCGATCACGACCCGCGACGACCCGCTCGTGCGCTGGGGCTGCCTCGGCACGGGCCTGCTGCTCACCCGCGACGCGCTGTCCGCCTTCCGCGCGCTCGACGAGCCACCGCCCCACTACGTCGAGATGTTCGTCCCGACCGCCGTCCACCACCTCGGCTTCCACGTGGTCGACATGGACGCGGTGAGCGACCTCTACGCCGACGTGCGCTGGCTGCCCGAGTTCGGCGTCGAGGAGGCGCTGGCGGCGAAGCGCGCCGGCCGCCACTTCGTGCACCCCTTCAAGCGGCTCGACGAGCTGGCCGCGCTGTCGGCGTGAGCACGCTCCTGGTCGCGGCGACGGGGGGGCACCTCAGCCAGCTCGTACGGCTCGAGCCGCGCCTCGGCCTGCGCGAGGAGCCCACGTGGGTCACCTTCGACACCGGGCAGTCGCGCGAGCTGCTGGCGGGCCGCGAGGTGGTGCACGCGCGCTACACCCGGCCGCGCGACTACGCCGCGGTGGCGCGCAACGTCCCGCTGGCGCTGCGGCTGCTGCGCAGCGGCCGCTACGAGCGGGTGGTCAGCACGGGCTCCGGCATCGCGCTGTCGTTCCTGCCGCAGGCGGCGCTGCTGCGCCGCGAGTCGCACTACGTCGAGTCGGCCGCCCGCGCCGCCGGGCCGTCGGTGACCGGGCGCGCGCTGGCGCGCGTCCCGGGCGTCCGGCTCTACACGCAGTACCCGGCCTGGGCGGCCGGGCGCTGGCGCTACGCCGGCTCGGTCTTCGACGCGTACGAGCACGTCCCGGCGGCGGCGGAGGACCGCCCGCTGCGCGTGGCGCTGTCGGTCGGCACGCTGTTCCCGTTCCCGCGCCTGGTCGAGCGCCTGCGCGCGGTCCTGCCGGAGGACGCGGAGGTGCTGCTCTGGCAGTCGGGCGAGGACACGACCGTACCCCCGGCCGAGCTGCGCGCCGCCTTCCGCGCGGCGGACGCGGTGGTCGTCCACTCGGGCGTGGGCGCCGCGCTCGAGGCGCTCGACGCGGGGCGCCGGCCGCTGCTCGTGCCGAGGCTCAAGGAGCACGGCGAGCACGTGGACGACCACCAGCTCCAGGTGGCCGGGGAGCTCGCGCGCCGCGGCCTCGCGGTCGTGTGCCGGCCCGAGGAGCTCACGGCGGACCATCTGCACGAGGCGGCGTCGGGCCGCGTGACGGCGGTGGCCGACCCGCCGCCGCTACGACTGACGTAGCTGGAGCGCCTCGGGGCGCTCCAGCGGGTACAGGTGCGCGCGCTTCTCGTAGTACTCGTCGCGGCGGCCCCTGTGCTTCGGCGGGTTGCGGGTGGTGCGCTCGCGAACGAGCTCGCGCGGCAGCTCGAGCACCAGCTCCCGCACCGGGCGGGCCATCCACCACGGGCTCGCGAAGGTCTCGAAGTTGTGGCGGTAGAAGCGCGAGACCTCCGGGCGCACCGGCCGCCGGTGGCGCAGCCCGTGGCGGAAGCCCTTGAAGGTCTCGGGCACGCCCTTGATGGCGACGGCGTCGAGCCGCACGGCCTCGCGCACGCAGCGCAGCGCCAGCGCGAGCAGCGCCTCCGCGGCGTCGCGCGGCTGGAACAGCTTGCCCGCGATGTAGCCCCAGTGGTTGGCGTTGATCTTGTAGCCGCGCTCCTCGATGTCGAGCGTGTCGTCGCCCGGGTGCTTCATGTGCTGGGCGACGATCGTCGGGTCGTGCAGGTGCTTGTAGCCGTGGTCGAAGAAGCGCATCGTGAACTCGAGCTCGTTCGCCCAGATGAAGATCTCCGGGTCGTAGCCGCCGAGCTCCTGCACCACCGAGCGCTTGATCAGCCAGGCGCAGCCCCAGAAGCTGAACAGCCCGGTCTTGTAGGCGCGGCTGAAGTAGTAGCCCGGCATCACGCTGCTCTCGACCGCGAAGGACACGAGATCGGCCTCGTGCTCCTGCGCGGCGGCGACGGCGCGGGTCAGGCCGTCCGGCGGCATGTAGCAGTCGTCGTCGAGCACGAGCACGTAGTCGCCGGTCGCGATCCTGAAGCTGTCGTTCCAGGCGCTGGCGCCGATGTTCTCGTCGCGGGCGATCAGCTTCACGTCCGGGAACTCCTCGCGGACCATGTCGCCCGAGCCGTCGCTCGAGGCGTTGTCGACCACGATCGGCTCGAGCAGCTCACGCGGGTAGTCGGACTGCTCCAGCATGCGCTGGAGCGTCTCGCGCAGCTCCTCGCGGCGGTTGTAGACGAGGATGCAGATCGAGACCGTGGGCAGGGGCACGGCGCGGCAATCTAGCGGGGGCGTGCCAGTGACGCTTCGGTTAGCATCGCGCGCCATGGTGCGGGGCCTGTCCATCGTCCTCCCTGCGTACAACGAGGAGCAGAACGTCCGGACGGCCGTGGAGCGCGCGCTGGGCGTCCTCGAGCAGGTCGCGGAGGACTACGAGGTGATCGTCGTCGACGACGGCAGCAGCGACGGCACCTCGGATGTCGTCCGCTCACTCGTGGACGAGCACGGGGACCGCGTCCGGCTGATCGTCCACGAGACCAACATCGGCTACGGCGCCGCGATCCGGACGGGCTTCGACTGCTCCCGCTACGAGTTCGTCTTCTACACGGACTCCGACAACCAGTTCGACGTGGCCGAGCTCGAGTACTTCCTCCCGTTCGTGGAGGAGCACGACGTGGTGATCGGCTTCCGCGTGTACCGCTACGACACCGTGCTGCGCAGCATCATGTCGTGGGTCTACAACCGCCTCGTCGGGGTGCTGTTCCGCACGCGGGTCCGCGACGTGGACTGCGCCTTCAAGCTGATGCGCCGGCAGGTGCTCGACCACCTCAGCCTCGAGTGCGACAACTTCTTCATCGACACGGAGCTGGTGGCCCGAGCGCGAAAGTGGAACTACCGCATCGCTCAGAAGGGCGTGCGCCACTACCCGCGCCTGGCCGGCGCCACGACAGTGCGCCCGAGCGACGTACCGAACACCCTGCGCGAGGTGCTGCGCATGTGGCAGCGCATCTACTTCCCCACGCGCGCCCAGCTCGAGCAGTACGCCGCGCACGAGCAGCACCGGCGCGCGCGGACGAGCGAGTACGTCCCGGCGGCCGTTGGCAGCTGAGGCACCGAGCGGGGCCGAGCCCGCTCGCACACGCTGGGCGGAGGCGGCCGGGCTCATGGCGCTCGCCGCCGCGCTGTACCTGTGGCAGCTCGGCTCGTCCAGCCTGTTCGTGGACGAGGTGCCGACCCACCGCTTCATCCGTGGCGACCTCGGCGACCTCTTCGACGGGGTCGCGCGCGGCGAGACGAGCCCGCCGACCTACTGGCTCGTGCTGAACCTCTGGAACGAGCTGTTCGGCTCGAGCGAGGACTGGATCCCACGGCTGCTCTCGGTGGTGTTCGCCGTCGCGCTGGTCGGCGTCGTGTACCGGCTCGGCGTGCTGCTCGGCGGCCGCTGGGCGGGCATCGCCGCGGGGCTGCTCACCGCTCTGAGCCCGCTGGTGCTCGGGTACGCGCAGCAGGCGCGCCAGTACGCGCTGCTGATGCTCGTCGCGACGTTCGCCGTGCTCGCGCTGGTCGAGGCCGAGCAGCGCGGCTCGCGCCGCTGGCTGATCGCGGCCGGCGTGGCCGCGTGCGGTGCGGTCTCGCTGCACTACGTGGCCCTGCTGGTCGTGGGGCCGCTGTGCGCCTGGGTGCTCCTGCGCAGCTCGTTCGGGCTCCGCGCACGGGCGGTCTTCTGCGCGGTGCCGGCGCTGGTCTTCTTCGCGTGGGTGCCGCTCATGCTCCACCAGTACGACCTCCACCCCAACGGCGGGCTGGGAGAGTTCGGTGAGCTCTCGCGCGGGCACGCCGTGCGCGTGACCGGCTCGCCGTTCGACATACGCACGGCCGACGAGGCGACGATCGTGCAGATCCTCGGCGCGCTCGTGGTCATGGCCGCGGCGGGCGTGCTCGCGTGGCGGCTCGTGCGCGAGCGCCGGCGCGACCACGAGCTGGTGCTGCTGATCGCCGTCGCCGCGCCGCTCGGGCTGCTCGCCGCGGGCATCGCGGGCAAGGACATGGTCGCCACCCGCTACGCGGCCGTCGCGGTGCCGACGATGATCGTGATGATCGGGGTGGCGATCGCCGCCGCGCCACGCGTGCCGCGTGCCGCGCTGGTCGCCGCCGCCCTGGTCGCCGCGGTCCTGGGCACGGTGCGCACGCACCAGGAGGACGGACTCTTCCCCGACGCGCGCGGGGCGATGGAGACGATCGCCTCCGACTGGCGGGAGGGCGATGCCGTGGTCGATCAGAGCGGCAGCTTCGGGGTGGACCTGCCGCTCATGTTCTACGCCACGCGCGAGCTGCCGCCGGGCGCGCCCGTGGTGGCGGCCTCGGACCCGCGCGCCGAACGGCTCACCGCGGACGGGCGGCGAGTCTGGATAGTCACGTCCGACCCGACGCCGGCGCTCGCGCGGGCCAACCACCTCCCCGCGGGCCGCCGCCTGGCGATGGCGCGGCACTTCCCCGACGGGCCCGGGATCACGCTGATCCGCGCCGAGTAGCCGTGGACACGACCTTCTACAGCGAGTACTACGAGATCGAGGACCGCCACTGGTGGTTCGTCGGCCGCCGTGAGGTGCTCATGCGCGTGCTCGCCGACCACCTGGAGCCGGGCCGGGACCGCAGGATCCTCGACGTCGGCTGCGGCACCGGCACGATGCTCGCCCACCTCGGCCGCTTCGGCACGGCGCAGGGCGTCGACGCGAGCGAGGAGGCCGTCGCCTTCTGCCACCAGCGTGGCCTCGACGACGTCGGGCTGCTGGACGACGGGCCGCTTCCGTTCGGCGACGACACCTTCGACCTCGTGACCGCGTTCGACGTGATCGAGCACGTGGACGACGACCTCGGACTGCTGCGTGACTTCCGGCGCGTGGTCGCTCCCGGCGGGCACGTGATGGTGAGCGTGCCGGCCTACCGCTTCCTGTGGGGCCCGCAGGACGAGATCAGCCACCACAAGCGCCGCTACGTGAGGCGGGAGCTGACCGCGCGTTTCGAGGAGGCGGGCCTCACCGTGCTGCGCTCGACCTACTTCAACACGCTGCTGTTCCCGCCGATAGCGGCGATCCGCGTGCTGCGCCCGGCCAAGCCGGCCGAGGAGCTCGAGTCGGACTTCACGCTGACCAAGCCGGGGCGCGTGAACTCGCTGCTGGGGCGGGTCTTCGCCTCCGAGGCCCGGCTCGTCGGGCGTACCGACCTCCCGTTCGGGGTCTCGATCCTGGCACTGGCGCGCAACGACGGATGACGCCCGCGGTAAGCGTCGTCGTCCCGACCCACAACCGCCCGGATGGCCTCGCCACGGTGCTGGCGGCCCTCGGGCGCCAGACCCTGCCGCACGACCGCTTCGAGGTGATCGTGGCCGACGACGGGTCCGACCCGCCAGCGCGGCCGGCGGCGGAAGACGTCGCGCTACGGGTCGTCCGGCACGAGCGCCCACGCGGGCCCGCCGCCGCGCGCAACAGCGGCTGGCGGGCGGCGAGCGCCCCGCTGGTCGCTTTCGTCGACGACGACTGCGAGCCCACCGACGGCTGGCTCGCGGCGCTCGTGGAGGCGGCCACGGACGCCGGCGAGGCGGTCGTGATCCAGGGGCCGGTGCAGCCGCCGCCGAACCAGCTCGCCGAGCTGACCCCGCTCAGCCACACGATCGTCGTCGATGGCCCCGACCGGTTGTTCGCGACCTGCAACATCGCCTACTCGCGCCCGCTGCTCGAGCGCCTCGGCGGCTTCGACGAGACCTTCAGGCGCAGCGCCGAGGACGTGGACATGGGGGCGCGGGCGCGGGCGGCCGGAGCGCGGGCGCTGTGGGCCGCCGGAGCGCTCGTCCACCACGAGGTGCGCCGGCTCGGTCTGCGCGACCTGATTCGCCACACCACCAAGTGGACCGACTCGGTGCGGGCCGTGGGTGCCCACCCGGAGCTGCGTGAGCTGCTCGTGGCGCGCGTCTTCTGGAAGCCGACCCACCCGCGGCTGCTGCTGGCGCTGGCCGGCCTCGCCACCCGCCGGCCGCTCCTCGCCGCGCTGGCCGCCCTCCCCTACCTCGACCACTACCGCCGCCTCTACGCGCACGACCCGAGCGCCGGGGCGAGGGCGTTGCCGACCCACCTGGCCGTCGACCTCACCGAGATTGGGACAGCCGTTGCAGGCAGCATCGAGCATCGCACGCTGATGCTCTAGACGGTTAGGATCGCGCGCCGTGCCTCGCGTGATGATCGTCGGCGGAGGGCTCACAGCCTGCACCGTCGCCCACCGCCTCGCCCGTGAGGGGATCGAGTCCGTGATCCTCGAACGCGAGGACGTCCACGGTGGGCTCGTGCGTTCCGACCACATGAACGGCGTGCTCTACGAGCCGCACGGGTCGCACATCTTCCACACCGAGGACAAGGAGGTCTGGGACCTGGCGAACGAGATGACGCCGTTCCACGACTACCGCCACCGTGTGGACATCGTGGTCGAGGGCAAGATCCTCAACTGGCCGATCCTGCTGAGCGACATCGACGCCCAGTCGAAGAGCGAGCAGATCAAGAAGGAGCTCGACGAGCGCCGCGACGTCGACGCCGCCGGCCGCGCGCAGTCGGCGAACTTCGAGGAGTGGTGCCTCGAGCTGATGGGCCCGACGCTGTACGAGCGCTACATCCGCCCGTACACGCAGAAGCAGTGGGGCCGCCCGCCGCGCGAGCTGTCGGCCGGCTGGGCGCCGCGGCGCGTGTCGGTGCGCTGGGACAACGACCCGTACCTCTTCCCCGACCCCTACCAGGGCTGGCCGTCGGGGCCGAACGGCTACACCGACCTGCTCGACGGGCTGCTGGCGAGCGACGGCATCGAGGTCCAGTACGGCCACGACGTGACGCTCGAGAACGTCGAGGAGCACGCCGCGCGCGTCAAGCCCGACGCGGTGGTGCTCACCTGCCCGCTCGACGAGTTCTCCGGCTTCAAGCTCGGCAGGCTCGACTGGCGCGGGATCCTCGTGCGCAGCGTGTACGTGCCGCACATGGAGTACGCCCAGGGCGCGATGGTCGTGAACTACCCGGGGCTCGAGTACCCCTTCATCCGGATCCACGAGACCAAGCACGCGTCGCGCCAGAAGGTCGACGGCACCGTGCTCGGCTTCGAGTTCACCGGCGCGCCGACGCGCTACTACCCCATCGAGCTGCCCGAGAACAGGGAGCTGAACAACCGCTACCAGGCCGACCTGACCGAGCGCCTGAGCGCGCTGAACGTCTTCTACGCCGGCCGCCTGTCCAACTACGTATACATCGACATGGACGACTGCATGCGACAGGCGCTGGACACCGCCGCGCGGATGCTCGAGGAGCTTCCGGCCCCGGCATAGCCCAAGGGGGAGGGCATGCTCTCCGCACGAGCGGTCAAGCCCGGGACCTCCCGCGGCAACAACTTCGACGCGCTGCGCCTGGTCGCCGCGACCACGGTGCTGGTGCTCCACTGCTGGCCGGTCGTCGGCCAGAGCACGGTTCCGCGCGTGCACGGGCTGGGCCTGAACGCCGCGGCGGTGATGGTCTTCTTCGTGATCAGCGGCTTCCTGCTCGCGCAGAGCTGGACGCTCGAGCCGCGCCTCGGGCGCTTCCTCGCGAAGCGAGCGCTGCGGATCTACCCGGCGCTGATCCTCGTGCTCGTGCTGTCGACGTTCGTGCTCGGCCCCGTCGTCACGACACTGCCGGTGCGCGAGTATCTGAGCCACCCGGAGACCTGGGGCTACCTGTACAACAACCTCGTCTTCGAGACGCGATACTCGCTGCCCGGCGTCTTCCCGGACAACCCGATCCCGCTCGCCGTGAACGGTCCGCTCTGGACGCTGTCGCCCGAGGTGCGCTCGTACGCGATGCTCGCTCTCGTCGGTCTTGTCGGCTTCCTGCGCAGCCGCGTCCTGACCGCTGGGCTGCTGGCCGTGCTGCTCGTCGGCCCGGAGCTGGCGCCGGAGCGTGCCGGGGATCTCATGGTCGCGCCGCTGTATGTGCAGTGCTTCGCCATCGGATCGTTTCTCTACGTGTTCCGCCAGATCGTGCCCTGGCACTGGGCCATCGCGGCCGGGCTGGTCGCCGCGTGGCTCGTCGTCGGCGGCGATGCCGCACCCGCCGCGGGCGGTAGCCCGACGACGCTGCTCGCGGCGCTCGCGATCCCGTACACCACGATCTTCCTCGCCTACAACACCCCCAAGCGGATCCAGCTGCTCACCGACCGCGGCGACCTCTCGTACGGCATCTACATCTGGGGCTCGCCGGTGCAGGAGACGGTCCAGCACCTGTGGGGGCGCGGGCTCTCGCCGCTGGGGCTGCTGGCGATGGCCCTGCCGATCACGGTCCTGTGCGCGGCCGGGTCGTGGTTCCTCGTCGAGCGCCCGGCCCTACGGTTCAAGGCCCGGCGGGTGAGCAAGCGGCCGATGGCCGAGGACCTAGATCCCGGCCGGTCGCGGCAACGGCGCGCTGCGTTGAAGCAGGGTGAGACCCCAGCGGAGAGCGTGCCGTGAGTGCAGGTGCAGCTGCGCGAACTCGGGGTGAGCGGCGAGGATCCAGTTGACGAAGGCGCGCTCGTCGGGCTGGTGCTCGACCGCGTCGCCGACCCAGCGCTGAGGGATTCCCTGGGTGAAGTGGTCCGGCGCGACGAAGCGGCGCGGGACCGTGCCGGTGTCGTGGATCGCCACTATCGCGTCGGGGGCGAGCAGCGGCAGCAGCCGCTCGAAGGTGGCCTGGTTGAGCGACAGCTCGTGGGCGGCGTCGATGAACACGAACTCGGCGCTGCGGCCGTCGACGTCGCCGGGGGTCAGCTCGTCCTGCGACTTCGTGCGGTAGGTCAGCCGCGGGTCGTGCGAGAAGCGCTCCCGGGCGAAGTCCTCGCACGCCGGGTCGATGTCGAACGAGTAGACCCGCGCGCCGGGGTCGAGCGCGCGCAGGAAGTTGAACGTGCTGTGGCCGCGGAGGAAGCCCAGCTCGACCACGGTCTGCGGCCGGACCACGCGGATCAGCGCGTGCAGGAACAGCGCCTCGTCGCGCTGCACCGGGCCCTCGGCGATCTCCTCGTAGAACGCCAGGTGGGCGAGGTCGGGGCCCTCGCGGCGCAGCAGCGGCAGGCGCCCGAGGGCCGCCAGCTCGCGCACGCCGCGGCGCGAGTAGTAAGCGCGCCGGGCGACCCGGCGAAGGCGCTCGGCCCCGCGCATCAGCGGTACCTCCCGAGCACGCGCCGGGGCGCGAAGGCGTAGCGGTGCACCAGCGTCCAGCGTCCCAGGGCGCGCAGGCCGGGGTCGGGCCGTCCGCGCGCCCGCGCCATGCCGCGCGCCCAGCGCGCCCCGGACCCCGCGAAGTTCATCGTCCCCACGGCCGCGGTCCGCGCGCGTCCGCGGCGGCGCACCATCCAGGCGTAGGCGCAGCGCTGCCAGTGCAGCGGCAGGTCCTCGCCCCACACCTCGCCGGTCGCGGCCGACTCCTCGTGGTCGACCACGGCGGCGGGCTCGTAGTACGTCGCCCAGCCCGTCTCGCGCAGCTTCCAGCCCAGCTCGAGGTCCTCCGCCGACATCCACTGACCCGGGTCGAAGCCACCCACGTCGTCCCACGCGCGCCGGCGGATCAGCATGAACGCGCCGATCGCCCACGGCACGCGCCCGGCGCGGTCGGGGTTCCAGCTGCCGCGGATCGCCATCCGCTCGGCCAGGTCGCCCGGGCTGAGCCGCGGGCCGAGGTTCTGCACGGCGGTGGCCGCGAGCGTCGGGAACGCCCAGACCGAGTGCTGCGTCGAGCCGTCGGGCAGGATCAGCCGCGGCGCCACCGCGCCCGCCCCCGGGTCGGCGTCGCCCGCCGCGAGCAGCCGCTCGAGCGCGCCCTCGCGCAGGTGCACGTCGGCGTTGGAGATCGCGAACCACTCTGACTCGGTCCGCTCGGCCACCAGGTTCAGCGCCCGCCCGTAGCCGAGGTTGTCGTCGCGGGCCTCGAGCTCGACCCACGGGTGGCACTCGCGCACCATCTCCGGCGAGCCGTCCGTGGAGGCGTTGTCCACCACCCACACCGACGCGGCCCCGGCGTCCGCGTGCGGCTTCATCGACAGCAGGCAGCGGTCGAGCAGCTCGCGGGTGTTCCAGGACACGACGGCTATGACCACGCGTGGCGGCACGGCGCCAGCGTATCCGTCACTAGAGTGCCGCCGGTGCGCGTCCTGACGGTGGGGAACCTCTACCCGCCGCACCACTTCGGCGGCTACGAACAGGTATGGAGGTCGGCCGTGAGGCACCTCCGCGCCAACGGCCACACCGCGCGCGTGCTCGCCACCGACTGGCGCCTCGACGGCGTCGCCGACGGCGACGAGCCCGACGTGCACCGCGAGCTGCGCTGGTACTGGGCTGGGCACGACTTTCCGCGCATCCCGCTTGCGCAGCGTCCCCCGATCGAGCGCCACAACGCGCACGTGCTCGCCCGCCACCTCGACGAGCTCGAGCCCGACGTCGTGAGCTTCTGGTCGATGGGCGGCATGTCGCACTCGCTGATCGAGCGCGTGCGCCGGCGCGGGCTCCCGATGGTCGCGTTCGTGCATGACCAGTGGCTCGACTACGGCCGTTCTTTCGACCAGTGGATGCGGCTCTTCCACGCTCCGCGACGCCGGCTCGCGGCCCGTGCGGTCGACCGCCTCACCGGCATCCCCACCCGCGTCGACTACGCGGGCGCCGGGCGCTACGTGTTCGTGAGCGACTTCGTACGCCGGCGGGCGCTGAAGCTGCCCGAGCCGGTCCGCGACACCGCCGTGGCCCACTCCGGCATCGACCCGGCGCTCGTCGGCCCACTGCCGCCCGAGCACGACTGGAGCTGGCGGCTGCTGTACGTCGGGCGCATCCACCACGACAAGGGCATCCACGAGTCGGTCGACGCGCTCGCTCACCTTCCCGGGGAGGCCACCCTCACGTTCGCCGGCAAGTGGGACGAGCGCGACGAGGACGCCCTGGTGGAGCGCGCGCGCGGGCTCGGGGTGGAGTCGCGCGTGACGATGCTCGGCCAGCGCTCGCCGGCGGAGGTCGCCGAGCTCATGCGCGCCCACGACGCGCTGCTGTTCCCGGTCTTGTGGGAGGAGCCGTGGGGACTCGTCCCGATCGAGGCGATGGCGCAGGGCCTCCCCGTGGTCGCCACCGGCCGCGGCGGCGGCGGCGAGTACATGCGCGACGGCGAGAACTGCCTGATCGTTCCGGCGCGGGACCCGGAGGCGATCGCGCGCGCCGTCGAGCGCCTGGCGGCCGACCCCGAGCTGCGCCGCACCCTGCGCGCGGGCGGCGAGCGCACGGCGCCGCTCCATACCGAGACCGTCTTCAACGAGCAGGTCGAGGGACACCTGCTCGAGGTCGCCGGCCACGCGTGGGAGCCGGTGGCCGCGTGAAGGAGCTCTTGAAGACGGTGCTCCCCCCGAGAGTGCGCGACCGCCTGCGCCCGCTGCCGCAGCGGCTCGGCTACTACCCGGGCCCCGGCCCGCGGCTGATGTCGTGGCTGCGCATGCAGTGGGTGATCCTGCGCCATCCGCAGGCGAACATCAGCTTCGGCCACGGCTGCTACCTCGGTCCCGGCTTCAGCCTCCACATCCCCGCGGGCGGCACCTTCGAGGCCGGCGACGGCGTGGAGTTCCGGCGGGGCTTCCGCGCCGAGGTGGATGGCGACGGCCGCATCACGATCGGCTCGCACTCGCACATGACCTACTACGTGCTGATGCAGTGCTCGACGCTGATCGAGATCGGCGAGCACGTGCAGTTCGGGCAGTCGACCATCGTGGTCGACGGCCAGCACCGCTTCCGCGACCTGACGAAGCCGATGCTCGAGCAGGGCTACGACTTCGCCCACGTGAAGATCGAGGACCACGCCACGATCACGACGAAGTGCTCGATCATGGCCGACATCGGAACGCGCTCGTTCATCGGGGCGAACGCGGTGGTCTCGAAGCCGATCCCGCCCTACTGCGTCGCGGTCGGCGCACCCGCGAAGCCGATCGACTACTTCGGGCCCCCCGGCCAGGAGCCGGAGGAGCTGCGGAGCACCACCGCGTGAGGCTCGGCGCGCCGGACGGCGCGGCCGACGCTCCACCCGAGGCCCGCGAGCACGCGACCCAGCCGTCCGACGCGGCACCGCGGCTCGATCGCTTCCTGGCCGGCGACGGCCTCCGCCTCCTGGCCGCCGTCGGCGTGCTCGTCTTCCACGCGCTGGTCGTCGCCTCCACGACCCACCCGGACGCGACGCCCGACGACTCGATCGACGCGCGCATCGCCAACCTCGGGCGGATCGGCCTGTGGGTCTTCTTCGTCCTGTCGGGCTACCTGCTGGCGCGCCCGTTCGTCGCGGCGTTCGTCGAGCGCCGCGAGCTGCCGTCGGTCCGCAACTACATGCGCAACCGCCTGCTGCGGATCGTGCCGGCGCTGTGGCTGGCGGCGATACTCACGCTGATCGTCTTCGGCCGCCAGGGCGCCGGCCTCGGCCAGATCGCGGCCGTCTTCCTGTTCGTGCAGGAGGCCGATTCGAGCGCGTTCAGCCGCCACATGCTGCACGCCTGGTCGGTGGACGTGGAGCTGGCGTTCTACCTCCTCCTCCCGCTCGCGGCGGCGGCGCTCTTCTGGATCGCCCGCCGCACACGGGTGCCGCGCGCCGGCCTGGTCTGGCTCCTGCTCGCGGGCGTCTGGCTCGCCAGCCTCGCCTTCCAGCGTGCGCTCGAGTCGAACACGCTTCTGAGCGACGGCTGGCAGCGCAGCCCCCCGGCCGTCTTCTACGCGTTCGTGCCGGGCCTCGTGCTCGCGCTGGTCGAGGTGCAGTTCGGCGCGCGCCTGCGCGGCCTGCGCGGCGCGCGCGTGCTGGTGACCGCGCTGCTCGCCGGCGGCCTCGCGATCGCGACGGTCCACACGTTCCAGCTCCCGGCCGACTCGGCCTGGAAGCCGTCGATCACGGCGGCGCTCGCCGCGGGCGCCATCGTCGGCTCCGCGCTGATGCTCCAGTGGACCACCGGCGGCGCGTGGCGCGCGCTCACCAACCGGCCGATCCAGTGGCTCGGCGAGCGCTCATACGGGATCTACCTGTTCCACCTCGGCGCGATGCTCTGGATCGACGACCGCATCGACGTGAGCCACGGCGCCCGGCGGGCGATCCTGATCGCCGGCGCGTTCGCGCTCGCGACCGCGCTGGCCGCGCTCAGCTACCGCTTCGTGGAGCAGCCGTTCCTGCGGCTGCGCCACGGCTGGCGTCAGCCCCCGGCCGCCTCCCATGCCTCCAGGAAGGGCCCCGCCAGCGCCTGGCGGTAGACGGCGTCGGCGCTGCTCCACACGCGCTCGCCCAGCACCGGGAGCGAGCGCGGCACGAAGCGCGCGAGGCGCTCGCCGCGGCCGTTGGCGCGCGGGTCCGACGCCGCCTTCGAGAACAGCTCGTAGAAGTAGGGACGGAAGTCCGGGTGCATGCGCACGAACTCGCGCTCGGAGATCGCGATCCGCGCCACGCGCCGCTTCCAGAACTCGAGATCCATCGGGTGCACGTGCTCGGCCACCGCCGCGCGGTTGTAGAGCAGGTGGAACCCGGTCTGCTCGTGCATCCGGAGCGCCAGGTCGAGATCCTCGTAGCCGAACGGCAGTCGCTCCTCCTCGAAGCCGCCGACGCGCTCGATCACCGTGCGCTTGACCGACGCGTTGGCGGTGTAGAAGCGCGCCCAGCCGGCGTCCTCGCCGTCGATGTTCGGGTAGTCGAACTGGATCCCGTGCTCGAGCCAGCGCATGAACGGCGTGACGTCGAGCTCGTCGGCCCAGCGCACGTGGCCGAGCACGCCGATCTCCTCCTGCGGGTGGCGGTCGTGCCACCCGAGGTGCTGGGCGACCAGCTCCGGCTCGGGGAGGATGTCGTCGTCGACGAACAGGACCAGCGGCGAGTCGAGCGCGCGCCAGCCCTCGTTGCGCGCCGCCGAGGCGCCCGGTCTCGGCCCGCGCAGCCGCCGGGCGGGGAAGCTACGGCCCTCGAGCGCCCGGTCGATCTCGTCGAGGCGCTCCTCCTTCGCGTCCGCCACGACCACGACCTCGAACGACCCCTGCGGCGCGGTCTGGCGGTCGAGCCGGTCGAGCACCCGCCGCAGCAGCGCGTGGCGGCCGAGCGTGGGGATGACGATCCCGATCGCGCTCACGCCACCGGGGCCTCGCGCAGGCGCGCGCCTCCTCGCAGCAGGGAGACCGACTCGCGCAGCAGCGACCGCTCGGAGAACCACGTGGTGAGCACGATCAGCACGGTGTAGAGGCCGGCCTCCAGCGCGACCCGCCCGACCGTCCGGCCGCCGGGGTCGGCCAGCCTCAGCGCCAGCACGGCCACCACGCCCGGCACGGTCGGCAGGATGCCGCGCGCGATGTGGCTCACGAACGGCATCCCGGGGAACAGGCGGCGCACGTACCAGAGCCGCAGGCCCACGCCGATCACCGTCGCGACCGCCACGCCGACGCCGAACGCGGTGACTCCCTCGAGCACCAGCAGGGGCACCCCGAACGCGATCACGGCGGCGGTGTTCACGACGCTCGCGGTGGCAATCGGCTTTGTGTCGCCCACCGCGCGGAAGAACGCGGTCCAGTTGAACGCGATCTGGCTGAAGACGGCGAGGAACCCGTAGATCCCGATCAGCGGCGCCGCGAAGCGCCACTTCTCGCCGATCACGTGGTGCACGAAGTCCCCGACGAACAGCGGCGCGGCGGCGCCGAGCGGCGCGGCCCACAGGAGCGCCAGGCGGTTCGACTTCCAGAACGCCTCGAACAGCAGGTCGGTCCGGTCCTTCACGCGGCAGATCGCCGGGTACATGGACCCGGTCACCAGATCCTCGACCTTGTTCGTGAACTGCGAGATGTTGCCGGCCAGCGCCATGGCGGCCACGGCCGTTACGCCCAGCACGTTCGAGCCGACGATCACCGGCACCTGCACCAGCAGCACGGTGCTGCCCGCGGCGACGAACAGCGGCGTGGAGAACTTGCGGTACTCGCGCAGGGCGTCGCGGTCGAAGCGCCAGCGCAGCTTGTACGGCGACGTCGCCACCATCGCGGCGCTCGCGGCGAACGAGCCGATCATGGCGCCGAGCACGAGGCCCCACAGCTCGAGGCCCGCCAGGACCAGCGTGATCGTCGCGATGAACGTCATCACCGGGTCGATCGACTGGAGCAGGCGCTGGCGCAGGAAGTCCATGCGCCGGTAGTGCGCCCAGAGCGGCATCTGGAGGGCGAGTGCCGGGATCACGAACGCGATCGCGAGGCCGGGCCCGATGATGCGCGTCTCGCCGTAGACGAGGGCCAGCAGCGGGATCCCGATCAGCAGCAGCACCACGAACACCGGCGCGAGCAGGATCTGGATCGTGAACGCGATCTCGAACGCCCGCTGCTGGTCCTCGTCGTCCTGCTGGATGTACTTGTCGTCGATGCCGACCGAGCCGAGCGTGAGCAGCGTGATGAACGCCGCCATCAACATTCCCCAGAGGCCGTAGGTCTCCGGCGAGAGCAGCCGCGCCAGCGCGACCCCTTGGACGAGCGCGAGCATGCTGACGGCCACCATGAAGATCGCGTTGATGAGCGTGCCGCGCGCGGTGCGGGCACGCAGGTTGGTGGGTGCGTCCTCCTGGGCGAGCGCCATCGCGGTCATGTTATGGGCGCGTTACCGTCCCCCGCCGCATCTGCATGCCGAACACCAGACCCCTACGCGTCCTGCTGATCTGCTCGGGGCTCGACCACGCCCACCGGGGCTTCGAGTCGTTCGCCCGCGAGTGCTTCGACGCGCTGCGCGACGACCCCGCGCTCGACATGAAGCTCGTCAAGGGAAGCGGCGCGGCGGGCGATCGCGAGAGGTCGGTGCCGACGCTCACGCGCGACTCGGCGCCGGTCAGGGCGCTCGCGCGGCTCAGCGGCCGTCAGGCGTTCAGGTTCGAGCACGTCGCGTTCGCGTTCAGCGTCATGCCCGTGCTGCTGCGGGAGCGCCCCGACGTCGTGTTCCTGAGCGAGTGGCACACCGGGAAGGTCCTCGCGCCGCTGCGCGATGCTGCCGGACGCAGCTTCGCACTGGTGCTCTCGAACGGGACCATGGCGCTCGAGGGGTTCGGCCACCTCGACCGGGTGCAGGAGCTCAGCCCGGCGGCGCTCGAGGAGATTCTTGCCCGCGGCGCGGACCCCGAGCGCCACGTGATGCTCCCGCTCGGGTTCTGGATCGATCCGCAGGTCGAACCCGTCACCGACGACGACAGGCGCGCCGCGCGGGAACGCCTGGGGCTGCCGCTCGACCGGCGGATCCTGCTGAGCTCCGCCGCGCTCAACCGCCACCACAAGCGGCTCGACTACCTGATCGAGGAGGTCGCGTCGCTGCCGGAGGCCGACCGCCCCTACGTGCTGATGGCGGGCCAGGTCGAGGAGGAGACCGAGGGCCTGCGAGCGCTCGCGCGCGAGCGGCTCGGACCGGACGGGCACGACATGCGCACGGTCCCGCAGCGGCAGGTGCCGGAGCTCCTGCGTTCGGCCGACGAGTTCGTGCTCGCGTCGCTCGGCGAGGGGCTGCCGCGTGCGCTCATCGAGGCGCTGGCGGCCGGACTCCCCTGCCTCACCCATGACTACGGCGTAACCCGCTACGCGCTCGGCGAGCACGGCCACTTCGCCGACTTCTCGCGCCCCGGCGGGCTCGCCGGGCTGATCGCGGGCGCCGGATTCGACGGCAGCCCCGACGCTCAGCGTGCGCGGCACCGCTACGCCTACGAGAAGTACTCGTGGGAGGGCCTGCGGCCGCGCTACGTCGAGCTGTTTCGCGATGCCGCGCGCGCCGCTAGAGCGCGTCGCAGCTGACGCGCAGTTCCCATGTGAACGGGCCCCGCTCGGTCCCCGGCGGCGTGTACGGCGCCGTGGGGATCACGACCTCGCGCGGCCGCTCTCGCGCCGGGCGGTCGCAGCGCTCGCGCGCCGCCTCGAGCTGCGGTCCCCAGCGCGGTCCACGGACGGCGTGGTGGTCGACCGGCAGGTTCACGGCGATGACCGCGAGCAGCGCCACCGCCGCGGCCCACTCGCGCGGCGTTCCGAGACGTGGCGCGGCCTCGGCGCGGTCGACCGCTGCGAGCAGCCCGGTGAGGAGGAACAGGACCGCGGGATACACGTAGCGCGAGGCGAACCCGAGCCACGGGTCGTCCGGCAGGAACTGCTCGGTGCCCCGGATCAGCGCGGCCGTGGTGAAGATCACGACCGCCGCGAGGGCGCAGCCACCGAGCAGCCAGGCGCGGCGGCCCCGCAGGCGGACCAGGCCGAACCCGACCGCGGCGGCGACGACCGCCAGCGACGCCCAGGCGAAGAACGAGCCGCTCGTGCCGCCGAGCAGGTCCTCGAGGAAGCGCTCTCCGGTCAGGAGCGAGGTGGGCACGCGGTCGGCGAAGATCCGCGGGATCTCGCCGGGCATCGTCTCGCCGAACGTCTCGGGGGGTTCGCGTGCGAGGAGCTGCACGAACAGTCCCGCCGATGCCATGCCGGGGACGATCCACGCCCTGCGCTCCCCCGATCGCAGCGCCATCACGATCGCGACCGGGAGGAAGAACCCGAGCAGCGGGTTGCTGAGCGCGGTGAGCAGCACCAGCACCGACGAGACGGCGATCCAGCCGCGCGTGAGCCACGGGGATGCGAGCGCCCAGAACGCCGCATAGAGCATGTACCAGCTCACGTACGACGTGACGCCGTTCATGTCGAGCAGCCCGGCCGGAAGCAGCACGAACGCGATCGCCAGCGCGCCGCGCAGCACGCGCGAGCCGATCCACGCCGCCGACGCGCAATACACATAGACCGACAGCAGCGACACGAGGCCGGTGGCCAGCAGCGCCATCACGAGGGGAGCGCGCTCGAGGGGGAGCTGCCCGGCCACCTCGGCGATCGTGCGCGGCACGACGTGCAGGTAGCCCTGGTAGGCGGTGGTGAAGGAGCTGACGAGGCCCTGCGAGATCGCACCCTGGAGGAAGATCTCCCCGTCCTCGACGAAGAGCGAGTCCCAGGCGGGTGGGTCGTGCGGCCGGCGCAGCATCTGGAGCGCCGTCATGGCCACGACGTAGGCGGCAGCGGGGAGGAGCGGCGGGCGCACCGGCCCGGACAGCGGGCGCGGCGGTGTGCGCAGCAGCCCCCGGATCAAGGTTCGGAGCGCTCGACCATCTCGCGCGTGTCCCCCACCACCCGCGCGGGGGCGCCCACGGCCACCGAGTAGTCCGGGATCGTGCCGCGCACCACGCTGTTCGCGCCGATGATGCAGTGACGGCCGACGTCGGCCCCCTTGAGCACCTGCACGCGCTCGCCGAGCCACGAGCCGAAGCCGATCCGGACCGGCTCGACGCGGTGCGGGTACCAGATCGCGTTGCGATCACGGCCGATCGTGTGGTCGGAGTCGTAGATCGACGTGTAGGCGGCGATGAGCACCTCCGGCTCGATCGTCACCGACTCGAACGCCGACAACGTGACGTGGTGGCGCAGCACGACGCCTTCGCCGAGCCTGATGCGCGGCGGGCCGCCGGGCTCGCCGCCCACCTCGAACCACGCGTCCTGCGAGATCCACACGCGGCTACCGATCGCCATCAGCTCCGGCCGGTGCACCCACGCCGGCCGGTAGAGCAGCGACTCGCTGCCGAACTCCGCGAAGCGCCTGCGCCAGTACGGCCGCGTGGCCGTCGCGAACCAGCGCATCCTGAACGTGGGGTCGAGTAGCCGGCTCGCTATTTGACCGCCACCGCGTGGATCGTCAGGCCGAGCAGCGACGGCAGGAGCGGCTCGATCGCCGCGTAAGCGCGCCCCTGACCGAAGTCCGTGGGGCGCGAGCTCGCGTGGTCGAGGAAGCGCCCCCCGTGCGCGCCGGTCCTCACGTCGCGGAAGCCGCTCATCCGCAGCATCCGCGCGAGCGTCTTGGGCGTGAAGAAGCGGATGTGCGGGTCGCGCCACGGGCGCTCGAGCGCCAGCTCGTCGCCGAGCGGGTTCCAGAGGCCGAAGACCATGTTCGCGCGCAGCCGCCAGTAGGCGACGTTCGGGGTCGAGCAGACCAGCCGCCCGCCGGGCTTCAGCACGCGCCGGATCTCGGCGGCGGCCTCGTGCGGCGCGAACAGGTGCTCCATCACCTCGATGCAGACGACGAGGTCGAAGCTCTCGTCCTCGAACGGGAGCGAGGCGGCGGCGTCGATGGTCCGGGCGTCGAGCCCGAGCCCGCGCGCGGCCTCCACGGCGTTGGCGGACACGTCCACGCCGACGTACGAGGCGGCGCGGCGGTTCAGTTCCCCCGCGTACGAGTTGCCGCTGCCGCAACCCACGTCGAGCACCGCGGTGGTGCTCGTCACGCCCTCGAGGATCAGCTCCTCGAGCACGCTCTCCGGCTGGTAGTGGCGCTCCTTCTCCCCGGACCAGAACTGGTCGTAGTAGTTGTCGACCGTGCTCATGCCGGCGCTCCCTTCCGGAGCAGCGCCGCGCAGTACTCGGTGCCCTCCCCGACAACGCGCTCGACCTCCATGCCGGCGCCGGCCGCGGCTCTGCGCAGGTCGGCCAGGTCGATGTAGGAGCCGAGCCACTCGGCGTCCGCGATGCCGCGCGGCTTGCGGCCAACGGCGGCGGCGAGCTTCGTCTTCGCGTCGCGCACCGCGCGGCGCTTGTGGGGCTCGGGATCGTTCGAGAACTCGATCGCGGCGAAGCCGCCGAGCCCCAGCACGCGTCCGATCTCGCGCACGTAGCCGAGCGTGATCGCCGGGTCGGGGATGTGGCGGAAGACGACGTGCGAGACGCACACGTCGGCGCTCGCGTCCTCGATCGGGCGCAGCGACTCGCCGTCGCCGTGGAGCCACTCGACGTTGTCGAGCTGGGCGTTGAGCTCGCGGGCGCGGTCGAGCATCTCGCTCGACACGTCGATCCCGATCACGCGCTGGGCGTCGCGTGCCAGCGGGCGCGTCAGGCGGCCGACGCCGCAGCCGATGTCGACGATCACAGCGCCCGGGTCGGGGCGCGCACCGAGGACCTCGAACAGGCGGTCGAGCGCCTCCTCCCCCCCTCCCCAGAACGCTTCCTCGTCGCCGTCGCCGAACTCGAGCCGGCTGTCGACGTACCAGAGGGCGTCCTCGCGAGCACGGGCGTCCCAGAAGCGCTCCATGTGGGAGCCGCTCACGGGCGGAACTGTACATTGGCCCCGGTGCGAGTGCTACACGTCGGGGACGACAACGCCGTCCTGCGGCCGTGTGGCCTGACGTTCTATGCCGAGGCCCTGATGGACGCCCAGCGCGCGGCCGGCCACGAGGTCGCGTACCTGTTCTCGGGCCGCTACTTCCCGCGACTCGAGCGCCCGCGGCTCAAGCGCTCGCGCCGGCGCGGGGTGCGCACCTTCGAGCTGATCGGCTCGCCGATCAACACGCACACCGAGCGCGGCACGCGGCACCCGGAGCGCGACATCGACGAGCCCGTCGGGGACGCGGCGTTCGCGGCCGCGCTGCGCGAGGCGCGCCCCGACGTGGTGCACGTGCAGGAGCTGCTGCGGCTGCCCTCGTCGATCCTCGAACGCGCGCGCGAGGCGGGCGTGCCGGTCGTGATGACGCTGCACGACTACAAGCCGCTGTGCGCGTCGGTGCGGCTGATCGACGCGGACGGCGCTCGCTGCATGCGGCGTGAGGTCGGCGAGGACTGCGCGCGCAACTGCGCGGGGGCACCGGAGGGCAACAACCACCTGATCGAGGCGACCCTCGCGCACTACCGCAGGCGCGCGAAGCGGCTCGTGCCGGGCGGCGAGGACCTCGACTTCGGGCGCGTGGCGCCGCTCGTGGGGACGGTGAACCGGCTGCTCGTGCGCGCGCAGCCGCACGGCCTGCCCGAGGTGGACGTGCGCTCGCACGGCGTGGAGCCGGCCGCGGGGCCCGTGCCGGACGAGCCGACGCTGCCGCCGCTCGACCCGGAGCCGTTCCAGCGCCGCCGCGACGTGAACGTGGGCCGGCTCTCGATGTGCGACCGGCTGGTGGCGCCGTCGCCGCGCGTGGCGGAGATCTACGCGGAGCTGGGCGTCGACCCGGGTCGGATCGTGGTTCAGCGGCTCACCCTGCCGCACCTCGCCGAGCTGGCGCCGCGGCGCGGAGCGGAGCCGGGCGCGCCGCTCACGTTCGTGACCCTCGGCGCGGCGGCCTCGGAGACCAAGGGCTCGCGCGCGATCCTCGACGCGGTGCGCGCGCTCGAGGCTGCCGGCCGCGGCGGCTCGTACCGGCTGGTCGTTCACGGCGGCGTGGAGCGCTCGATCCACGACGAGCTGGAGGCGATCGGCTCGGTCGAGCTGGCCGGCCCCTACCGGCCCGAGGACCTCGACGGGCTGCTCGACGCGGCCGACGTGGGAATCGTCCCGTCCGTGTGGGAGGAGGTCCACGGCTTCGTCGGGATCGAGATGCTCGCGAAGGGCCTGCCGCTGATCGGCAGCGCCCTGGGCGGGATCCCCGAGTACGTGCGCGAGGGCGAGACCGGCTGGCTCAACCGCAGCGCGAGCGGCGCGGAGCTCGCGGAGCTGATGGCGCGTGCGATCGACGACCCGGCCGAGGTGGAACGCCTGCGGCGCTCGGTGCGCGAGCGCCGCGCCGAGCTGGTCCGCCCGATGGCCGACCACGCCGCGGAGGTCGAGGCGCTCTACCGCGAGCTGACCGGCGGCGTCGGCGGCGTCGGCGGCGAGGGCGGCGAGGGCGGCGAGGGCGGCGAGGGCGGCGGGGGCGGCGAGGGCGGCGCGCGCACCCTCCACCACTAGAACGAGATTCTAGAACTTCGTTCTACTGGGAGGGGAGGTGCGAACGCCCTCCGCGCGGCGGCGGGTACGAGAGGCGGAAGAGGAACTCCCAGCCGCCGAACCCAAGCGCGAGCGGCCGGTTGCGCCGGGCGACCAGCTCGAACCGGATCCCGTCGAACACCCGCACCGCGGGGCGCGGCGAGTGCCGGTAGGCCACCAGGGCACGCTCGAGGATCGTGCCGTCGGTGTACTGGCGGGTCTGAGCGTTGCGATCGGCGATCCAGAACTCCGGCCGGTAGCGCATCAGGTAGCCGGTCATGTCCTTGTCCTCGCGGTAGGCGGCCACGCGCGGGTCGGTGATCCCGTCCTGGCTGAACACCTTCACGTCCTGGCGCAGGAAGTAGCGGAGCTGCACCTCGTAGGCCAGTACGGCGTCGCCGGGCTCGGCCAGCGCGTCGATGCGGGCGACCACGTCGCGCTCGAACACCTCGTCCCGGTCGATCCCGATCGAGCGCGCCAGCCGCACGTTGTCGCGCAGCTCGTCGGCGGCGGATCCGCCGATCGCGAGCGCCGCGAGCCCGAGCGCGGCCCACGCGAGCAGTGGCTGCGCGGGGCGCGCCAGGAGCACGGCCACGCCGCAGGCCACCACCGGCACGAGCGGGAGCAGGTAGCGCGGCGTGTCGTAGATGCCCGGCGCGACGAAGGTCAGGAGGAGCACGTAGCCGACCACCGCGAGGGCCCCGTAGGCGGCGGCCCAGCGCGTCTCGGCCCGCCGCCAGAGGAGCCAGAGCCCGGCGAGCGCCGGCAGCAGGCCGAAGATCCACGGGCTGGCGAACAGCTCTCGCACCGCGCCGTCCTCGAGGAAGAGCGGGCCGAGCCAGTCGCGGGCGCCCTCGCGCAGGGCGAACGTTCGCGCCTGGGAGGAGGTCGAGAAGGTGTCGAGCTCGGCGACCGAGTAGCCGAAGTACGCGAGCGCCGGGAGCGCGGCCACGGCCAGGCCGGGCGCGAGGGTGCGCAGCGCGCGGCGGCGCTCGACCGGCGCGAAGGCGAGCAGCGCCAGCGCGTGGGCGCCGACGAGGATCACCGCATCGGGGCGCGCGAGCGGCAGCGCGGCCCAGACGGCCACGAGCGGCGCGAGGGTCCGCCAGGCGGGCGCGCGCGGAGCGTCCGTCGCGCGCCAGGCCCCCAGCACGTGGTCCCCCGCCAGCAGCGCGAGCGCACTCAGCGTGACCACCAGCCCCGACTCGTACAGGGAGACCGCGGGGAAGGTCATCGTCCCGAGCGCGAACAGCGCGGCCACGCCCGCCGCCGCCCAGGAGCGGCTGAAGTGCCGGGCGGCGAGCAGCGTCGTCAGGAAGCCGATCGCCGCGAACAGAGCCGCCATCGCCTTCGCCCCCATCAGCTCGAACCCCGCGAGGAACGGGACGCCCAGGATCAGCGACCAGAGTGGCGAGGTGCTGCCGGAGGAGAACTCGCCCAGATTGAACTGGAATGGGTGGCCGTCACCCGCGTTGCGCGCGTACGGGAGGTAGACGGCGGCGTCGCCGACGTAGGTGTCGCGCAGCCGGATGGCCGCGAAGATCGTGATCGCCACCCCGAGGAGGGCAAGCGCGAGCGCGACCGGGATGTCGAGCTTTCGCCGGAGCGCCAGGGCTGGACGAGGGGTCTAGGACTCTGACCCGCGCCGGACGAGCCTGCGCAGCGCAGCGCCGGCCGCCGTGAGAGCGCCGCCCGCAGCGGCCACGACACCGGCCTCGAGGCCGGAG
>DASVPL010000292.1:0-4268 GCA_036382905.1 Thermoleophilaceae bacterium | reverse complement strand
ACGCTGCCGCTCGCGAAACGGTTGATGGCGAAGCGGTAGCGGCTCGCGCGGGTCTCCTCAAACGTTCTGCAGAGCGCTCTGCACGCGGCGGAGCCGAACCGAGTTGGCGGACAGCTCGGCGATCGCCTCGCTCGCGCGCCGCGTGAACTCGGCCGGCGTCTCGTCCTCGCCCGGGAAGAGCGGACAGCCGAACTGGACCGTCGTGTGTCCGCGCCGCTCGAGGCCGCGGCCCTTCGGCATCAGCAGCGACGTACCGCCCACGTGGATCGGGATCAACGGGACCTGTGTGGCGACGCAGAGGCGGCCAACACCGGTCCGGAAGCCGTTGAGCTGGCCGCGCGACCGGGTCCCCTGCGGGTAGAGCAGCACGTTGTAGCCGTCGCGCAGAAAGATCGAGGCGGCTGCCAGCCCGCGCAGCTCGCCGCTGCGGTCGAACGGGAAGGTGTTGATCCACAGCTCCGTGGCGAGCGCGATCTTGCGGGTGCGGTAGAAGCGATCGGCGGCAGCGCCTACGACGGTCTTCGCCCGCCACGAGCGCGGAAGTGCCGACAGCACGAGCGGTGTGTCGATGTCGCTCGAGTGATTCGGCGCGAGCACCGCGGGCTGTGGCACGTGGAGCAGGTCGTCGGCACCCATGATCGCGGGGCGCGCGATCGTGCGTACGAGCGGAAACAGGAGCGTCTGCTGGAGCGCCTCCCGCGCGAGCGACGGAACCCGGCCGTGCAGCCAGGCTTCGTCGTCCGCCTCGCGACTCCACGCGTCGGCGCCCTCCGCCGACGCTCGCCAGCGTGGCTTGGGCCGCGCGTGACGCCGCTGCGTGCCCGCAAGCCGCTCGAGCCCGCGCCCGCCGCCCGCGACCCTCACGTCACCTTGCAGTACATGGCCGGCGGGAAGTGCAGCTGGGTCATCGAGGGGCTGCTGGTCCCGACCACGTCCTTCGCCATCTCGATCGCGTCCTGCATCGTCGATGCGCTGCGGAACCCCATGTGCCTGCACACCTCCGGATCGCCGCCGACGAAGATGACGGCCCCCACGTGGTCGAGCGCGTGGGCTCCCCAGTACCACATGTAGAACGGGTGGGCGCCGTGGAACGAGTACGACGTCCGGTACAGATGCCTGTACCACTCGTCCTCCGCGTAGCTCTGCTCGAAGCGCTCCACCTCCGCCGGGTCCTTGGCCTGCGGCAGCACCTCCTCGTAGAAGTCGATGTACGAGGGGTGGTGGACGGGGTGGAACTCGCGCCGGACCGGGTGGGTGAAGATCAGGACTCCACCCTCCCGCACGAGCGGCTTGCCGTGGTAGAGGTTGAAGTAGTACCCGAGCGCCATGCACATCACGAGGATCGGGTTCATGGTCGAGTTGACGTTGTAGGGCCCGATGTCGTGGACACCGGTCGTGAGGATGTCGGTCTGGCCCTCGACGGGAACCTCGAGTTGGGCTGCGCAGCTCTCCGCGCCCGCCGCGTTCACCGCGTTGACCTCTCCGGCGAAGATGCCTGTGACCTGGTAGGGCGCGCGCATGCCCTGTATCGCAGCGCTGCGCCTGTTCGCCGGCAGACGCCGCATCGCGCGCGCCATGCTCGCGAACGTGAGTTGCTCGCGGCGCGTCCACATCGGCTCCGGCTTGCCCAGGAAGGAGAGGGAGCGGGGATAGCTGTCGTTGTTGAGCGTCACCTCGATCTGCATCAGCCGCACGGCGGACGCGACGACATCCCCCTGCCGGCCCGACGAATGGTGCAACTCGCTGTTTTCGGGATCGAGGAACGAGCGCGACTGCTTCAGTGCGTGAGCGGTGTGGTGCGCGCGCAGCGACTGGTAGGTACCGAGCCCGACCGGCACGGACTTACGACCGCCCTGCATCGGAGTCAGCTTCACCGAGACGTGGATCAACAGGTCGGACTCCGCCGCCCGCCTGTTCAGCTCGACCTTCTCCCCCTTCTCCGTCTCGCCGAGGAAGGCGATGTTGTCGGGATCCTCGGCGTCGTGGCTGTAGAGGCGGTCCGGATAGAACTCGGCGAAGACGTTCGGCCCCAGGAGATGCTTCAGCTCGGCCTCGGTCATGCGACGGTGGAACGCGGTGGCACCGATCAGGTGGATGTCGTCGACACCGGCACGGTACGCACGCGCGACGATCTCCTCGATGATCCGCCCGCGGATGTCGGGGGGGCGCATCTGCGGGAGCGGCAGCGACACGTCGTCGAACGAGATCGTCAGCCGCATCCCGGGCTTCAGCAGCGCCTCGAGCGGTTCCATGTCGCTCGGGTTGCCGAGCGCCGCGGATATGGCCGCGTCGACATCCGCAAGTCCCCTGAGCGACGGCTGCGGGTAGATCACGCGCGTCCCGACGGGGAGGCGCTCGAGCCGCATCGACGGGCCGTCGAAGAACAGCGTCGGCGGGGACTTCTCGTGGATCTCGAGGATCGTGCCGGCGCGTCTCGCGCGTGCGGGCGCCGCGCTGCGCCAGCCGCGTTCGACCACAGGGGGCGGGGTGGCATTGATGGTCATGCGGCCTCTCGCAGGTCGAAGACGGTCTTCGGATGTCCGTTGCGGGCGCCGCGCCGCGCCTCCTGGAGCGCGCGCCCGTGGTCGCGCAGCCGCCAGCCGTCGGCGATCAGCCGCCCCGGCCGGATCTCGCCCGCCATCCTGAGGGCTTCGGCGAAGTCGTCGCGGTACGCGTAGACGCCGCGCACCTCGAGCTCGCGCTGCCACGCCAGGGAGAGGTCGATCCCGATGCGCCCCGGCATCCCGACGAGCATGACCCGACCGCGCGGCCGCGCGATCGAGAGCGCGGTCCTGAGCGAGCTGGCGCTGCCCACGCAGTCGAGGACCGCATCGAAGCCGCCGAGCATCAGCTCGTGCCCGAAGCGGCCGACGAGCCGGCGTGCTGCGGTGATCCGGGCGGCATCCAGCGTGGCGCGGTCCGGTGTCGTCACGTGGTCGGCGCCGAACCGGAGCGTCTGGAGCTTCTGCGACTCGTACTTGGCCACGCAAGTGACCTCGGTCCCGGACGCGCGCTCCCGCAGCGCGGCGAGCACCAGGAGCCCGATCGTCCCCGCGCCGATGACCGCGATGTGCGAGCCCGGTGCGGGGTCCGTCTCGCGAACGGCATGGATCGCGCACGCGAGCGGCTCGACCAGCACGGCATCCTCGTCCGGAAGGGCGTCGGGCACAGCGTGGAGCTGTCGCTCGTGCGCGACCAGGCCCTCGCTCCAGCCGCCGCCGGTGTCCCGGCAGACACCCGTCTGCAGGCCTGCCGCGATGTTGCCCGACACGGTGTTCCGGCACAGCGCGTAGCGCCCCTCGAGGCACTCGACACACGGGGGCGTGATGCCCCGCACCTCGCAGCCGAGCGCCGGCTCGACCACGACGCGAGCGCCCGCATTCGGGCCGCTGAGGACGTCCCCGACCACCTCGTGGCCGAGCACGAACGGCGCCGACGTCAGCGCCCCGAGGTACGGGGACGCGTGGCCGGCCAGCAGCGCCTGGTCCGAGCCACAGATACCGCTGAGCCTGGGCCGCACGTTGACCCACTCCGGCGCGGGGCGGCGCGGGATCGTCTGCTGGGTCAGCCTCAGCGCTCCGTGGACCGGCCGGCGCAGCGCTCGCGAGGCCACGAGCTTGGGGAGCGACGGCCGGTACTCGAGCGCGTCGATCACCGCGCGGCCTCCAGGACCCTCGCGCGTTGCTCGGTCTTCCACTCCAGCAGCGGCCAGCGGCGCCGGCGCGCCTCGCGCGTCAGCCCAGAGTCCGCGTTGACCGCGTACGGATGCCCCACGGTGTCGAGGAGCGGCAGGTCGCTCAGGCTGTCGCCGTAGGCGTAGCAGTCGGCGAGCTCCGATCCGTGGTCGGCCGCCATCTGGGCGGCGAACGACGCGCGGCCGTCCGCCGTCAGCGGTGGTTCCGCGAGCTCGCCGGTGAACGCGCCGCGTTCCTCGATCAACCGCGCCGCCACCAGGTCGTCGCCGAGGTGGCGGAGCGGCTCCATGAGGAAGTCGAGGCCCCCCGTCATCAGCACGACCCGGTCGCCCCGCCGCCGGTGGGCACGGATTCGCCTGACCGCCTCGTTCTGGATCCGCGGCAGGATGAACTCCGCGAGAGAGTCCTTGGTCTGATCGCGCAGCTCGGCGGCGGGGAGGTGCTCATAGCTGCGGTAGAACGACCGGTTGAACTTGATTCGCGACCCACGGTCGGTGATCAGCCAGCCGGGCACCTTCGTCGCGAGGCCGAGCTGCCAGAGAAGCGCGTCCAGCGCTTCCATCTCGCGCGTCC
>DASVPL010000291.1:0-6164 GCA_036382905.1 Thermoleophilaceae bacterium | reverse complement strand
GGCGGTGGTGGCCGCGCCGCCCGACGCCGACACCGGCGGCATCGATGCCTGCCTGAGCGCGACCGGCTACGCCTGAGGCGGGCGCCGTGCGCCGGCGCGGCTTGCTATCCATCGCGACGTGCCGCGCCACATCGCGCTACTGCGCGCAATCAACCTCGGCAGCCGCAACCGGGTGAGCATGCCCGAGCTGCGCGAGCTGCTCGCCGGGCACGGCTACGGCGACGTGAAGACGCTCGTCCAGAGCGGCAACATCGTGCTCACGAGCCGGCTCTCGCCGGCGCGCCTGGAGCGCGATCTCCAGCGCCAGATCGCCGAGGGCCTCGGGGTGGACACACCGGTGGTGGTCCGCACGCGCGACGAGCTCGCGCAGGTGATCGAGCGCGACCCGTTCGGGTCGGACGTGGACAACCCAAAGCTCTACCAGGTGACCTTCCTCTCGGAGGAGCCGAGCGACGAGCTCGCGCAGGAGCTGGCCGAGATGGACGTCGCGCCCGAGCGCATCGCGCTGATCGGGCGCGAGCTCTACACGTGGCACCCGGACGGGATCCAGCGCTCGAAGGTGGACCGGCTGCGCACCAGCAAGCGCATGCCGACCGGCACGGCGCGCAACTGGACCACCGTGACCGGTCTGCTGGCGCTGGCCGACGAGTAGCCCGGTCGGCACCGGCCGCCCGGCATAATCGCCGCATGGGGGCGGCGCGGAGGGGCGGTTGGCTTGCGATCGCGCTCGCGCTGCTCGCCGCCGGGCCGGCGGCGGCTCAGGACGAGCGCGATTGCTTCTGGCAGGGCGGCACCCGCTCCACCAACATCGCCTACCCCGACCTCGGCGCGCGCTACTGGGTGTCGTCGTTCCCGCTGCCGCCCGGCGCCGAGCTGATCCTCAGGGGCCGCTATCCGCACGCGCGCTACATGTCGTTCAACGTCTACGACGCCGCGGCCCAGCCGACCGACGGGCTCGCAGACATAGACATCGCGCCCGACCCCGGGGCGGCGAACCCGTTCCCGCCCGGCGCGCAGCGAGACCTGGAGCGGCGCGAGTACACGGTGCGGGTGGTCGGGGGCGCGCGGCCGGAGAAGCGCGAGCCGAACACGATCTACCTGAACGCGGCGGGGCAGGGGACGCCTGTCGGGGTGATCATGTACCGCGTCTACGTGCCGGACGCGGGGCGCGACCCGGCCGGCGGCGTGGGGCTGGCGGAGGTCTCGATGCGGCTCCCGGACGGTCAGGTGCTCGACCAGCCGCTGGTCTGCCAGGCGCGCGCCGACACCGGCGCGAACCAGGCCGTCGAGGCGTTCCACTCGGGAACCGACGGACCGGACTCGTCCAACCCGACGTCGGAGGACCCGATCCGCTGGGAGGCGTTCTTCAACTACTTCCAGGCGTTCAGCTACCCCGCCGGGGCGACGCCGGCGGGGTCGGGGCGTGCCGTGCTGCCGCGCGAGAGGCTCGGCGGCTTCCTCTCGAACATCGACAACGCGTACACGCTGGCCACGGCCAACCGGGGGATCGGCCCGGTCGCGGTGCTCGAGGGCCTTGCGCCGACCACTCCGCGGACGCTCGACGGCCGCCGCGTCATGGAGGGCGGCCAGGTGCGGTACTGGTCGCTGTGCGAGAACGAGTTCGCCAGCCAGCGCGTGATCGACTGCGTGTTCGACGAGCAGGTGCGCACGCGCGCGGACGGGCGGTTCACGCTCGTCATGAGCGAGCCGGGCGAGCGTCCGGCCAACGCCAGGCCCGAGTGCGGCGTGAACTGGATCGCGTGGGGCGCGCAGCCGGATGGCCTGCTGATCCTGCGTCACATGCTGCCCTCGCCGGACTTCGCGCAGGCGATCCAGCGGGTGGCGGAGCTCGGCACCGAGCAGGGGGTGATCGGCGAGTACCTGCCGGTCGGGCGGCACACGACGAGGGCCGACTTCGAGGCGCGCGGATGCCCGGCGCCGGAGGCCGCGGCGTCGCAGCCGCGAACGGCGCCACGGCCGGCGATCCGGCTCAGCGTGTCGCCCGCGCAGGCGCGGGCGGGGCGGCGCGTGGCGTTCCGCTTCCGCGCCCGCTACCGGGCCGCGGGACGGCTGCTGCCGGTGGTGGGTGCGCGCGTCCGGTTCGCAAATAAGGTCGGCGTGACCGACTCGCGCGGCCGGGTCACGATCGTGCAGCTCTTCACGCACGCGCGGGCGTACAGGCCGCGCGCGTGCCGGCGCGGGTTCGAGTGCGGTCGGGTCGCGGTTCGGGCGCTGGCGCGGGGGTAGCGCCTAGCGCGCGCAGCCGATGCAGAGCACCGACTCGGGGGCCACCTCGAGCCGCGCGGGCGCGATCTGCTCTCCGCAGCGGTCGCAGACCCCGTAGCTGCCCTCCTCGACCTTCGCGAGCGCGCGCAGGAGCCGCTGCTCCGACACCTCCAGGCTGGTGCCGATCCCGATCTCGTTGCGACGGCTGATCGCCTCGGTCGTGCCGTCGCCGACGCGCTTGCCGAACCCGATGCCTGACCCCGGCTCGGGCGTCTTGGCCAGGCCGGCAATGCGGGCCTGGAGCTCGTCGAGGCGGGCGCGGAGGAGGCGCTCGGTCTCACTCGGGACCATTGCGCGAGCGTAGTCGCCCGACCGCCGAGTCAGGCGCTGGCCGGCGGCGCCGCGCGCGCGATCAGTCCGGCGTAGATGAGGGCGAGCGCCTCGCCGAGCAGCTCGGGGGAGACCGACCCGGGCTCGATCAGCTCGTCGACCGCGAGGCCGGCGAAGACGCCCATCACGATCCGGGCCACGTCCTCACTGTCCATGGGAAGGTCGGGCGTGCCCAGACGGCGCGCGCGTGCCTCGAGCGCGCGTGCGAAGACGGTGCGGAACTCGGTCTGGCGCTCCGCGTAGCGGGCGCGGAGCTCGGGATCCCGGATCGCGAGGCTCCAGTACTCGCGCTCGAGCAGCACGGCGTCGCGCTGCCCGCCCATCAGCCGGGCGAACACGCCGTTGGCCTCCAGCGACATGTCGCGCTCGGGGGGCGCCGTCTCGAGTAGCGCGAGCATCGAGCGCATCGGCGCGTCGATGCGCTCGTCGAGCAGCGACAGGAGGAGGTCCTCCTTGCCGGCGAAGTGCCAGTAGAGCGCCCCCTTCGAGTAGCCCGCCTCGGCGGCGATCTCGTCGACGCCCGCCTGCGTGTAGCCGCGGCGGGCGAAGACACGCAGCGCCGCCGCCAGCAGCTCCTCGCGAGCCCCGCGGCCCTGAGCGCGCGCGGCGCGGGTGCGTTGGTCGAGGCGGGTGCTGTCCTTAGCGCCGGGGCGGCCGCGGCTATGCGGTGACGTTTGAGCCATGCCTCCGGTAGGGTACCGACTGACCGGTCAGTATGTACAAGCTCTACGTGATCCCCGCTTCACATGCCTGTCGCTCGGCGATGCTCATGCTCGAGCACAAGGGGCTGCCGTACCGATGCGTCGACATCGTGCCGCTCACCCATCCCTTTGTGGCCCGGCTGCACGGGTTCGACGCGGGGTCGCAAAAGCGCACCGCCGGCGACCGCCGCTCGGTCGCGATCCGCTTCGGCGATCGCCTCGGCACGGTGCCGGGTCTCGCCGCCGGCGACGAGCGGATCTCGACCAACCACGCGATCGCGCGCTTCCTGGAGGATCGCCACCCGGAGCCGCCGCTGTTCCCTGACGATCCCGCGCGGCGGGAGGCGGTGGAGGAGGTCGAGCGCTGGGGGAACGACGAGTTCCAGATGGCCGCCCGCCGCATCGGCCTCGCGTGGGCAGCGCGCGAGCCGGCGCAGGCAAGCCGTTCGGTGGCAGACGGCCGGATGGGCCCCGTCCTCTACCGCCACCAGCTCACGCGGCGCCTGATGATCCCGCTGATCGGCCGCCTCGTGTTCAACGCCGGCCCCGGCCTGGTCGAGGAGCTACTCGCCGGCCTGCCCCAGATGCTCGACCGGATCGACGCGTGGATCGCCGACGGCGTCCTCGGCGGGGAGCAGCTCAACGCGGCGGACTTCATGGTCGCGCCGAGTCTCGCGCTGATCCTCTACCGGCCCGACGTGATGCATCTGTTCGAGGGCCGGCCGGCCCTGGAGCTCGTGGACCGGCTGCTGCCGGAGCCCGCGTAGGGGCCCGCGGCTGACGCCTACCGCAGCGTCGCCGAGAAGACCTGCCCGCCCTTCGACCAGTAGAAGGGCGTCGCTCCGCTCCCGTCGGTGCGCCCCAGTGCGAGCGACCCGGGCTTGATGTCGAGGCTGTCGTCGCGCGTGACGGGTTGGCGGTCGCCGGAGACCTCCACCGTCCTGAGCACGCGGCCCTCGTAATCGCGCTCGTACTCGGCGTTCTTCCAGGCTGCGATCCAGGCCGCCGACCCGTTGCGCGCGACCTCCAGGTCCGTAACGGTGTGTCCGCGGCCCGGTGCCGTCTCCGCGATCCAGAGCACGCGGCCGGTCGTCATGTCGCGGACGTAGACCGATGACGAGAAGCCGAGGCACTCCGCGGAGACGTAGCCGACCATCCGGCCGGTGAGGCGAATGTTGAAGAGGTACTGACCCGCGAACTGGCAGGCCTCGTACCCGCCGAGCGCCTTCCGCCGACCACTCGTGAGTGAGCACGCGACGAGACGGCGGCTCCCCTGCGCGTCGGGGTCCGTCGGCGGCACTCCATACACGCGCACGAAGTTGTTGGCCGTCACTGTCCGCGACCCGTGCGGGTAGCAGGAGGCCGAGCGGTGCTTCGCCTGCGCTGCGGGTGCGAGCAGCATCGTCGCGGTGACGGCGAGCGCTGCCACCAGGGCCTTGCGAGTCATTCGAGCATCCCTCCGTGGAGTTACCTTGCGGCCGCGAGGCTACAGGGGGTCCTCCGTATCGGGGATCGCCGGGCTACTCGCCAGCCCACCAGTCGCGCCGACCCTCCACGTCTTCGCGTGGATTCTCGCCGAGACTGGGCGCGCCGATGACGAGGATCTCGAGGCCCTCCGGCCCGGCCTCGTAGCCTCGCCACGTACCGGGTGGGACGCGCACCACGTCCCACTCCCTGACCTCGACGATCTCGTCGTCGAGCTTCATCCGCCCGCTCCCACGCACCACCACGTACACCTCCTCCTGCTCCCTGTGCGTGTGGCCGTAGGGGAAGCGATAGCCGGGCGGGATGCGCTGATAGCTGAGGCCGGACCGCTCGAGCCCGAGCGCCTTGCTCGCGTGGCGGAACTCGAGGTCCGGCGGGCCGTCGAAGTTGGATCCGAGGTCCTCCAGATCCTCCTTGAGGTTCTTGAGCGTGAAGGGCACGGCGCGATCCTAGGACGCCACGGCGAAACGCTCCCGCGAACCTCGGGCGATCCTCACGCGCCCTCGCTTCGGGCCTCGCGACGGACGCGGCGAACATGCACGCCGATGTAGGTCAGCGCGAGAGGCACCGGCAGGACGATCAGCATGATGCTCATCGGGATCGGCCCCGGATCGCATTTGGGCTCCTCGCAGTAGCCGGCGAGGTTCACGTCGAAGAGGAAATAGAGCGCGTCGAGGCCGACGGAGGCCACCGTCAGAACGAACGCGACGACCGTGATAGCTCGCGACCGTCCCCAGGCGAAGCCGAAGGCGACGAAGGTCAAGCCGAGAACCAAGAGAACGAGCGCAGTGACCCCGTCGCCGCTCCACTCGACCTCGTCGAGCACCCCCGCAAAGTAAAAAGCCGTGACGCTGATCGCAAGCCCGGCAGCCGTCGTTGCCGTCGCAAGCCAACCCCTCGCGGTCGCGGGAAGGCGGGCTCCAGCAAGTACCGCCACGGGGATTCGAACCCCGGTTTCCGCCGTGAGAGGGCGGCGTCCTAGTCCCCTAGACGATGGCGGCCAGCGGGCGCGGATTATAGGCGGCGTCCGCGGCTTGGCCGGGCGGGCGTCCGTCGCCTATGCTCACCCCCGTAAGCGGCCGGTGTCGAGGGAAGTCCGGTGAGAATCCGGCGCGGTCCCGCCACTGTGACCGGCTAGGCCCGCCGCACGAGGCCACTGGGGAGCTCCCGCTCCCTGGGAAGGCGCGGATGGGGGCCATAACCGGGAGCCAGGAGACCCGTCTCCGGCCGGAAGCCACAACACCCTCGCGGAAGGGGAGGCTAATCAGATGAAGCTCCGTACTCTCGCCGTCGCGGCCGCACTCGGCACGCTCGCGGCTGTCCCGGCCACGGCCGACGCGGTCAAGGTCAACGTGCGCGTGG
>DASVPL010000290.1:0-21258 GCA_036382905.1 Thermoleophilaceae bacterium | reverse complement strand
CGCCGCCGGAGCGGCGGCCGCGGGCTCGACGGGCTCCGCCGCCGGAGCGGCGGCCGCGGGCGGAGCCTCCGCCGCAGCGGCGGCTGCTGGCTCGACGGGCTCCGCCGCCTGGGCCGCCGCGGGCACGGCGGGCTCCGCCGCGGGCGGAAGCGCAACAGTCGGCGCGTGCTCCGCCACGCGCGTCTCCGGCGCCGGGGCCGGTGCGTCGGTCAGGGTGGGCTCAGTCATCGCCGGAGCCCCCGTGGCCGCCACCGCCGTGGCCGGAGTGGTCGTCGCCGCCACCGCCACCGCCGTGGCCGGAGCGGTCCTCGTCGCCGCCGCGACCGCGGCCACGGCCGCGGCCGTGATCGTCGCCGCCGCCGGACTGGCCGGCGCCGGAGCTGGAGGGGCCGCCGCTCGGGGCGGTCACCGGCGGTGCGGACACCGCGGCGCGCGAAATCGGTGCAGGCGGAGCCGGGCCAGCGGACCGGGCACCGCCGCCGCCTCCGCCGCCGCCCCCGGACCGCGGAGCCGCCGAGCCACCGCCACCCGACGCGCGCTCGCGCCGGCGGATAGTGCGGGTGATGACCTTGGTGCGGACCTCGGTCGGCACCGCGCTGGACTTGGCGGGCTGGGACTCGGGCTTCTGGCCGGAGCTGGACGCGAACGCGGTCAGCGCGCCGAGTGCGGCGAGCGTTCCTGCGGTTGCGATCGTGGTGCGGATGCCGGGCATCTGGAAGGACTCCTCGTCGGGAAATCGACTGGACGTCCAGAGCATCGGAGGCCGCCGTCAGCGACCGGCAAGCCGCGGCTAAGGAGTTGGCAAGGAGACCGCGCGGGTTCTCCCAAGGACGGCGGCGTGGGCGGCGCTGTCCGCGGTGGTTCGGGCAACTGGGCCATCTTTGCCCCGTATAGCGGGGTCAATATGGCCCAGGACGTCGTGGGCGGGGCGCGCGGAGGCCGCGCGCGCTAGGCGCTAGTCGTCGCGGGGCTCGGGGCGGAAGACGATCCGCTTGAGCTCGCCGACCGACTGGCCGCCCAGGCGCAGGGCGGTCTGGAAGCCCTCGGCGCCGAGCTCCCCCGCGTCGAGGCGCCGGCGCAGGTCGTTCAGGGCCGGGCGGGCCTCGTCGGAGACGGAGTCGCGGGCGGCCTCGATGAGGATCAGGTGGCGCGGGCGGCGGTGCTGCGCGGCCATACGCACGAAGCGCTCGCGCTCCCCCGCCTCGAGCCCGTCGGCGGCGACCACCACGGTCTCGTTCGCCTCGAGTCGCTTCATCACGGCGGTGTCGAGCAGCTCGGGTGCACGCTCGGCGGCCACGTCCTCCGCGGCACCGCGCCCGGTCAGCAGCCCGCGCACCTTGTCGAGCGACAGCAACAGCCCCGGCCCCTCGAGCACGCGAGCGGTGAAGCGATCGCGCTCCTCGGGCGAGCCCGACACGACCATCAGCAGGCTCCCGGGCGAGTAGCGCATCTGCGGCTCCGGCTTGAGCACCCGGCAGCGGACCGACATGTCCGCCTCGCGCGGCGGACCCTTGCGTGGGCGGTCCGAGGACCAGCCGCCGCGCTCGTCGTCGGCGATCTTGACGCTGCGCTGGTTGGGTTGCGTCGACATCCCCGAAGAGGGTATCCGCCGCCCGGAGCCGCACCCCGCTGTCAGCACGGCGACACGATCCTGCGACCCGGCTTGCAGCCCCGCAGCGCGACCCCGGCTACCGGGTTCGAGTCCCCACGACCCGAATCCCAGGAGGCACCAATGAAGCCAGTCTGGATCCTGACCTGCGCGACCGCGCTCGCCCTCGGCGTGACCTCGGTCGCCACCGGCGCGGTCGGCGACCCCGTGCTGATCGGCAAGCGCAACGCGGCCCTCGGCCAGACGGCGATGGTCGGTACGAGCACGACCTACGCCACCCGCCAGTCGAACAACCAGGAGGGCGACGGCGGAGCCGCGAGCTACGGCTGCCGGGCGCCGCTCGCCGCCGAGCCGTGCCTGTTCGTGCTGAACCACCGCGGCGGCGAGGCGTTCTACTTCCGCAGCCGCGGGGGCGAGAGCGCCGGTTTCTTCGAGGTGATCCCGCCGGCGGGCAAGACGGCCGACGACGTGCGGCCGTTCACCACGAACGCCACCGGCGTCGCGACAGGGCTGAACGCCGACGAGGTCGACGGCAAGAGCGCGGCCGACCTCGTGAGCGATGCGGTCGCCGCCTCCCAGCCAAAGCTCGCGATGGTGAACGCCGCCGGGACCGAGGCGACCGGCCGCGGCCTCGCCCAGGCCGCGGCGGTCCAGAAGACGGGCGCCGGTACGTACACGGTGACGTTCGCGAGCGACGTCTCGAAGTGCGCTCTCAGCGCGACAGAGGCCACAACGACCGATGCCGGCGCCGCCGCGGCCGCACCCGTGAGCGGCAGCCCGAACGCGGTCACCGTCGTGACGCGCGCGGGCGGTGGGGCCGACGGCACCGAGCCGACGGCGCGGGCGGACCGGCCGTTCCACCTGGTGGTGAACTGCTGACCGATCGCGTGGCCGCGTAGAGCCGACCTCGGCCGGAGCGTGCGGGCCGGGCGGGCGCAGACCCGTCCGGTCCCTCGCGCGCGCGTGCGCGCGCGAAGAGAAATGGAAAGGAGGCGTCAGCCGGCGGGAAGCCGGGAGCGTCAGCCGGCGGGAGGCCGGGAGCGTCAGCCGGCGGAGGCCGGGAGCGTCAGCCGGCGGCGGCCGGAGCGGCCTCGCGCAGCGGAGCCAGCCACTCCTCCGGCACCACCGGCTTGATCTGTCCCGGGAAGTACGGCGCGGCCCGGCGCGCGTACGGGCCCACCGGGCGGGCGTCGAACAGCGGGCGCAGGTCGTCGAGGCACATCATGATCCTCAGGCTCGGGGCGATCTGGTAGTCGGCCGCGTTGAGCTCGTCCCCTCCGAGCACGCCCTCGTCGATCCACGCCTCGATCTTGTCGAGCTGGGCGGGCAACGCCTCGATGTCCGGCCGCGTGTGCTCGTCGTCGGCGCTGTTGCGCTTCACGCCCATCCTCGCGATCGGCGGCGCCAGGACCGGCGCGAGCCGGATCGGAACGCGGGCCTCCTCCATCAGGCTCGGGATCGACGGCTGGTCGTGCGCGACCGCCCACCAGGCGATCCGGTTGGGGCCCTCCCAGAACTCCTGGTCGCCCCAGCGCTCGGCCTCCTCGACGGCAGCGCGCCGCTCGGGGTCGCTCGGGAACAGCGGCGGGTTCGGTACCCGCTCCTCCAGCGCACGCGAGATCCTGCGCGTGTTCGTGATCTTGGCCCCGCCGATGTGCAGGGCGGGGACGGTCTCGTCCGGGAACCGCAGCGCCCTGAGGAACGGGCGGTGCATGGGCGGCAGCAGATCGATGCGCCGGTAGTCGATGCCCTTGTGCTCGAGCATGAGCCGCGCGGTCATGCACGGATGCGTCCCCGGGATGACGTAGAGAATGGGCTTCACGAGCCGACCCTATACGAGCGCGCGCCGCATCTGGTTCCAGGTGAGCGCGTAGAGCACGACGCCGATCCCAGCGAAGGCGATCAGCGCCGGGCGCACGTCGGACCAGAGGACGTCGGAGAGGATCGCCTGCCGCGCGAGCTCGAGGATCGGCGTGACGGGGTTCACGTCGGCGATGTCGCGCATCCATCCCGCGAGCCGCTCCTCCGGAGCGAACGAGGTGGTGAGCATGATCGTGAGCAGCACCGGGGCCTGCATCATCGGACCGGCCTCCTGCGTCCGGGTCACGAGCGCGACGAACGTCCCCCAGGCCGAGGCGAGCATCGCGAACCCGGCCGCGACGAGCGCCGCCACGGCCACCCCGCCCGGCCCGGACAGCTCCGCCCCGAAGGCGAGCGCCACCGGGACGAGCAGCGCCAGCGGCAGCACCGTGCGCACAGCCGCCGACAGGGCGTTCACCACGATCAGGAGCCCGCGCGCGATCGGCGCCACCAGGAGGCGGTCCACGAACCCGCGCTCGATGTCGCGCGCGAAGTTCACGCCCGTCGCGGCGCCGGTGAAGGCCGCGCCCTGGAGGAAGCCCCAGGGGAGCAGGAACGTCATGTAGTCGTCGGTCCCGAAGCCGCCGCCCTCCACGAGCGTGCCGAAGACCGCCGTCGTGCCGAGCATGATCAGCGTCGGCGCGAGCACGTTCTGCACCGTCACGCCCGGCACGCGCACCACCTCGTTCAGCGACCGCCGCAGCAGTCGCACGAGCCGCTTGACCCCGACCGGCCTCACCTGCGTGTCCCGACGAGCGCCAGGCCCCAGCCGACGGCCCCGACGAGTGCCAGCGCGGCCACCGCGCCAGCCGCTCCGACGGTCGCGCCGACGCTGAGCTCGCCGATCCAGGCGTCGCGCATCGCGTCGGCGACGGCGGTGAGCGGGTTGAAGCCCGCGATCGTCCGCGCGGGCTCGTGCAGCAGGTGGCGTGGGAAGTACGCCGACGAGAGCAGCAGGAAGAACAGCATCAGGGGGAAGAACCCCTGGATCACGCTCGACTGGCGCGTGCGTATTGCGATGGTCGCGATCACCGACGCGACCGCGGCCGCCGTGAGCGCGGCGAGCCCGGCTATGACGAGCAGCCCGAGCACGCCCTCCGACGGCCAGTCTCCGAAGATCAGGCCGAGCGTGAAGAACCACACGCAGGACACGACGGCCAGCGCGGCCGAGCCGGCCAGGCGCCCGACCACGGGCACGCCCCGCCACAGCGGCGCCGCCAGCACGCGGTCCATGAACGTCATCTCGAGGTCGCCGGCCAGGGCCAGCGCGCCGCTCACCCCGGCGAGCGCGGCCGACATCGTGACTATCCCCGGAAGCTCGAAGTCGAAGAAGCTCGGCACCTCCGGGAACCCGGGCAGGTCGACCGCGCTGGCGCCCCCTCCGGAGAACGCGATCAGCACGACGGTCGGCAGGATCAGGATCGGGCCGACCAGCGGCGGCCGGCGCAGCGTCTGGGCGGTCGCCCTGCGGGCGAGCCGGCTACCCGCCCGGAAGTTGCGCTTCGCGCCGCTCATCCGGCGGGGCCGCTCCCTCGGCGGCGGACTCCTTCAACTGGTGACCGGTCCTGGCGAGGAACACGTCGTCGAGCGTCGGCTCGACCACCTCGATCGAGCGCACGCACGCGCTCTCTCCCTCGAACGCGCCGGCGATCGCGCCGACCGACGGCAGCTCCCCCTCCGTGGCGAGCGAGATCACCCCGGGGCGCTCGACCCGCGCGGTCCCGAAGCGCGCCAGTCTGGGCAGCACCGCCTCGGCGACCCGCTCCTCGATCGTGATCTCGATCCGCGGCGCGCCGAACTCCGCCTTGAGCTGGGCGGGCGTCCCCTCGGCAATCGCGTTGCCGCTGTCGATGATCATCACCCGCCCGGCCAGCCGGTCGGCCTCCTCGAGGTACTGCGTGGTCAGGAAGATCGTGGTGCCGGCGGCCGCAAGCTCGCGCACCCGCTCCCAGATCGTCTGGCGGCTGCCGGGGTCGAGGCCCGTCGTCGGCTCGTCGAGGAAGAGCACCTCCGGGCGGTGGATGAGCGCCATCGCCAGGTCGAGCCGGCGGCGCATCCCGCCCGAGTAGGTGCCGACTCGCCGGCTCGCGGCATCCACGAGCTCGACGCTCTCGAGCAGTTCGTCGCGGCGCTGGCGGGCGGTCGCGTCCGGAACCCCGTAGAGGGACGCCTGGAGGTCGAGGCACTCGACGCCGGTCATGAGCGGGTCGAGGGCGGCCTCCTGAAGCGCGATTCCGATCTTCTCGCGCACGCGCCCGGCCTCGCGCACCACGTCGTGGCCGGCCACCGTCGCCTCACCGCCGGTCGGCTTCAACAGCGTCACGAGGATGCGGATCGTGGTGGTCTTGCCGGCCCCGTTGGGTCCGAGGAACGCGAAGATCTCGCCGGCCTCGACACGCATCGTGAGCCCGTCGACGGCGGCGACTCCTCCGGCGAAGCGCCGCGACAGATCGCGGGTCTCGATCACCGACATGCTTCGAGGAGAGCCGTGGGCCGGGTCGTCAGGCGCGGGAATATAACCGCGCGCAGTGCGGTATGGCATACCGTAGGAAGCGGGTCGAGCGCGAGGGGGCGAGGGCTGAGGTGGACGGCGAGAGCGTCGCAACGGTGGCCGACGTGGTCGAGGCGCTCGGTCACGAGGACCGCGGGTTCACCTTCCTCGCCGGGCGTACCGAGCGACCGATCGCGTTCGCCGAGCTGCGCGAGCGGGCCCGCGCGATGGCGCGGCGGCTGCGCGGCGCGGGGCTCGCACCCGGCGACCGCGCGGTGCTGATCCTCCCCAGCGAGGAGGAGTTCGTGCAGGTGTTCCTCGGCGCGGTGCTGGCGGGCGTCGTGCCCGTCCCCCTGTACCCGCCGTTCGCGGGCCAGCGCATGGAGGCCTACGCGGACCGCATCCGCGCGGTCATGCGCGTGTCCGAGGCGGCGGCCGTCATCACGTTGCCGGCGGTCGCGGCGCGGCTCGCGCCCAACGCGGTCCCGTCGTTTAGCTTCGAGGACCTCGAGGCCATGCGTCCCGCCGCCGACCTCCCCGCCGAGCCCCGCGGCGAGATCGCGTTCCTTCAGTTCACATCCGGCAGCACGGCCGACCCGAAGGGGGTGATGATCACCCACGACGCCGTGGTTGCGAACGCACGCGCGATCAGCGCTCACCTCGAGATCCACGGCGACCGCGACCGCGTCGTGAGCTGGCTCCCGATGTTCCACGACATGGGCCTTGTCGGGATGGTCATCACTCCCCTGCTGGAGGAGACCCCGACCTGGTTCATGTCCCCGCTCGCGTTCGCGCGCCGCCCCCCGGACTGGTGCGCGCTGATGAGCAGGGTCGGCGGGACGGTGACCTACGCACCGAACTTCGGCTACGACATCGTCGCGGAGCGCGTGCGCGACGAGGACCTGGCCGGGTGGGACCTGTCGTCGTGGCGCGTGGCGGGCTGCGGCGCCGAGCCGATCCGCGCCGACTCGCTGCGCCGCTTCGCGAAGCGCCTGGAGCCCGCGGGCTTCTCGCCCGATGCCCTGCTGCCGTCGTACGGACTCGCGGAGTCGACGATGGTCGTGACCGCCACCCCGCCCGGCCGCGGCATGCGCACACTGGACGCGGGCGCGGAGGGGGTCGAGCCGGTGAGCTGCGGGCCCGCGCTGGCGGGCCACGAGGTGACCGTGGTGGGCGACGACGGGGCACCGCTCCCCGAGGGCCGCGAGGGCTCGATCGTCGTCCGCGGCCCGAGCGCCGCCAAGGGCTACTACCGCGACCCCGAGCGCAGCGCCGAGACGTTCCGCGACGGCTCCGTCGTGACGGGCGACCTGGGCTTCCTCGACGGCGGCGAGCTGTTCGTGACCGGGCGGCTGAAGGACCTGCTCGTGCTGCGCGGGCGCAACCACCATCCCCAGGACCTCGAGTGGTGCGCCGCGGAGCTCGACGACGTGCGCGTCGCCGGGGTGGTCGCGTTCTCGTGCCCGGCGAGCGACGGCGCGGAGGGAGCGGTGATCGTGGCCGAGACCGACCGCTTCCGCGGCCACGGCGAGCTCGCCGACGCGATCCGCAAGCGCGTGCTCGACCAGCTAGGCGTGAGAGCCGCCGACGTGCTCGTGGTCGAGCGGGGGACGCTGCCGAAGACGACGAGCGGCAAGCTGCGCCGCGGCGAGCTGCGCAGCCGCTACCTCGCCGGCGCCCTCGAGCCGGCGGCGGCGCGATGACCGACTCCTCCGACGCCGCGATCCTCGCGCGCATCCGCGACCACCTGGCCGTGATCGACCCGGACGCGGCCATCGAGGCGGTGACTCTCCACGCGACGATCGCCGACCTCGACGTCGAGTCGATGACCGTGATGAACGTCGTCGCGGAGATCGAGGACGATCTCGACGTGCGCGTGCCCGAGGACGAGCTCGGCATGGTCGAGACCGTCCGCGACCTCGTCCGGCTCTTCCAGCGCCAGCTCTAGCGGCTACTCGAGCCCGGCGTGCTCGAGCTGGGCCTGCCATGCGCAGCCGGCGGCGACGCGGCTGGCGCGGTCGCGCACGTCGGAGGCGCTGAGCGCGTCCACGCGCTCGATGTCGCGCAGGAGCCGCATGCCGTAGGGCTTCGCGTCCGGCGACAGCGGGTGATCCGCCGCCAGGGCGAGCGCGGCGGTGCGCGGCGAGAGCTGCATCCGCTCGGAGGTCGCGGCGATGTCCTCGACCAGCGCCCGCACGGTCATCGCGACGCGCGTGAGCACCGTGACCGGGTCCGGGCAGAGCGGCGGCCCGAACAGAGCGTCCATCGAGGCGGAGCCGCCGGAGCCGCCCACGAAGTCCGGCACCACGAGCACACCGCGCTCGAACAGGAACTCCTCGACGGACGGGCGCAGCCCGTTGTTGGCGCCGACCACGACCACGCGGGCCTGGACGCGCTCGACGTCCTCCTCGCTGAGCGCGTCCTCGCGCGCGGCGAGCACGAGCACGTCGGCGGGGAGCGCGAGCACCGCGGCGCTGTCCTCGACGGCGGCCCCGGGCGGGGCCAGCTCCGGAACGGGCGTCGCGTGGGGCGAGCGCAGCATCTCGTCCAGGTCGAGTCCGCCGGCGCGGCTGATGCAGCCGTGCTCGTCCGCCACCGCGGTCACGACCATCCCCGCCTCGTGCAGCGTCAGCGCGGCGCCGCGGCCGAGCGTGCCGAATCCCTCGAGGGCACAGGTCGCCGGCGGGCTCGACAGGCCCACGCTGCGCATGGCGGCGAAGGTGGCGTGCGCGAGCGCGTGGCCGGCGCGGCGCGAGCCGACGGTGAGCGGACCGGAGTCGAGGTCGAGCGTCGCGAGCCGCCGCAGCACCTGCTCCTCCGGCAGCCCTTGGGCGCGGGCGATCGCCCCCTTGACCGAGGCGATCCCCTCCTCGCGCGCGAGCGCCTCTATCTCCGGGAAGGTGGTGCCCATGTCGGGCCCGAGGCTGAGCCGGCCGGCGAGGTGCGGCGCCAGGAAGCGCAGGAACCGCCTCATCGCTGCGTGCTTGCCGGAGGAGCCGGGGTCGTAGTCGATGCCGCACTTGGCCCCGTCCACGTTGAGCTGGAGGACCCCCTCCTTCAGCTTCATCGCCTCTGCCAGCTCACGGATCGTGCGCGCCGAGAGACCGCGCTGCACCCGGAACCCGCCGGCGGCCAGCGGCCGGCCCTCGCCCGAGTAGGCGAGGTAGCCCTCGAACCCCTCCTCGGGGTCGCTATAGGTGTGGACGACGGTGGAGCCGTCGCCCGGAGCCGCGGTCATCCCGGGTCACGCGCGGCCGGGAGGCCCGTACATCGAGTGCAGGACGGCGGCCGGGGTGCCCTCGCCGGCGACGATCCTCAGGACGGGCAGTCCCTCGCGGTCCTCGACCGTGAAGTCGAGGAAGCCACAGCAGCCGCGCTCGACGCCAACGTACTCGTCGATCGAGCGCCGCACGTCCTCCTCGTCACGGAACCGGAACGCGACGCTCGTGTCGCCCCGCTCGAAGTCCACCAGCGCGCGCTCGCACAACGCCGCGAAGGTGTCGAGCTGGCGGGCGGCGCCGGCCGCGTCCAGGGAGCAGGCCGCCGGGGCGTCGTTCTGGGCTGTGGGTCCAGTGCTCATCGTGCCTCTGCCGGCTCGCAAACGGGCCGCAAGCCGATGTTACAGCGCGCGTTCGGGCGCCCCCGCGCTCGCCCCGGCCCGACATGCTCTTAACGCTAAGGTGCGCCGGATGCCGCGGACCGTGACCATCGACGAAGCCACGGCGATCATCCGGTCCAAGCTCGGGTCGCGCGGGGCGAGGACCGAGATACGCGGCAGCTCGCGCCTCGACGACCTCGGCCTGTCGAGTCTCGAGGTGGCGGATACGTTCTTCGAGCTCGAGGAGCTGGTGGGGCACGAGCTGGACGCCACCGTCGTCGCCGACGTCCAGACCCTCGACGAGATGCTGGCCGCCGTCAACGGCCAGGCCGACAGGCTCCAGGCCGGCTGATGTCGAACCAGGCCTACCGCCGCTACATGCTCGCGACGGTGCTCGTCCCGCCGCTCGCGCTGCTGGTCGCGGTGGTCGCGTTCTGGCCGCGGGTGATGACGCTCGAGGACGCGATCGTCTTCGCGACCATGTTCACGATCTCCGGCTTCGGCGTCACGATCGGCTTCCACCGGCTGCTGACCCACCGTGCGTTCAAGACCCACAAGCCGGTTCGGCTGGCGCTCGCCACGTTCGGGACGTTCGCCGCCGAGGGCCCGGCGATCGTCTGGGTCGCCCACCACCGCAAGCACCACGCGCTGTCCGACGAGCCGGGCGACCCGCACAGCCCGCACCTGTCCGGAAGCGGGAACGGGGCCGCACTCAGGGGACTGTGGCACGCCCACGTCGGCTGGCTTCTCGGCGACCGGCTCACCTCGGAGCCGCTGCGCTACGCCCCGGACCTGAGCCGCGAGCGCGAGATGCGCTGGATCAGCATGCACTTCATCCACATCGTGATCGCCGGCGTGCTGCTCGCGGGCCTCCTGGACCTGGCGCTGACCGGCACGTTCGAGGGCTTCGTGCGCGGCGTCCTGTGGGGCGGCGTCGTGCGCATCGCCGCCGTCAACCACATCACGTACTCGGTCAACTCGATCTGCCACTGCTTCGGCAGCCGGCGCTTCGGCACCGCCGACCGCTCGCGCAACGTGCCCTGGCTCGCCCTCCTGACGTTCGGCGAGTCCTGGCACAACAACCACCACGCCTTCCCCACGTCGGCCCGCCACGGGCTGCGCTGGTACGAGCTCGACCCCTCGGCGATGGTCATCCGGGCGATGGAGATGCTGGGCCTCGCGTGGGACGTCGTCAAGATCCCGAAGCACCGTGTGGCGACCAAGGAGAGCGCGCCGCGACCGCCTGGTGAAGCTGCCCCAAGCGGTGGTATGGTCCGGTAGCGGTCCACGACCCTTTGGAGGAGTGCATGGCGACCGAGCAGATCAGCCCGACGATCGAGGAGATCCAGGCCCGCCGGGAGTTGCCGGAGCCAACCCAGAAGGTCGCGTTCCAGATCGGCGGCCTCTACGGCATCTCGCGCGAGGGTCTCAGGCTCCCGCTGAGCAAGACCGAGTCGATCGACTCCGGGCAGGTCGCGATGACGCTCGATCCGCAGGCCCCGTCCGCGAGCAACTTCGGGATGGTGGACTTCGAGAACCGCAAGCTGCGCGTCCAGTACCACGTCCAGTGCCTCTTCCCGGGGCTGCACGACCTCGTCACCGAGGGCAAGTACGACCGCAACCTGCTGCATCCGATCCGCGCCACCGCGACCGACGACTGCGACGTCTACGAGGACTACTCCGGGTGGCACGCCCGCGGGCGAATGGACTTCCTGCCGGGCTCCATGTGGTCCGGCGCCGGAGGCGGGTGAGACGGTCGCGTGTCCTCCAGTTTGGAGGACAGCCTGGAAGTGCTCCGCGAGGGGCGTTCCGTCAACTCGATCTACAACACGACCTTCCTGTTGAAGTGGCCTGACCATCTCGGCGGAGAGGCCACACACGTCACGTTCGAGGGCTCGCTCGTGATCATCCCCACGCTGGGGATGGCATAGCGACGGCCGCGCCGAAGGGCGCCGTTGTTCCTCGGTAACCAGGTCCCGTGGTTCGCGTTCGTCGTGCACGCGCGCGACCTGCGCGACCTGCTGACGTTCCCCGGGGCGACGCTCATCCGCGAGCACAGCTCGAGCGACGAGGAGTTCGTCGAGAAGCTCTCGACGAACCCGCCGGTCGTCCTCGATGACGTGCGGTTCGGTACGGCGGCGATCCGCGGCGAGATCATCGGGGTCCCGCTGCTGCCGGAGGCGATCGTCACGCCGGACGGGCACCGGGCGGTGATCGACGCCGTGAAGCTCGCGGTGCAGCGCGGGTCGCACTTCGTCGGGCTCGGCGCGCTCACCTCGCCCGCCACGGCGGGCGGACGGGCGGTGGTGCGGCACGTCCCGCCCACCGTCACCGTGACGAACGGCAACGGCCTCACCGCCGCGATCGCCCACCAGAACGTGCACGAGGCCCGTGGGGAGCGCGCGCCGGAGCGGACGCGCGTCGCGGTGGTCGGCGCCACGGGCTCGGTCGGCGTCCCGCTGTCGGAGCTCCTGGCCGACGACGGCTTCGACCTCGTCCTGATCGGGTCGTCGCCCGCGCGTGCGGCGAAGGTGCTCGGCGGGCTCGCCGAGCGGGCCGAGCTGGCCGGCGACCTGGGCCCGGTGGGCGAGGCCGACGTCGTGGTCACGCTGACCAACGACCCCGCGGCCAAGCTGCGCCCGGAGCACCTGCGGCCCGGCGCGGTGGTGATCGACGTCGCGCAGCCGCCGAACGTCGAGGACTCGGAGCGCGAGGAGCTCGCCCGCCACGGCGTGAGCATGGCCCGCGGCGGCGCCGTGCGGATCCCCGGCTACTCCTGCGAGCAGGACTTCCGGCTGCCCGACCGCGGCCAGACGTTCGCCTGCCTGGCGGAGACGTACGCGCTCGCGAAGGAGAGCGTGCGCGAGACGTCGGTCGGCCGGCCGTCGGCCGACTACGCGCGGCGCATGGCCGAGCTGGCCGGGCGCCAGGGAATCGCCACCTGCAAGCTGGACGTGGAGGTCGGGACAGACCCCGACCTGAAGACCGGTGCTATGTCACTCTCCACTTAAAGGAGGATCAGGGAATGCATGAGATCGTGTTGATCGAGGACGGCTGCTGTCACGCGGGGGAGCAGGACGACTTCGTCGCCTACCTCGAGAAGGAGTTCGAGGGCCGCGCGACGGTCGTGAAGTACGGGGTCGGCGGGGCGCTCGGATTCTCGGCGGTGCCGGCCGAGCTCAGCAACCGCCTGCTCGCTCAGGGGGCCAAGGCGGTGCCGGTGCTGGCGGTCGACGGCAACCTGCTCTTCAACGGCGAGATCCCGGAGCGCGAGCGCTCCGTGGAGCTGATCGAGGCGCAGATGGCCGAGCCCGCCGAGCGCGAGGTCGCCGCCCAGAGCTGAGCGGCACCGCTCAGAGCGGTGCGCCGGCCACGAGGATCCGGGCCTCGCGGTCCTTCATGCCCTCGTAGAAGGCGCGCAGCAGCGGGCGCTCCGGGTCCACCAGCGACAGGATCAGCGTCCAGACGCCCTGGCCCTCGGCCAGCGCGGCGTCGAGCGCGGTCGGGGTGTCGCGCAGCGGGTCGTGCTCCCAGCCGACCTTGTGCATGTGGTAGTTGGCGAAGATCAGCGAGCCGTCCTCCTCGCAGCGGGCGTGCGCGTGAAGCAGCTCGCGCGGGTCCGCGATCCAGCCGCGGCGCGGGAGCGGGGTGGTCGAGGGGACGCCCAGCTCGTTGACCGTCTCGTCCATGGCCGGCCTGAAGCGCGGGTCGTGGCGCATGTTGCGCAGCAGGGGGAAGACCTGGATCGTCCTCGCGGCGTCGCCCTCGATATGGCCGGCCAGCAGCCCGAAGGCCTGGCGCTCGTGCGTCTCCTCGTCGAGATAGGGCCCCTCCAGCTTGCGACGCCCGTGGGCGACGATGGTGTCGTAGTGCTCGCGCTCGAGCCGCAGCTCGCGGAGCCGCGCGAGGTCCAACGCCCCGGCCGCGGCGGGGCTCGAGCTCATGACCCGACCGCGACCTCGTCCGCGACGCCGAGGCGCTCCTCCGCGTGCGCGAGCGCGCGCTCGACCATCGCGTGCGCGTCGCCGACGTGGCGCGCGGGGTCGAAGACCTCGTCGAGCTCCTGCTCGGTCAGGTGCTCGCGGACCTGCTCGTCTGCGGCCAGCTCGTCGCGCACGTGCCTGCCGGCGCTGGTCGCGGCCTGGCTGAGGCCGTACACGAGCTTGTAGGCCGACTGCTTGCCCATGCGGCCGGCGAGGGCGAGCATCAGCGACTCGGTGGCCAGCAGCGCGGCCGTGCGCTCGGCGTTGCGCAGCATCGCCTCCGGGTGCACGACCAGCTCGCCCAGCACCGTGTCGAGGATCGCGCCCGCGGCGAGGGCGTAGTGCGACACGTCCGCGACAAGCGGCCACTCCATCCGCAGTGTGCGGGAGTCGCGCTCGTGCTCGACGATCATCGCGTGCAGGGTGCCCGGCACCTGGCCGGCCGCGAGGCGCGCCAGGGCCACGACCTGCTGGACCGACTCGGGGTTGCGCTTGTGCGGCATCGTGCTGCTCCCGACCTGGCCCTCGTGCCAGCCGAGCTCGAGCTCGCCGAACTCGGGCCGTGAGAGCGTGCGGATCTCGTCGGCGATGCGCGCGAAGGTGGCCGCGGCCATCGCCACCGTGCTCGCGTACTCGGCCACGCGATCGCGGCTCGCGTGCCAGGCGATCGCCGGAACGCTCAGCCCGAGGCGTTCGGCCACCCGTTCCACAAGCGCGGAGCCCCCCTCGCCCCAGGCCGACATCGTGCCCACACCGCCGAAGAGCTGGATCGTCAACACGCGCGGGCGCATGGCCTCGATCCGCTCGAGGTCGCGGAGCAGCTCGTCGGCCCAGCCTGCGAGCTTCAGGCCGAACGTGGTCGGCAGCGCGGGCTGCGCGTGCGTGCGACCGATGATCACGGCGTCCCCGTGCTCGCGCGCGAGCGCTACCACGGTGCGCGCGATCGACTGGCCGACGCGGGTCAGCTCGTCGAGGGCGTCGCGCATCTCGAGCGCCTGGCCGGTGTCCTGGATGTCCTGCGTGGTCGCGCCGTAGTGGACGAACTCGCCCGCGCCCTCCTCGCATCCGGCCTGGAGCGCGCGGATCAGCGGGACGAGCGAGTGGTGGGTGCGGCGGATGTCGGCCTGGAGCGCGTCCAGGTCGATCAGCTCGATGCGCGCGGCGGCGGCGATCCGCTCCGCGGCGGAGGCGGGGATCATCCCGAGCTCGGCCTGGCTCGCGGAGAGGGCGACCTCGATGTCGAGCCAGCGCTGGAGCCGGCACGTGTCGCAGAAGATCGCGCGGCTCGCCTCCGTCGCGTACATGTGTCCGTGGAAACGCGAGTCCGTGATGTGCCCGCGCTCGTGCGCGTGCGATGCGTCGCCGCGGCCCATGCGTCGAAGGCACGTTACCGGAGTTTGCGAGGGGCGCGTGTGGTGGAATACTCGACGCCCAGTCACTAATCCGGGGGGTTAGCCCCCCTGGCCGGGGGGGGATCTGGTGGGCGTGCGCTTGGGGGACGAGGGGAACGGGGCGTCAGCGGGGGGACGGTCGGGGATATCGCCGGCGCCCGGCGGGCGCGAGTCGCCGCTGCGCGCCCGCCGCGACGGGATGCTGTGGCGCACGGTGAGCTGGCGGACGTCGCTGCTGGTCACGCTCGGAGCGGCGCTGATGATCACGGTCTCGCTGGGGCCGATGGCTGAGGACCTCGGGCGCTTCTCGGCGGTGGTGTGGCTGGTGATCGCGCTCGTCGGTGCGCTGCAATGCCTGCTGCTGGCCGAGCTGGCCGCGCGGATGCCGGGACGCGCGGGGGGCACGGCGACGTACGTGCACGCGGCCGTGGGCGAGCGCGCTCCGATTTTGGGAGCGGCGTCGAGCTGGGGCTACTGGTTCGCATGGACGCCGGGCATCGCCGTGAACCTGATCCTGGCGGCGACCTACCTGCGCGACACGGTCTGGAGCGGGATCAGCACGCTCGGCTTCGCGCTGGTGATCGGGGCCGTGCTCTACGCGCTGAACGCGCTCGGGCTGCGGGCGAGCATGCGCGCGGCGGCGCTGGCCGCGCTCCTTGCGGTCGGGCCGCTGATCGCGCTCGTCATCGGCGTGATCGTGCAGCCGTCGCTGATCGACCTCGATCGGCTGACGCCGCTGTCGGTCCCCGACCACTCGTGGACGGCGGGGGCCACCTGGCTCTTGATCGCCAAGTGGATGTTCGTGGCCGCGTGGGCCGCGTACGGGGCGGAGATGGCCTCGACGGTGGTGGCCGAGATGCGCGAACCGGCGGAGCACGCCCCGCGCGCGATGAAGATCGCGGCGTCGATGGGGGTGGTCGTGTTCGGTGCCCTGCCGTTCTTCGTGCTCGCGCTGGTCGGCGTCGGCGGGCTGACCGAGGACCCGATGGCCATCTTCCTGCCGGTCGCGGAGTCGGTCTTCGGCGACGCCGGCCGCACGATCATCGGCCTGATGCTGACCGCCGCGCTGGTCCTGGGGGCGCAGGCGTTCATGGTGGGCTCGTCGCGCACGATTTACCAGATGACCCGCGACGGCTACCTGCCGCGGTTCTTCGCGCGATTGAACTCGCGGGGCGTGCCGATCGGCTCGATCGGCTGCGACGCGGTGGTGATCCTGCTGGTGCTGCTGGTCTTCGGGACCGACGTCGTGGACGTGGTCGCCTCGGCCAACGTCGGCTACCTGATCGTGTTCGTGCTGCTGCCGATCGCGTACATCGTGCTGCGGCGGGGGGAGGCGGTGGGCGGTGGGGACGCGGTCGGCGACGGCGACGGGCCCGCGGGAGCGGTCAGCGGGGCCAGCGGGGACATCGGGGCCGGCGGCGGCTACCGCCTCGGCCGCGGGGCCGTCGCGCTGGCGGCCGCGCTGTCGGCTTTCAACGCGGTGCTGCTCGTGGTCGGCGGCAGCCAGTGGGGAGCGAAGGTCGTTCTGACCGGCGCGATCGTGATGGCGGCGATCGTCCCGGTGATGATGCTGCGCCGCTGGGAGGACCACCGCGGCGGGCGCACGGAGCTCCTGCGCTTCCCGGCCGGCGCGCCGCACGACCCGGCCGAAGACACGTCGCTGCAGCCGGTGGCTGGGGCCTAGCGAGCGTTATCCCCCATTTGGGGGGTGGTCGATAGCGGGCCACGCTGGCGACTAGGGCAGGAGGGAAGCGGGAGCCGCACTGGACGGGGCTCTGCGCCTCCAGGTATCTCCCCCCCGTTTGGGGGGTAGCGCGGACAGGGGGAGCGGATGGTCCGGTCCGCTCGCGCGAAGGGGTGCGTGAAGCGGCCGCGCCGCGGACTTAGACTGCCGCGACCTGGAGCGGCAGGGGTCTGGTGGCCCATCCGGTCTTCAAAACCGGCAGGGCGGGGCAGCCCCCCGCTTGGATGGTTCGATTCCATCGCCGCTCCGCTGGCTGGAAACGCACGGTTCCGGATGCGCGCTGTCAGCCGCGGGCGATCGCCCCCCGCGCTTGGCACCAAACCCCCGGCAAGATCCCCTGTAGCCGGTTGGGGTGCCCCCACACAACCCAAACGGAGGAGGATCCGCGCAAATGCTTCAACGACTTCGGGGGAAGCTCACCTACGCGAACGTGATGTCGAGCATCGCCGTCTTCATGGCGATGAGCGGCGTCGCCTGGGCCGCGACGCTTCCCAAGAACAGCGTCGGCACGGCTCAGCTCAAGAGCAACTCGGTGACGAGCGCGAAGATCAAGAACGGGCAGGTCGCCTCGAGCGACGTGAAGGACAAGGCTCTCGTCGGCGCTGACCTGCGGGACGACTCGGTGACCGGCGACGACGTGAACGAGGGCACCCTCGGCACGGTTCCCAAGGCGTCGGCCGCCGACAACGCCACCAACGCGACCAACGCCACCACCGCGGACAGCGCGCAGCCGATGGCGTTCGCGACCGTCGACGGCGCCACCGGCAACATCTCCGACGCCAAGGGGATCATCCAGGCGAACATCGTCCGCGTGAACAACGGCATCTACTGCGTGAACAACCTCGCGTTCGCCGTCAAGGGCGCGTCGGTCATCACCCAGTTCACCGGCACCGCGGGCTCGACCGCCCAGTTCAGCAAGGGCCCGACGGGCAACTGCCCGAGCGGCGCGCAGATCCTGACTTACAACAGCTCGGGAGCCGCGGCGGACCAGACGTTCTACGTCATGCTCTGGGGCTGAGACCCGGCACGACGCAGCATTGCCTTTCGAGGGGCGGGCTACGGCCCGCCCCTCGACTAGGGCTCGCCGCCCGGATCCACCAGCCGCCTGTCCATCGCCCACCGGCTCAGCTCGTGGCGGCTCGATAGCTGGAGCTTGCGAAGCACCGCCGAGACGTGCGCCTCGACGGTCTTCGCGGAGATGCCGAGGCGGTGGGCGATCTCCTTGTACATGTATCCACGCGCGATGTGCTGGAGGACCTCGCGCTCGCGCGCGGTGAGCTGATCGAGCTCGGGATCGGCCTCGGTGGGCGTCGCCTCGCCGGCGAACGCGTCGAGCACGAAGCCGGCCAGCCGGGGCGAGAAGACGGCATCGCCGCCGTGCACGCGCTCGATCGCCTCGGCCAGCTCCGAGCCGGCGATCGTCTTCGTCACGTAGCCGCGCGCGCCGGCGCGGATCACGGCGATCACGTCCTCGGCGGCGTCGCTGACCGAAAGCGCGAGGAACCGGGTCGCCGCGGGCTCGTCCGCGGCGGTCACCTGGCGGATCACCTCGACCCCGCCGCCGTCGGGCATGTGCACGTCGAGCAGCACCACGTCGGGCTCGAGGTCGCCGATGCACCCGACGGCGTCCGCGACCGTGCCCGCCTCCCCCACCACCTTCACCCGCTCACCGAGCTCGCTGCGCACGCCGGCGCGGAAGATCGCGTGGTCGTCGACGATCACTACGCGTATCGCGCTCACGGCGCTCCCCTCGCGACCGACAGCTCCACCTCGGTGCCCGCGCCCGGGCTCGATCGCACCACCGCGCTCCCCCCGTTGCGCTCCATCCGCCCGACGATCGACTCGCGTACGCCACGGCGCTCCTCCGGGACCGCGGCAGGATCGAAACCGTCACCGCGGTCGCGAACGAACACCACGACCCGGTCGGCGCTCACCTCGGCGAACGCGTCGATCGGACCGCTCGCGCCCGCGAACTTCGCCGCGTTCAGCATCGCCTCGCGTGCGGCCGCGACTACCGGCTCGATGCGGGCGTCGAGCGGGCAGTCGCCCACCGTCACGACCTCGATCGCGGCACCGTGCGCCGACTCGACCTCCGCGGCGGCCTCCTCGAGCGCGGCCGAGAGGCTCGTGCCCTCACCGGCCGGCGGCCGGCGCAGCAGCCAGGCCCGCAGCTCGCGCTCCTGGCGCCGCGCGAGCGCCGCCACCTCGCGCGGCTGGTCGGCGCGGCGCTGGACCAGGGCCAGGGTCTGGAGCACGGAGTCGTGGAGGTGGGCGGCGAGCTCGGCCCGTTCCTCGGACCTGATCCGCTCGGCCCGCTCGGTCGCGAGGCTGCGGCCGAGCCGCCACCAGAGCGGCGCGAGGATCAGGCCGAGCGCCACCACGACCACGACGGCGGCGAGCACCACGTCACCGGCCGCGTCGAACGCGCCGTTGGCCCAGAGGAACACGAGAGCTGCGCCGAGCACGAGCGCCGCGCCGAGCGCGACGGTGCTGCGCGCACGCCCGCCGAGGAACGGAAGCGGCTCGCGCCGGATCTCGCCGCGCACCGGCTCGTCCGCCGTCGCGGCCTCGGCGGACCCGCCCGCCGACTGCTGCCAGAGCAGCGCGACCCCGACCGCGGCGGCCACGACGGGCCAGGCGACCGCGTCGTCGAACCACCACCCGAGCGCGCGCAGCAGGAGCATCGCGCTCAGGCCGAGCAGCCCGGCGCCGGTCGCCACCTCCACGCTGCCGCGGCGGGAGAGCACGCGGCCGGCCAGCGTTCCACCATCGGAGGCGGGGATGAGGAGCCAGCCCAGCGCGTAGGCGATCAGGCCGATGCCGCCGACGACCGCGGCCACCCCGAAGACGACGCGCACGATCACGGGATCGACGCCGAGCGCGCGGGCGATGCCCGCGCCGACGCCGGCGACGATGCCGTGCTGCGAGTCGCGCCGCACCTCGGCGCGGCGAGCGGGTGCTGCCGGGCTCGCTGGAGCGCCCATCGGGTCCGATGATCCCACGCGGTCCGGGCTCATCCGCGGCGTGAGCGGCTCAGCCCGCTGGCAAGCAGGATCGCCCCTACGGTCGCAGTGACCGCGGGGGCGAGGTACGCGAAGCCGAGGTCGATCGCGTCCTCCTGGTCGAGCAGCAGCAGCGCGCCGAGCACGGCGATCGCGACGCCCGCGACCAGCGAGGTGAGATCGAGCGCGCGGCGGCTCATCGCGCCGGCTGCCTGCTGCACGCCTCGTTAGAGCCGAAGCGTCCCGGCTGGAAGTCGTCGCCCATCGGGCGGTTGCCGATCATGATCGCCCCGATGCCGACGTCGGCGTCGACCACCAGGCGCGGCACGCCCGCCGGCGGCACCGGCGCGTCGTCCCACTCCACGTCGAGCCCGCCGCTGTCGCGGTCGAGCGCGCCGACGTAGCCCGCGCCGACCCGCGCCTTGGTCACGACGCAGACGTCCGCGGGCACGATCAGCTCGATATGGCCGGTCCCGATCTCCAGGTCGAGCTTGCGGTCGCCCGGGGGGAACTTGACGTCGCGCAGGTCGACGGTCATGTCCCCCATGCCGAGCCGGTAGCCCTCGCGCATGTCCTGGATCGAGTGCGGGCGATGGGTCCGCTCGCCGGTGCCGCCGTGGAGGTCCACGTCGGCCGCCGAGACGACTCCGGCGGGCAGTGCGACGGCCAGCGCGGGGAGGATCAGCCAGCGCGCGCCGCCGCGAAGGGCCGCCGCGACGAGTGCGAGTCCGAGCACGATCACCACGCCCGCGACGATCGCCCCGGACCCGGTGCCGGTCGCCCAGAAGCTGCCGGCCGCCGCGAGGGCGCTCCCGACCACGACGGCCAGGATCAGCCCGACGCGCTTCCACACCGCCCGGTCGCCGGCGAAGAAGCGCACGCCGAGCGGCGGCCTGGTCGCGTCCTCCGCGGGGACGAAGAGCCACATCGCGGCGTACACGAAGATGCCCGAGCCGCCGAAGAAGAGCAGCGCCACGAGGGCGATCCGGAAGATGACCGGGTCGATGCCGAAGTAGCGACCGAGGCCGCCTCCGACGCCGGCGATCATGCGCTTGCGCGAACGCACCAGGCGGCGCGGCTGCGGCTCGGGGGGCGGTGGGGTGGATTGCTGTGCGGTCGTCATGTCTGTCTCCTCAGTCTCGTTGACACGGACGAGTCTCCGTGCGACGAGGTCCGCCGACAATCCGGAATGTCCCCTACGGGATCCGCCGCCCGCCCACCGGCGGGACGCCCGCTACGGCGTGAGGATCAGCTTCGTCGGCGGGTCGGCGAGCGCCTCCGGCGCGTCGTCGAAGCCGACCACCGCGCTCGTGACCGGCTGCGGGTCGAGGCGCCCCGCGACGATCAGCGCGAGCACCTCCGGGATCAGCGCGCGGGCGTGCACGCGGCTCGTGTGGAACGTGCACCCGCGCGTGTACATCTCGAGCAGCGGCACCGGCGTGGCCGGCTCGAAGTAGACCGCCACGCTCGTGCACGTTCCGTTCGCGGCGGTGGAGCGGATCGCGGTGTGCAGCCCGCCGTGGTCGCCGCTGGCGTCGACCGCGATCGGAAAGCGGCCGAGGCGCGCCGGCCAGGCGGGC
>DASVPL010000289.1:0-7496 GCA_036382905.1 Thermoleophilaceae bacterium | reverse complement strand
GATGTCCGCCGGCAGGCCCTTCTTCGGGTCCGCCGTATCGCCCAGGCACATGCCGTCGCCCGCGAACAGCTTCGCGTTCGGGTTGGCGGACGCGACGTCCTTGACGGCCTGTACGCCGTTCGACTCGATCTCGCCCGTGAGGATGAAGCAATCAGCCTTCACGTTCTCGGCGAGCGAGCGGTAGTTCGGCGCCTTCGGGTCGATTCCGTCGTTGCCCTGGACCTCGAGACCGATCTTCTCGGCCGCCATGGTCACGTTACGGGCGAGACCCGTGCTGTAGGTCGTCTTGGAGTTCCAGATGTGGATGCTCTTGCAGCCAGCCTGCTGAGATGCCTGAGCAAGGGCAGCACCCTGGATCGTGTCCGCCGGGACGACGCGCGCGTACGTGCGCTTGCCCGTCGGGTAGTACTTGTCCGGCTCGCCCGGCTCCGAGCCCGGCTTGTTGGTCGTCAGGCCCACGTACGTGTTCGCGGGGCTGATCTGGGCGATCCCGGCCCGGTTGAGGATCGGAATCGTGACCTTCGAGATGCCCGAGTTGTACTCGCCGATGTAACCGGCGGTCGTCTTGTCGGACACCGCCGTGCGCGCGTTCTGACGCGCCTTACCCTCGTCGGCGGCGCCGGTCGAGGCCAGCGAGTCGTCGAGCGGCTTGTACTTGACCGTGTACTTCCCGACCTTGCCGCCCTTCGTCTCTACGGCGAGCGTGGCGCCGTTCTCCATGGCCTTCGTCTGGCCACCGGACGCGCCCTGCTCTGGGAGGCTCGAGTAGATCGTGAGCGTGCCGCCCTCGATCTTTCCACCACCGCCGCCCTTGTCGTCGCCACCGCAGGCGGCAACGCCCATGGTGAACGCGGCGATTAGTGCCGCGATCAAAAACCATCGTGCTCGCAAGTTGTGCTCCCCTCCTGATTTCCGTAGCTCGGAGACGGCGGGATCGTACACCTCCGGCGTCATAGACATGACATAGACGCAACCCCTCTCTCATGCGGGTTTGGACCGCTGGTCCAATGCGCCGGGCGCGGCTTCGGCCTCCAGGTCCGGCCGATGGCCCTGAACCCAGGCGACCGCGACCACCACCAGCGCCATCCCGCCAACCTGGAGCGCGACGAGCGACTCGTCCACCAGGACCCACGCGAAGAGCGCGGCGAGCACCGGCTCGAGCGTCGCGACGATGCCCGCGCGGGGTGTGGGGATGTGACGCAGAGCGGCCACCATCGCGAGGAACGGGAACAGCGTGCCGAGCACGACGACGCCGAGCGCCAGCAGCGCGTCGCGGGGCGCGGACAGCTCGTCGAACGGGAAGTTCCACCACGGCTGCGCGACCGCCCACGCGAGCGAGGCGAAGCCGAAGCCGTAGACCAGCGTGGTGAACGGGCTGTGGTCGCGCCCGGCGCGCTCGGAGCCGACCATGTAGCCCGCGAAGGTGAACGCGCTGGCGAACGCGACCAGGACCCCGAGCGCGTCGAGCGAGCTGGCGTCGTAGGCGCGGACGACGAGGAAGCAGCCCGCCGCCGACAGGGCGACCGCGCCCCAGAGTCCCGAGGCGATCCGGCGCCCGAGCCAGAGCCGCAGCCAGACGAGAACGATCAGGGGCGCGAGGTACTGGATCGTGAGCGCCACGCCGATCTGGAGGCGGTCGATGGCGAGGAAGTAGGTGGCCTGCACCGGCGCGAGCGCGAAGACGCCGAGGAAGGCCAGCTCGCGGACCTGGCGGCGCTCGACCCTGAGCTGGTCGCGCCGGACGATCGCCAGCCCCACCAGGAGGATCGCGAACGCCCCGGCCACGCGGAGCTGCGAGAGCGGCGCCCAGCCGAGACCGCGGTCCATCAGCGAGGAGGCCATGCTCGCGTTGATCGCCCAGAGCGTCGCCGCGAGCGCGGCGAGCCCATAGCCGACCCTCACGGCGGGGGCCGGGTCCCGCCGGCCTCGGCGCTGCGCACGCCTAGCGCGCGCACGCGGCCGCGCTCGGATCGGTAGGCGCCGAAGGCCGAGGTGGACACGTCGCCGTCGGGCGCGAGGAAGTAGCGCCCGAGCACGTCGTCGACCGGCCGCGGGCCGGCCGCCGCGCGCAGCACCGCGGCGCGGTCGCCCGGCCGCGCACCGGCCCGGTCGACCGCGTCGAGCACGAGCCGCATCGCCTCGTAGCCGTACAGCGCCGCCGGGCCCACCGGCGCGCCCGCGGCCCGCTCGAGCCGGCGCAGGATCCGGCCGGCGGCGGCGCCGTACTCGCGCGCGGGAAGCCGCGGGTCGAGGAAGTCGACGCCGTCGGGCGGGTCCGGGGCGACCGCGCTGGTGGCCAGCAGCGGCGCGGCTGGCAGCACACGGCGCAGAGCCGCGACCGTCAGGTCGGTGTCGCGGCCGGCGAGCGCGGTGAGCAGCACCGCGCCGGGGCGGCGCTCGGCCACGTCGCGCGCCACGGCCTCGTGGTCGTCGATCTCGGCGGAGATGCGCTCGGTCTCCGCGGGCAGGCGCGCGCGCTCGGCGAGGTCGAGCAGCCACTCGGCCAGCTCGCGCCCGAACACGCTCTCGTCGCGCACGATCGCGATCGAGCGGGCACCGCGCTCGCGCGCCCACGCGACCAGTGCCTGCGCCTGGAGCCCCGCGTGCGGGACCACGCGGATGAAGTTGCGCCTGCCCTCGGGGTAGTAGCGGACGGGCGGCTCGCCGCCGCTCGGGGCGGTGCGGGTGAGGCTCGGCAAACCGTCGCCCGGGGTCACCTGGAGCAGCCCCTCCGCGTTCGTGACGGGCACGGACACGGCCGACCCCCCGAGGTCGAGCTCGCCGAGGTAGGCGATCGCGCTCTGGTCCTCGCCGGCGCGGCGGGCGTTCTCCTCGATCGCGTCGGGATCCCACGGCCCGTCCTCGCCGCCCGCGCTGTCGAGCTCGACGAGGCGCACCGCGCGCCCGCCCGCGCGACCGCGCGCGTCAGCCAGCGCCAGCCGCTGCCCGGCAGCCACGGCGCCGGCCGCGCGCGCGAGGATGCCCTGGCGCGGCAGGCTCGAGTAGATCGTGAGCGCGCCGTCGCGGGGCGGGCTCGGGTCGTCCCCTCCGCCGCAGCCGGCGCCCGTCGCGGCGAGCACCAGCAGCGCCAGCGAAGCCAGCCACCGCGCGGGGTATGTTGCGGTCATCTTGCGCATCGGAGTGCTCACAGGGGGCGGCGACTGCCCCGGGCTCAACGCGGTGATTCGCGCCGTGGTCCGCAAGGGGGTCGACCGCTACGGCCATGCGATCGTAGGGTTCCGCGACGGCTGGCGCGGTGTGATCGAGACCTCGTTCGAGGAGCTCACGCTCGAGTCGGTCCGCGGCATCCTGCCGCGCGGGGGGACGATCCTGGGCTCGTCGCGGACGAACCCGTTCAAGGGCGACGACGGCGCCACGCGCGTGCGCGAGTCGCTCGCGGGGCTGAACCTCGACGGGCTGATCGCGATCGGCGGCGAGGACACGCTGGGCGCCGCGGCCAAGCTGCACGCCGAGGGCGTGAACGTGGTGGGCGTGCCGAAGACGATCGACAACGACCTCGGCGGAACCGACCGGACCTTCGGGTTCGACACGGCGGTCCAGATCGCGAGCGACGCGATCGACCGCCTGCACACGACCGCCGAGAGCCACCACCGCAACCTCGTGGTCGAGGTGATGGGCCGTCACGCGGGCTGGATCGCGCTCCACTGCGGGCTCGCCGGCGGGGCCGACGCGATCCTGATCCCGGAGCGGCCGTTCGACATCGACGAGGTCTGCCGGCTGATCCAGCGCCGCCACTCGCGCGGGCGCTACTTCGCGATCGTCGTGGTGGCCGAGGGCGCGACGCCGATCGAGGGCACGATGGCCACCACCGGCGCCGGCGGCACCGACGAGTTCGGGCACGTCCGGCTGGGCGGGATCGGGCAGCGGCTCGAGCGCGAGATCGAGGAGCGGACCGGCTACGAGACGCGCACCACCGTGCTCGGGCACGTGCAGCGCGGTGGCACGCCGACGGCCTACGACCGCGTGCTGGCCACGCGCTTCGGGCTCGCGGCCGTGGACGCCGTCTCGGAGGGACGCTGGGGCACGATGGCCGCGCTGCGCGGCGAGCAGATCGAGATGGTGAGCCTCGCGGACGCCGTCTCCCAGCTGCGCACCGTGCCGGCGGCCGATTACGACCAGGCCGGCGTCTTCTTCGGCTAGCCGGCCGCCTACGGCAGCAGGCGCTCGCGCACGTACGGCACGACCATCCGCGCCGTGGCACCCGCCAGGAGCAGGGCGACGGGGATCAGGAAGGCGTCGAACGCCTTGGCCCCGTTGGCCCACAGGACGAGCCAGACGATCAGGCCGACGGTGAATGCGGCGACGGTTCCCACTAGAGCCTCCTAGGTCCGCTCGGCGATGGCCCGCCGCAGCCTCGTGACGCCGTTGAAGGCGCCGATCATCATCCGCTCGGCACCGGAGTCCTGGGCCGGCAGCATCCCGAAGCCGCGCGCGAACGCGGCTCCGTCGTAGTAGACGGTGTTGCGCACGATCAGGCCGTCCTCGACCTGCATCACGTCGACCCCGCGCATCTCGATCGTGCGGCCGGTGGGCTCTACGCCGTTGAGCGGCCCGCCGTCGTGAGTGCCGCGGGAGCGCCACTGGATCGCGCAGCGGCGATCGTCGCTGGTCACGTGCTCCACGACCATCTCGAGGTCGGGCACGGCCGCGAAGACCTCGCCGAACAGCGCGCGGATCTCGTCGTGGCCGCGGAACACGCCGAGCGCGACCCAGTCCTGGATGCCCTCGGGGTGCCAGTACGCGAGGCAGCCCTCGGTGTCGTGAGCGATGAAGCGCTCGAACGCGGCCTGGGCGACCTCGCCGGCCGCGCGCGCCCCTGTATCCGCCTGCGTCATACCGGGCCGGACCCTATCAACGGCCGCGTACCCTCACGGCCTGTGCGGCGGACCCTCCTCACGCTCCTCGCGGCGGCGCTGCTGACGGCCGGCTGCGGCGGGGGCGACGACGGGCCGCAGTCGCCGCAGGAGCGGCTCGAGGCGGCGCTGCCCGACTACGAGCGCGCGCTGGCCGAGCAGGACTGCCGGGCCTTCGCGCGCTACGCGCACAGCGCGGTCCGGCCGCCGGGACGCGGGACCGGCGACCCGCCGGACGCCGCGGAGTGCCGCAGCCTCGGCGTCGGATACACCCGGCTCGAGGGCTTCAAAGCCGCGCGGACCAAGGTGTTCGGCAACGCGGCGCTGGTGGAGGGGACGATCGACGGGCAGCTGGTCGCGCTCGTGTGGGTCGTGGACGTGGACGGACGCTGGAAGCAGGTGCAGGCCACGCCGCCCTCGATCTCCCCGCAGATCACGGGGCCGCCGCGGCCGCAGAACCGGTTCGCCCCGAACGCGGCGGCGTTCGTCGCCGCCATGCGCGGCGGCGACTGCGCGAAGGTGTTCAGGCTGCTGAGCCCCGCGGCGCCGTTCCTCGAGGACGAGAACGAGGAGGAGGGCCCCTTCTGCACCCGCTTCCGGCGCTCGTTCCGAGCGCCCCAGCGCCTGGCGGCACAGCTCTCGGCGGCGCCGGGGGCGAAGCCGATCGACATGGGCGGCACGGCCGACTTCCACTTCTACCGCCTCGACACCGGCGGCGACCGCCACTGGACGCTGATCATGTCGAAGCTCTCGCCGGCCACGACCGCGGGCGAGCACCTGGACGACTCCGTGCTCGACTACTACCCGACGGGCCTGGCCCCGCGCTAGGTGCTAGCCGTGAGCGCTCCGGCCAGCTCGCCCACGAGCTCCCCCACCGCCGCCGCGCCGCCCTCGCCCGCCGCTCGCACCACGCGGCTGCCGACGATCACTCCGTCGGCCAGCTCGGCCACCGCGCGCGCGTGGGCGGGGGTGGAGATCCCGAAGCCGACCGCGACCGGCACCGAAGCGGCCGCGCGCACGCGCTCGACCGTGCCGGCCAGGCCGGGCGGCAGCTCGTCGCGCTCGCCGGTCGTGCCCGTGAGCGAGACCGTGTAGACGAAGCCGCGCGCGTCCGCCCCGATCGCGTCCATCCGCTCACCGGTGGTGGTCGGCGCCACCAGGGGGACCAGGGCGAGGCCGCGCTCGTCGCAGGCGGCGCGCAGCTGGCCGGCCTCGTCGTGCGGCAGGTCGGGGACGATCAGGCCGCTCGCGCCGGCGGCGAGCGCGCGGTCGGCGAAGCCGTCCTGGAGCGCGAGGTTGGCGTAGACCATGAACACGACCGGGATGCGCTCGGCGATCCGCTCGCAGACCCCGAGCACGTCCTTGGGGGTGACGCCCGCGGCGAGGGCCCGGGTGCCGGCGGCGTGGATCGTCGGGCCGTCGGCGAGCGGGTCCGAGAACGGGATGCCCAGCTCGATCAGGTCGGCGCCGGCGTCGGCGCACGCGAGCCCGGCGGCCAGCGAGGTCTCCACGTCCGGAAAGCCGCCCATGAGATAGGGCATCAGAGCCGCCGACTTGCCGTTCTGGGCGAAGGCCGCGTCTATGCGCGCCGCGGGGGCGCTCAACCGCTGCGCTCCAGCACCTCGGCGAGGTCCTTGTCGCCGCGGCCCGAGAGCGTGAGGAGGTCCACGCCGCCGTCGCCGGGGGGCTCCGCGAGCAGCCACGCGATCGCGTGAGCCGGCTCGAGCGCCGGGATGATCCCCTCGGCCTCGGTGAACCACCGGAACGCATCCACGGCCGCGTCGTCGTCCACGGCGACGTACTCGACCCGGCCGCTGTCGCGCAGGTGAGCGTGCTGCGGCCCCGAGCCCGGGTAGTCGAGCCCGGCGGAGATCGAGTGCGCCTCGAGCACCTGCCCGTTCTCGTCCTGGAGCACGGCCGACAGCGCGCCGTGCAGGATCCCGCGCGCGCCCGTTGCGAGCGGCGCACCGTGGCGACCCGACTCGATCCCCTCACCCGCCGCCTCGACCCCGACGAGCACGACCGGGTCGTCCACGAAGGGCACGAACGTCCCGATCGCGTTGGAGCCCCCGCCGACGCACGCGATCGCGCGGCCCGGAAGGCGCCCCGCCTGCTCCAGGAACTGCGCTCGGGCCTCGTCGCCGATCACGCGCTGGAGGTCGCGCACGAGTGCCGGATACGGCGCGGGACCGACGGCCGATCCGATGATGTAGTGCGAGTCGCCCACGTTCGCGACCCAGTCGCGGATGGCCGCGCTCACGGCCTCCTTGAGCGTCCGCGCCCCGGCCTCGACGGCGGCGACCTCCGCCCCCAGCAGGCGCATCCGCTCGACGTTCGGCCTCTGGCGCCGCATGTCCTCGGTGCCCATGTAGACCACGCATTCGAGGTCGAGCAGCGCGCACACGGTCGCGGTCGCGACCCCGTGCTGCCCGGCGCCGGTCTCGGCGATGATGCGCCGCTTGCCCATGCGGCGCGCGAGCAGGGACTGGCCGAGCGCGTTGTTGATCTTGTGCGAGCCCGTGTGGGTGAGGTCCTCGCGCTTGAGCCACACCTCGCGGCCCACGCGGGCCGACAGGCGCTCCGCGTAGTAGAGCGGCGTCGGCCGGCCGACGAAGTCGCGCA
>DASVPL010000288.1:0-11086 GCA_036382905.1 Thermoleophilaceae bacterium | reverse complement strand
CCGGGCGACGAGGAGTCGATCGAGGTCCTGCTCGCGGCCGGAGCGACGGCGGCGTCTCGCGCGCCGGAGACGGCGGCGCGCTGGTTCAGCGCCGCGCTGCGCCTGCTTCCGGCCGGCGACGGCGAGCGCCAGGTCGAGGTGCGCGTTGCGCTCGCGAACGCGCTGCGCGCGATTGGCGAGCTCGAGCGCTGCCGCACCAACCTGCTCGAGGCGATCGAGCTGCTGCCGCCCGATGCCACCACCCGGCGAGTCGAGCTAACGACCTTCTGCGCCGGGGTCGAGCACTGGCGCGGCCTGCACGACGACGCGCACCGCCGGCTGCTGCGCGCGTGGGAGGAGCTGCCCGAGCGCGGGACACCGGCCGCCGCCGCGCTCCAGATCGAGCTCGGCGTGGACGGTCTCCACGCCCTCGACATCGATCAGGCGCTCACGATGGGCGAGGGCGCGCTCGAGACCTCACGCGCGCTCGGCGACACGATGCTGACCGCGGCCGCGGCGTCCGCCCTCGGGCTCATCAAGGCGACGGCGGGACGCTTCGCCGAGGCGCGCGAGCACCGCGACGAGGCCGTGCCCATCGTCGATGCGGCGAGCGACGAGGAGCTGGCGCCGCGGCTCGAGGCGCTCTTCCACCTCGGCTGGACCGAGAACTACTCGGAGCAGTACGACGCGTCGATCGCCCACGCCGAGCGCGGCATGGAGATCGCGCGCGCGACCGGTCAGGGCCGCCTGCTCGGATCGCTCCAGCTCGTCCGTGGGTTCCCCTTCCAGATGCAGGGGCGGCTGGCGGAGTGCCTCGAGACCTGCGAGCAGGCGGTGGAGGCGGCGCGCCTCTCGGCCAACCCCAACTCGCTCTACTGGGCGCTCTACGAGCTGGCCTGGGCTCACTACTACGCCGGCGACCTCGAGGCCGCCATGGCCGCGGCGGATGCCAGCCTCGACGTCGACAATCGCCTGCTCGGCGGGACGATGCCCTCGGCGGGAGGGGGACCGGGGTGGGTGCGGGCATGCTGCCACAACGAGCTGGGCAATCCGGCCGCCGCGCTCGACGCGCTCAACGACCTGAACCGCCCGGACTTCCACGTCGCGCTCCAGCGCTGCTTCGACCTCGAGGTGATGGCGCTGGCCAGGATCGCGCTGGGCGACCTCGCGGGTGCCCGCGCCGACGCCGACGCGGCCGAGACGGACGCCGCCCAGCTCGACATGTGCCTCGCGCGCTGCGTGGCCGGCCGGGCCCCGCGCCGCGGTGCTGCTGGCCGAGTGCGACGGGCGGGGGGCGGCGGCCGCCGGCGCCGCCGCCGCGGACGCCGCGGAGCTGATCGGTGCGCGGCTCCAGGTCGCGTTCGCGCGCGTGCTCCAGGGCCGTGGGCTGGCGGCCGCGGGCGCGCGGTCCGAGGCGATCGAGGTACTGCGCGACGCCGAGCGCACGCTCGACGAGTGCGGCTCGGTGCGCGTGCGCGACGAGGCGCGCCGCGAGCTGCGCAAGCTCGGGGCGCGCTCGGAGCCGCGCGGCCCGGGCGCGGCCGGGGACGCCGGGATCGGCTCGCTGTCGAAGCGCGAGCTCGAGATCGCCGAGCTGATCGCCGACCGCATGACCAACCAGCAGATCGCGGACCGGCTGTTCCTCAGCAAGAAGACGGTCGAGTCCCACATCCGCAACCTGTTCTTCAAGCTCGGCGCATCGTCGCGCGTGGATGTCGCGCGGATCGTCGAGCGCGCGCGTGACTGACGCCGACAGCGCGCGGCTGCGCGAGCTCGGCTACACGCAGGAGCTGGCGCGAAGGCTGGGCGGCCTCGACAACCTCGCGCTCAGCTTCGCGGGCATCTCGCCGGTGACCGGGCTGTACGCCGCGGTCCTCATCGGGACGATCGTGGCCGGCCCGGGCTGGGTCTGGGTGCTCCCCGTGGTGCTGGCCGGACAGTGCCTCCTGCTGGCCGTCTATGCGGAGCTGGCCGCCGACTTCCCCATCGCCGGAGGGGCATACCAGTGGAGCCGGCGCCTGATCGGCGGCGCGTACGGCTGGTTCGCCGGGTGGATGGCGATCTGCGCCTACGCGGTGGCTAACACCACGATCGCGTACCTCGCCGCGCCCTGGGCGCTCACGCTGCTCGAGATCGACCCGACGCCGCGCGCGATCGTGATCACGGGGGCGCTCCTCGTGCTGTTCTGCACGCTGTCGGGCATGCTCGGCATCCGGGTGCTGACCGGCGCGGTCAAGGCCGGCATCACGGCCGAGGTGATCGCGACCGTGGGGCTCGGGCTCGCGCTGCTCCTGGTCTTCAGGGAGCAGGAGCTCGCGATCTTCACCGACTCGCTGGCGGTGCCGGGGATGCTCGCCGCGCTCGCGGTGGGCGGCTGGGTGTTCATCGGCTTCGACGTGTCGGTCGGTCACGCCGAGGAGACGCAGGGCGCGGCGCGGAAGGTCCCGCGCGCGATCTGGATCTCCCTGCTCGCGGTGGGCGCGCTCGTGATCCTCAACGCCGTGGCCGCCGGACTCGCCCATCCTGACCCCGCCCTGATCGCTTCCGGCGAGGACCTCGACCCGATTACCACGGCGGTCGTCACGTCGTTCGGCTCCTGGTCGGCGAAGCCGTTCGCCGCGGTCGTCCTGGTGGCGTTCGTGGCGTGCGGCATGGCGGCGCAGTCGCTCACCGCGCGGACGATGTACTCGATCGCGCGCGACGGCGTGCTCCCTGGCTCGCGCTACCTACGGCGGGCCGACAGCCGCAGCGTGCCCGTGGTCGCGACCGCGGTCACCGGGGTGATCGCCGCTCTCGGGCTGCTGCTCGGGCTGCACTCCGCGGCGGTCGGCACGCTGATCGCGTTCGGCACGGCCGCGATCTACGTCTCGTTCCTGCTCACCGCGGTCGCCGCGCTGGTCGCGCGCCTGCGCGGCACGTGGGGCTCCGGGCGGTGGCGACTCGCGGTCAACGTCGCGGCCGTCGTCTGGCTCGCGTTCGAGACGGTGAACATCGCCTGGCCGCGCGAGTCGATCGCGCCGCCGGGCGCGCCCATCTACCAGGTGTGGGCCGCACCGATGGTGCTCGCCGCGATCACCGCGATCGGGCTCGCCTACCTGCTGCTGGCGCGCCCGCTCAGTAACCGCTAGCGGTGCGCCCGGCGACGCCGCCGGACACCAGCCGCCACTGCCCGCGGCTGGGGCTGACCTTCTGGTCGAAGTAGCCCTGCGCGTTCAGCTTCACGGTCCTGTACGTCTTGAACGCCTTCTTGGACGAGCTGCGCCACTGGATCTCGGCCTCGCCGCCGCTGGCGGCGCGTACCTGCCCCCAGACCCGGCCGCGGCTGACCCAGATCGGAAGCCGGTAGGCCGCGAGCGCCGGCTTGGCGTCGCCGCTGCTCGTGCGCAGGCCGGTGTTGAACGTGTCCGGGTCGGCGGGGTCGACCAGCTCGTACTGCGAGACCGAGCGGATGCGCCCGTCGCGGTAGGCCATCCAGTCGGCCTGGTTGATGTAGCGCGCCTGCGTGCCGAAGGAGACGCCGAAGCGGTCCGGCGGCTTCGTCTGGATCCCGTACTCGGTCAGGAAGACCGGAGCGCTCTTGCCGATGCGCTTGCGCTTGGCGCCCTGGTCGAGCACGCGGTAGAGGTTGCGGATCGAGGCGAGCGGCAGGTCGTCGCGGCCGGCCTTCGAGGTCGGGCTCCCGATCGCGGCACGCGCGTACGGGTGGTGCGCCACGGCGGCCGGGACGCGGCGGAACGTCCCCTTGCAGCCGAGCGAGGACGTCGAGATCGCGCTGCCCCTGCTGTTGATGCAGAGCAGGTCGCGGTAGAAGGCGAGCGGCGAGCGGTGGCGGGTCGCGAGCGCTCCACCGGTGCGGCCGAGCGGCGCGGTCTCGCCGATCATGACCTGATCGCTGCCGTGGCCGGACGCCGCGAGCGCGTCCATCGCGGCGTACAGCAGCCCGCGGTAGATCCGCGCGGACGCCGGCACCGGCTTCTTGCTCGAGCCCGTGTACTGCGGCGTGAGCCACGACCCCTGGTTCGGCTCGTTCCAGATCGACCAGCGCGCCACCCGCGGCAGCGCCGTGCCGGCCTGCGCGGCCTGGATCGGCTGCTCGCCGTTGGCCTGGGCGACGATCGCGTCGAGGTCCGTGTTGGTCTTCGGCAGCGGGAGCGTCCCGCCGCCGCCACCGCTCGCCGCCGAGCCGCCGACGGTGTAGCTGCCCGAGTAGCGGCGCCCGAGGGCGGTGACGAACGCCTTGAACTCGTCGCGGTTCGGGTCGCAGGTGCGGCGGTCGCCGCACGGCGAGGCCCACGCCGGCGCCGGTCCGGTGGCGGTCATGAGGATCCCGATGCCGCGCGCGGCGGCGCCCTGGACCAGCCCGTCTAGGGCCGACCAGTTGGCGGCCGGGTAGGCACCCGGATCGGACGAGTCGAAGTTCGGCTTGACGGTCGCGTCGCGCTCCGGCGCGATGCGCGCCCAGAGCGCGTTCACGCGGATCGTGTCCACGCCGAGCGCCTTCAGCTCGTCGAGCGAGCGGTCCCGCTGGCCGGCGTCGTCGGTCAGCAGCAGACCGTCGTCCTGAAGGATCGACTCCTGCGTCTTGGAGGCCCCGGCCGGGGTCGCCGCGAGGGCGAGCATTACGACCGCGAGCATGTATGTGAGTGGGAGTCTGTGCATAGGAGGGGGTTGTCCGCGGAGGACACGCGCCGGCGGCGCGAGTTGCGGCGAACCGAGCGGCTTAATCGGGGGCTTATGATCCTGGCCGCCTTGGATCCGCTGAGCGAATGACCGTAGCAACGCGCCGAATCGGGGTCGTCGGAGCCGGGACGATGGGCTCCGGGATCGCGCAGCTGGGCTGCACCGCGGGCATCGAGACGTGGCTGCACGATCCGGTCCCAGAGGCGCTCGAGCGCGGGGCCGAGCGTCTGCGTGCCGGGATCGCCAAGGGGGCCGAGAAGGGGCGCTGGAGTCTGGATGCCGACCAGTGGCTGCGCCTCGCGCCCACCCTCGAGGACCTCTCTCGGTGCGACCTCGTCATCGAGGCCGCACCGGAGCGACCGGAGCTGAAGCGGGAGCTCTTCGAGCAGCTCTCCGCGATTGCGCCCGAGGCGATCCTCGCCACGAACACGTCCTCGATCCTCATCACGTCGCTCGCCGGCGCGGCTGCGCGGCCGGAGAACGTCGTCGGAATGCACTTCTTCAACCCGCCGCCGTTGATGGCGCTCGTCGAGGTGATTCCCGCGGAGCAGACCGGCGACGAGGCGATGGCCGTGGCCTGGGAGGTCGTGGAGCGGATGGGAAAGACGCCGATCCGTGCCTACGACGGCCCCGGCTTCCTCGTAAACCGCTGCAACCGCCCGTTCGGCGCGGAGTCGCTGCGACTGCTCCAGGAGGGGGTCGCCACTCACGAGCAGATCGACCGCATCGTGCGCCTCGGCGGCGGTTTCCGGATGGGCCCGTTCGAGCTGATGGACCTGGTCGGGATCGACGTCGGCTTCGAGGTGGCCAAGTCGTTCACCGAGCAGAGCTTCGGCGAGCCGCGCTGGAAGCCGAGCCCGCTTCAGGCGCGGATGGTCGCCGCGGGCCGGCTCGGGCGGAAGACGGGGCGCGGCTGGTACGAGTACCCGCCCGGGCGCCCCGACGACCCGCCCGCGCCCGAGCCGGGCGGCGGCGAGGGCCGCGTCGTGGCGATCGAGGGCGCGGGACCGCTGGCGCGCGAGCTGCGCGAGCGTGCCGCGCGCGCGGGCTTCGACGCGCGTCAGCTCGTCGCGGTCGGCGGACTCGAGGAGCCGGAGCTGATCGTCGACGCGAGCGTGCCCGCGCCCGTGACCGACGCCGGCGACCTCCCCCAGGGGCCGCCGATGATCGCCGTCTGCGCGGACCGCAGCCTGGCCGCGCGCGGCAATCCGCACGCGTGCGGGTTCCATGCGATCGTGCCGCTCGGCGACCTAGTTGAGCTCACCCGCCTGCCCACCACCCCGGACCCGGTCGCCGACGCGGCCGACGACTTCTTCCGCGCGCTCGGCTTCCACCGCGAGTGGGTGCGCGACGCGCCGGGGCTCGTGCTCGGCCGGATCGTGGCGCAGCTCGTGAACGAGGCGGGGTTCGCCGTGGCGGAGGGCGTCGGGTCGATCGAGGACGTCGACCTCGGGCTCAAGCTCGGCATGAACCACCCGCGCGGACCGTCCGAGTGGGACGGCGAGCAGGCGGCCGTGACGCTCGACGGCATCTGGCGCGAGCGCCGCGAGGAGCGCTACCGGCCCGCGCCGGCCTGGAGCTCGCCATAGCCACCGCGGACCTCACCGTGATCGCCCTCGGCCGCCCGGACCCGAGCGCGGGCGAGTACATCGCCGAGATCCAGCGCCGCCTGGCGGCGCAGGACGCCGTGCGCTACCGGATGCACGCGATGGGCACGTCGCTCGAGGGCTCGACCGAGGACATCCTTCGCGTGGTCGGCGAGCTGCACGCCGTGCCGTTCGAGATGGACGTGCCGCGGGTCTACACCGTGCTGAAGCTCGACGAGCGCCGCGACCGGCCGGACCAGACGCTCGACGACAAGGTCGCCTCGATCGAGCGCCGGCTCAGTACCCGTTCGGGAACGGAATGACCTTGTCGCCGCAGGAGCGGTCGATCCGGTAGAAGCGGCCGTACCCCGCCGCGGACAGCCCGCGCGTGCAGTAGAGGAGCCCGTACTTGTAGTTGCGTCCCGACGGGAGCTTCACGATCCCTGAGAAGCGCCACCGCCCGTCGCCGATCTGCGCCATCGTGCGCGCGCCGCCGAGACGCGTGATCCGCTTCTCGCGGTTCTTGATCATGTAGACGAAGAAGCTGTCGGCGGGCGGCGCGAAGCCCGGGTGGCCGAGGTACGCGAAGCTCACCTTCACGCGGAAGTCGGCCACGAGTCGCTCCTTACGCTTCACGCCCGGGTGGACGAACACCGTCGTGGCCTTGCTCACCTCGCTGCCGGCACGGGCCCGGATCCGCGCGTTGCGCGTGGGCGCGACGTTCGGGAACACGTACTCGCCCTTGTCGGTCGTGTTGACGGTGCCGCCGTCGGCGTAGGCGCCATCGAACGGGAACTCGTCGACCTCGAGCTTTACGGCACCCCGGTAGGTGCCGGTCTTGCCCTTGATCCTGAAGCTGCCGGGGTAGAGCACCTCGCGGTATTTGCTGCCGCCGACCTTGATCGTGACCTCGGCGCTCGCGCTCGCGGGCGCAACGAGTGCGAGGACCAGCGTGAGCAGTACGAATCGCTTGAGCATGGCGCGGGCGTACCCCGCGAGCGCGCCCGGTTAACGCGAAAGCAGCTCGTTTACCGCATCCCGGTGACCGGTCGTCGTGAAGCACATCGGCTCGGCGAACTCCTCCATGGCGATCGCCTGGTCCCAGGTCATGTCCGCGGTCTGGCGAAGCAGCGACTTCGTCATCGGCACGACGTGCGGCGGGAGCTTCGCCATCCGCTCGACGTGAGCGAGCGCGGCCGGCATCAGCTCGTCGTGCGCGACCACCTCGTTCACGAGGCCCAGCTCGGCCGCCTCGGCGCCGGTGAGCGTGCGGCCCTCGGCGAACAGCTCGAACGCGCGCTGGTAGCCGAGCCGGCGCGTCATCAGCCAGGAGTTCCCGACCTCGGGCACGAGGCCGATCCGCCCGAACGCCGGCACGATGTGCGCGCGCTCGGAGGCGACGATCACGTCGCAGGCGAGCGCGAACGCGAGGCCGACGCCGGCCGCCGCACCGTTCAGCGCGGCCACGAACGGCTTGTCGGCCTTCACGATCGTCCGGCTCACGCCGCCGAACTGGCGGCGGATCCAGCGCCACGTCTCGGTGGCGCCGCCGTCGGAGTCGTCGACCATCGGGTGCGCGTGGTCGCGCATCAGGCGCAGGTCGCCGCCGGCCGAGAAGCCGGGGTCGGTCCCGGTGAGGACGACCGCGCGGACGGCGTCGTCCTCGACCAGCTCGGCGAGCGCCTGGAGGAGCTGGACCGTCATCGGCGCGCTGAGCGCGTTGAGCGTCCCTGGGTCGTCCATCGTCACCACCGCGTGCGCGTCCGCGCGTTCGACGCGGACGAGCGCGCGCTCCGTCGCGCGAGCGTCGGCCACCAGGGATGAGTAGGTCGTCATGCCTCCACCGCCTTCCAGGCCGCCTCCGCCAGGACGGTCTCGGCCTCGTCGATAGTCACCTTCATACGTCCGGCGACCCAGTGCCGCGCGAATTCCTGACTCGGCCCGAGGACCACCGCGTGAAAGAGGCCGAGCGGCATCGGGCGGATCGCACCCGCGGCGACCCAGCGCTCGATCCAGCTTCCGACCGCCTCGAAGATCCTCGCGTTCATCCCCGCGAGCTCCGAGTCGCTGGCGCCGACGACCTCGGGGTCGCGACTGGTCAGCAGGAAGCGCGCGAGCTCCCGGTTGCGCTCGACCCAGCGCAGGTGGTTCACGACCAGCCGCTCGACCGCCACCTGAGCGCTCTCCCGCTCCCTCAGCTCGAGCTCGCGCAGCAGACCGCGGTGATAGTCGCGCAGGCCCTCGACGTACAGGGCCGCGGCGATCTCCTCCTTGCCGCCGAAGTGGTGGTAGATGCTGCCGACGCTCGCCTTCGCCTCCCAGGCGATGTCCTGCACGCCGGTTCGCGCGTAGCCGGTCGAGTTGAAGAGCGTGAGGGCGGCGTCGAGGATGTCGCCACGCCGGCCGCGCCGCGCGCGCGAGATCCCGCGCTGCGGATGCTCACGACCGCCGCGCCCGCGCGGGACCGGGCTCTCACCGGGCGGTTGCTCGGTCCAGTGGCCCGGCTGATCAGGCTCGGTTCGCCGCAGCGGCATCGTGTCGCACACTCACTTTCACTAGAATCAGATTCTAGAATATCGTTCTAGTGAAGGGGAGAGTGCGCGTACCGCACCGCTTGCGCCGCCCGGCACCGGCAGCGACCCGCCCGATCCCCTGGTCACGGAACCGACTTCGGGTGCCGTGGGTGGTCAAAAGCGTCCCCATTGGGGACGGAAGTGACTTCGGGCGCGGCCGCGCGCCGCGGTCAGCGAGCCTGCTCGCCGTGCTCCTGCAACCAGTGCAGCAGCCCGCCCTCGACGAGGATCTCGAGCTCCTTCGGGGCGAGGTCGTGGGTGACCTTGAACTCGTCGCCGCCCTCGATCTGCACGGTGATCTCGTCGGCCCCCTCGGCCAGCTCCTCGCGCACGCGCGGCAGCGACCACGTGTCCCCCACCTCGGCCCGGTCGTAGTCGGAGTCCTCCCTGAACGTCAGCGCGAGGATGCCCTGCGCCACGAGGTTGCGCCGGTGGATCCGCGCGAACGACTTCGCGAACACGGCCTTCACGCCGAGCTGCAGCGGCGCCAGCGCCGCGTGCTCGCGTGACGAGCCCTGCCCGTAGTTCTCGCCGCCCACGATGAAGCCGCTCCCCCACTCCGCCAGCCGCTTGCGGAACTCCGGGTCCCGGTGGCGGAACGTGAACTCCGCGATCGCCGGGATGTTCGAGCGGTAGGCCATCACCTCGGCGCCGTCGGGCGCCAGGTCGCCGGTCGAGATGTCGTCGGGCTGGACGGTGGCTATGCGCGCCTCGATCGACTCCGGCAGCGGCTCGTGCTCGGGCGGCGTCTTGATGTTCGGACCGCGCGGGATCTCGATCCGCTCGGCCTCCTCCTCGGACGCCGGCTGGAAGATGTGGATGTCTTCCACGTACGGCTTGAGCTCGGGCTCGGGGCACAGCTCGGGCGGGTCGCCGTACTCGCGCGGGTCGGCGATCTTGCCCTCCACCATCGAGACCGCCGCCACCGCCGGCGAGCAGAGATACACGGAGTCCTCCGGCGTGCCGCTGCGGCCGGGGAAGTTGCGGTTCATCGTGCGCAGCGAGTTCGAGTCGCTCGGCGGCGCCTGGCCCATCCCGACGCACGGGCCGCAGACCGGCTCGAGCATCCGCACGCCGCCCTCCACGAGCTGGCGGTAGACGCCGGACTCGGCGATCGCGGACAGGATCTGCCGCGAGCCGGGCGTGGCGGTCGCCGCGATGCCCGGATGGACGATCTGCCCGTCGCGGTCGGCCAGCACAGCTCCCGGCAACGCCAGATCCGCGTAGCCCGAGTTCACCGACGAGCCGATGCACACCTGCCCCAGCTCGGTACCGGCGACCTCCTCCACCGGCACCACGTTCCCCGGGGACGAGGGCTTCGCCACCAGCGGCCCGAGCGCGCCGAGGTCGATCTCCTCGACGTCGTCGTACGACGCGCCCTCCTCGGGCCCCACATCGACGAAGTCGTCCTCGCGCTCCTGCCGGCGCAGCCACTCGCGCGTCACGTCGTCGGGCGGGAACACCGCCGAGGTCGCGCCCAGCTCGGCGATCATGTTCGCGATCGTCCCGCGCTCGGGGATCGTCAGATCCCCGGTCCCCGGCCCGGTGAACTCGAAGATCCGATTCTTCCCACCGCTGACCCCGCGCCGGCGCAGCAGCTCGAGGATGATGTCCTTGCCCTGCACCCAGGGCCGGTCGAGCCGGCCCTCGAGGCGCACTTCGACCACCTCCGGACACGCGATCTCGTACGGGTAGCCGGCCATCGCAACCGCCACGTCGAGTCCGCCGGCGCCGATCGCGATCATCCCGAGCGCGCCGCTCGTGGTGGTGTGCGAGTCCGCCCCCACGAGGATCCCGCCAGGCCGCGCGTAGCGCTCGATGTGCACGTAATGGCAGATCCCGTTGCCCGGCCGCGAGAACTCCGCGCCGAACTTGCGGGCCATCGATTGGAGCATGCGGTGGTCGTCCGGGTTCTTGAAATCGAGCTGGATGACGTTGTGGTCCACGTACTGGACCGCGCGCTCCACGCGCACGCGCGGCACGCCGAGCTGCTCGAACTGCATGAACGCCATCGTGCCGGTGGCGTCCTGCAGCAGCGTCTGGTCGATTCGCAGCCCGATCGGCGAGCCGGGCTTCAGGTCCCCGTCCACGAGATGCTCGCGGAGGATCTGGGTGGTCAGGCTCTCAGCAGACGTCGTCGCCCTCGATCAGCTTCGGGACGATCTCGTTGATGCGGTCGATCCCGACCGCGTAGAACTGTCCCTGCACGTCGGTGCGCTGGGCCGAGTTCATGCCCACGAGCTTCGCGTCGCGGTTCACGAGCGGGCC
>DASVPL010000287.1:0-13219 GCA_036382905.1 Thermoleophilaceae bacterium | reverse complement strand
GCCGCTGACGATCGACGTGACCGCGCGCACCGCGGGAGCACCGCCGGCGGCCGACACCAGTCGCGTCGCGATCAACCGCTAGCGCGGCCTGACATCCTGCGCGCCGTGAGCACCGACGCCGCACGTGAGGCCGCCGCGCGCGCGGCCGTCGAACGGGTCGAGCCGGGGATGACCCTCGGCCTCGGCTCCGGCCGTGCCGTCTGGCGGACGATCGAGCTGATCGCCGAGCGCTGGCCCGACGGCCCGCCGGTGCGATCGGCCTTCGCCTCCGACCGCACCGCCGCGCTCGCCGCCGAGCACGGCATCGAGCCCGTCGAGCTCGACGGCGCGACCGGCCTCGACCTCGCGATCGACGGCGCCGACGAGATCGATCCGCAGCTCGCCCTGATCAAGGGCGGCGGCGCGGCGCTTCTGCGCGAGAAGATCGTCGTGGAGGCCGCCCGGCGCTTCGTGGTCGTGGCGGAGGAGCGCAAGCGCGTGAGCAGGCTCGGGGAGTCGTTCAGGCTGCCGGTCGAGGTCGTGCGCTTCGGCTGGCCCGACACGCGGCGGCGCGTGCTCGACCTCCTCCCCGCCGCCGAGCTGCGCACCGACGACTCCGGCGCGCCGGTGGTCACCGACGAGGGCCACCACCTGCTCGACTGCGAGATCGGACCGGGCACCGATCCCGGCGACCTCGGCCGCGCGCTCAAGGCCGTCACGGGCGTGGTCGAGCACGGTCTGTTCGTCGGCCTGGCCGACGAGGCGCTGCTCGGCCGCGACGACGGCTCGCTCGAGGTCGCCCGGCCGCAGGCCGGCTAGCCGGCGCGCGCCAGGCCGGCCTCGGCCGCGCCGCGCTCGAGCTCGTCGAGCCCGAAACCGTCGACCGGCCCCAGCGCGCCGGTCCCCTCGAGCCCGGACGCCGCGGCCCGCTCCGCGCCCCAGGCGATCATGCGCGCGGTGAAGTCGTAGCCGTTGACGCCCTCGATTCGCACCTCGGCCAGGCACGTGCCGCCCGCGTCGAGCGCCTGCGCGACGACGTACGAGCGGCTCTCACCGCGCTCCTCGGCCCCCGGCCCGCCGGTCGACCCCTTCGAAACCCGCGCGGTCAGCGCGTTCAGACCGGTCTTCACGCCCGGTATCCGCGTGGCGGCGGCGGTGACGGCCGCGCCCACCTGCATCGGCCGTGACATCGGCCCGAACCAGCCGAGGTACACGTCCACCTCGCGCAGCCCCGGCGCCACCCGCGGCAGCCCGAAGTGCTCGGACGACCCCACCGAGATCCCCGGCCTGCGCTCGCCCTCGACCATGAAGTTCGCGACCCGCTTCGCCCCGCGCTCGGTCTGGAGCATCCCCCCACGGAACGCGAACGCGGGCTCGGCCAGCGCCCCCGCGGCCGAGGCCTGGGTGCCGCCGCTGAACTGGCTGCGGCCGATCGCGTAGTAACCGATCGCCACCCGCACCGCCGCGTCGCCCGCCTCGCGCAGCGCCAGCGCACCGGCCAGGTTGCCCGGCACCCAGTCGTAGCCGAACGCGGTGACGAGGCCGCAGCCGGCGGCCTCCGCGCCGGGGCCGAAGCGCTCGAACACCCGCCGGATGAACGCCGGCTCGCCGTTCGAGTCGATGTAGTGCGCGCCGGTGGCGATCGCGGCCTCGACCGCCGGGTCGCCCCAGCGGGCGAACGGGCCGACGGTGGACACGAGCACGTCGCCGCGCTCGACCAGGTCGCGCACCGAGTCAGGCCGCGCGACGTCGGCCACCGCCACGTCGAACCCCCCGCCGAGCTCGTCCGCGAGCGAGCGCAGCCGCTCCTCGTTGCGCGCGGCCAGCAGCGGCCGCGCGCCGCGCGCGGCGAGTGCCTCGGCCGTCAGCCGACCCGTGTAGCCCGTAGCCCCGAAGAGCACGATCCGCCCCGCCATGCGCCGGACCCTACCGGTGTGATCCGTCCAACCGCGCGCGGCCGTATGCACGCCAACAGAGCGACCACGGAGGCAGCCAGCATGTCCACGATCGAGGAGTCGATCGACCTAGAGGTCCCGGTCCGCAACGCGTACAACCAGTGGACCCAGTTCGAGGAGTTCCCACAGTTCATGGAGGGCATCGAGGCCGTCGAGCAGCTCGACGACACGCACCTCCACTGGACCGCCGAGATCGCCGGGCAGCGCCGCGAGTGGCGCGCCGAGGTGACCGAGCAGACCCCCGACCAGCGGATCGCCTGGCGGAGCATCGACGGCACCCAGCACGCCGGTGTAGTGACCTTCCACCGCCTCGACGACGGCCAGAGCCGGATCATGCTCCAGCTCGACGCCGAGCCCGAGGGTGTGGTGGAGAAGGCGGGCGACGCGCTGGGCCTGCTGAAGCGCCGGGTCAAGGCCGACCTCGAGCGCTTCAAGGAGCTGATCGAGTCGCGCGGCGCCGAGAGCGGCGCCTGGCGCGGCGAGGTCGCTCAGGACCCAGCGGCCTGATCGCCGCCACACGCGGGGCGGGCGCGACCCCTGGCGCCCGCCCCGCACCCCCCTTCCGCCTCGGCTTCGCCGTGAAGATCCTGGGCGCCGGCGGCATGCGCACCTCCGACACGCGCCGCTGGCAGAGCGGTCCGCACCTGTCCCGGTCGATCGAGCTGCTCGATGGCGCCTTCGACCACCTCCACGCGAACGGCGTGAGCGTGTTCCGGCTGTCCAGCTCGACGGTCCCGTACGGCACGCACCCGGACCTCCCGCAGCTCGACTACCGCCGCCAGATCGACGACTGTGCCGCCGCCCTCGCGGAGCTCGGCGCGAAGGCGCGCGCGTACGGCCTCCGGCTCTCCACCCACCCGGGTCAGTACAGCGTGCTGAACTCGCAGAGCGAGGACGTCGCCGCGAAGGCGCGCCTCGACCTCGAGCAGGACACGGCGCTGCTGGACGCGCTCGGGACCGGGCCCGAGGCCGTCGTCGTGATCCACGTCGGCGCCCTCGGCGGCGACCGCACCGCCGCGCTCGATCGCTTCGCCCGCTCGTTCGAGCTGCTCTCCGAGCGCGCCCGGGCGCGCCTTGCGGTCGAGCACGACGAGCGGCTCTTCGACGTGGCGGACGTGCTCGAGCTGCACCGCCGCCTCGGCTGCACGGTCATCTACGACCACCACCATCACCGCTGCAACGTCGCCCCCGGCTACGAGGACCCCGCGCGGGCGATCGAGGAGGTGGCCGCCACCTGGCCCGCCGGGGTGCGCCCGAAGCTGCACCTCTCGAGCCCGCGGACCGAGCTGAGGGCGGGCGGCCGCGCTCCGCTGCTCGACCAGCACGCCGACTTCGTGACCCCGTTCGACCTCCGCGAGGTGCTCGACGCCGCGGCCCGGCCGGTGGACGTGATGATCGAGGCGAAGGCGAAGGACCTGGCGGTGGCCTGGCTGCGCACGCAGCTCGAGCGGCTCTGGCCCGGCTACGCGGCGGCGGAGGAGCGCTAGCGGCGCGTCACCGTCACGGCGCTCCGCGCGCTCAGAAAGCCCGGCTTCACGGCGCGCGCCGGGTGCGGCCCGGGCCGGTGCAGCCTCACCCGCAGCGCCGCCCGGCCCGCCGCGTCCGAGCGGATCGCCCGCCCCGCGAAGCGGACCAGCGCGCCGCGGACCGGCCGCCCGGCCGCCGTCACGCGGAAGGCGTAGCGCATGCCGCGGCCCGCGCGCACGGCGCGCGGCGAGACGGCGAGCCGCAGCTGCGGGCGCACCGGCGTGCCGGGGTGCGTCCGCGCCGGCGGCTCGCTCACGAGCTGGCTCTCCGTGGTCAGCGTCATGTCCATCGGCACCTCGGACGCGCCCTCGCTCGCGCAGCGCGCCGTCACGTCGGGCGGCGTTCGCTGCGTCAGGAAGCTCCCCTTCCCGCTCGCCTGGCCCGAGCGCTCGCCATAGAGCGTGAAGTCGATCTCGGTCCCGGTCGAGCTGAAGTCCAGCGTGTAGCGAATCAGCTCGCCGCCCGCGAACACGATCGACCCGGTGCCCGGCGAGATGGTCCGTGCCGACGCGCAGCTCCCCTCGCTGCGGCCGGCCTGGCGCAGCTTGACGGGCACGTCCGCGATCTCCCGGCCGTTGAGCGTCCCGCTGCACGTGCCGGCGGACTCGTAGGCGTAGTCGAGCGGCTGCCGGTAGTAGCTCGCGGGCGGCTTGAAGGTCACCGTTCCCTGCACCGAGCACGAGCCCGCGAAGCCGTCGCCGGCCCCCGCGCGGGGTCCAGCCGGAGCGCGGTACAGCTGCTTGCGGTAGGACGCGTGGTCCCAGCGCTCGGCCGCGAACGCCGAGTAGCCGGGCACGTACGGGCGCTCCTCGGCGCCGAGCAGCGCCGCCAGCTCCGAGCCGCGGCCCGCGCGCGCCACGCCCGTCGCGTCGCCCGACGTGAGGTCGTCGGTGGACAGCGCGACCTTGACGGTCCCCTGCGGGGTGTCGAACCAGTAGCCGCCGCGGACCGACAGGGGCCCCGGCCGCGGTCGCGTGGTCGCCTCCATGGCGAACGGCGACGGCGAGGGCGACGCGGCGCTGAAGGAGAACGCGGCGCCGGCGCGGCCCGCGCCGAACGCGGTGAGGTCGAACGCGAGCTGCTCGACGTGGAACGCCGGGAAGCTCGGGGTGCCCTCGCGCAGCCAGTCCACGACCCGCCTGTCGTTGGAGAGCCAGGCCAGCGTGTACCAGTTGCAGACCGGCGGCTCGTCGCCCTTCACGGTGCCGGCCACCGGCGCGTCCGAGGCGCAGCCCTCTCCGTCCGGCGACTCCACGACCACGCCGTAGCTGGCCATGACAGCCTGCCGTGAGCGCTCGCCGAGCGTGACCGCGTCGCAGCGGAGCGCGCGCACGAACAGGAGCGGCCGGCCGGCCGGCGTTCGCACGGGCGCGTAGCGCTCGGGCAACCGGGCGCGCACCGCCGCCTCGTCGCCCTCCACGAACGCCTGCTGCTCGTCGCAGCCCGCGGTCTCCGCAAACCCCGCCGCCCCGGCGCTCCCCGGTGCGAGCCCCACGGCCGCCGCCGCCAACCCCACCGTGAGCCACAGGTTCCGTCGCCTCATCGCTGCTCCCCCCTCTGCTCTCGCGCATCCGTGCCGCGCGCGGCGTCGATCGCCGCCATCAGCCCGAGCCAGCCGGAGAACGGGCGGTCGAGCCGCGCCGTCCCGTCGCCCTCTGACACCCGGCCCTCGATCGGCTCGGCGTCGAACCGCACCTCGAGGGCGAGCCGCCTCGGCTGCTCCGCATTCGTCATGGACCGAGAGTCCCACCCGGCCAGAGCGCTCACAACGGGGAGCACCCTGAACCAGCACCCCGAGGTTTCGGGTTCCGCGCACAGGTGCCCGCGAGCCGTGCAAGGGTGCGTGCGATGGAGCGAGGCGGCGGCGAGATGTTGCTCGAGCGAGAGAGCGAGCTGCGCGACTTGGAGCGCGAGATCGGCGAGGCGTGCGCCGGTCGCGGGCGGGTCGTGCTCGTCGAGGGCGAGCCCGGGATCGGCAAGACACGCCTGCTCGAGGTGGTGCGCGAGCGCTCGCGCGAGCACGGCATGACCGTGCTGTCCGCGCGCGCATCCGAGCTCGATCGCGACTTCCCGCTCGGGGTGGTCCGCCAGCTCTTCGAGCCGCTGCTCGCGGGCGCCGACGCGGCCACCCGCCGCGCGCTGCTGCACGGCGCCGCCGCCGCCGCCGCTCCGCTGCTGGGCCTCGCGGCGCCCGAGCCCGGCGGCGCTCCCGCCGCGGACGACCCGTCGCTGCCGCACTTCCACGCGCTCTACTGGCTCGCCGCGAACCTGACCGAACGCGGTCCCGCCGCGCTCGTGATCGACGACCTCCACTGGGCCGACGCGAGCTCGCTGCGCTTTCTCCAGTTCCTGCTCCCGCGGCTGGACGAGCTGCCCGTGCTCGTGGCGCTGGCGGCCCGCCCGGACGAGGCGGGCTCCGACCGGCGCTCGATCGACGCGCTCGCGACCGACGCGCGGGCGGTCGTCCTGCGGCCGCCGCCGCTGAGCGAGGACGCGGTGCCCGCGCTGGTGGCCGCGCGGCTCGGGCCGGACCCCGATCGCGCGTTCTGCGACGCGTGCCGCGCGGCGACCGGCGGCAACCCGTTCCTGCTCCGCGAGCTGCTGCGCGAGCTGGCCGCCGACGGCGTGGCGCCGGCAGCGGCGGCCGCGCCGCTCGTGCGCCAGCTCGCGCCGCCGACGGTGGGCCGTGCGGTGCTCCTGCGCGTGGCGCGGCTGGGCCCCGACGCGGCCGCGCTCGCCCGCGCCGTGGCCGTGCTCGGCGACGGTGCTCCGCTGCGGCGCGCGGCCGCGCTCGCCGAGCTGGGCGAGGATCTTGCGGCTGCCGCGGCCGAGCACCTCGCCGGCGCGGGCATCCTCGCCGCGGCGCGGCCCCTGGCGTTCGCCCATCCAATCCTGCGCTCGGCGGTGTACGCCGACATCGCGGCGGGCGAGCGGGCTGACGCGCACCGGCACGCGGCTGAGGTGCTTGCCGCCGAGGGGGCGGGCGCCGACGCGGTCGCGGTGCACCTCCTCGCGACCGAGCCGGCGGCGGAGCCCCGGGTGGTGGCGACCCTGCGCGAGGCCGCACGCGACGCGCTCGCCCGCGGGGCCGCTCCCGCCGCCGCGGCATGCCTGCGGCGTGCCCTGGCGGAGCCGCCCGCCACGGACGACCGCGCCGCGCTCACGCTCGAGCTCGCTTCGGCGGAGCTGCACGCCGGGGAGCCCGTGGCGGCGGCCGAGCACTTCGAGGAGGGCGCGCGGCTGGCCGGCGATCCCCGGGTGCGCGCGAGCTGCGCGGTCGAGTGGTCGGCCGCGCTCCAGGCGGCCGGCCGCCACCAGGAGTCCTACGCGGTGCGCGAGCGCGCGATCGAGGACGTCGCGGACGCGGACCCGGAGCTGGCGCTGCTGCTCGAGACGACGCTGATCGCGACCGCGTCGCTCGACCTCGCGCGCCTCGAGTGGGCGCGCGCACGGCTGCGCCGCCACGACGCCGCCGCGGAGCCGGCCACGCCCGCCGGCTGGCGGCTGATCGCGACCCAGGCCTACGTGGACGCGATGTACGGCGACTCCCCCGCCGCGACCCTGGCGGCCGCCGCCGAGCGCGCGCTCGGCGCGCGCGAGCCGGCCGGCGCGCCAAGCGGGTTCGCGGGCACTCCGTTCTTCACCGCGGTCGAGGTGCTGGCGCTCGCCGACGCCAACGGCCCCGCCCGCGAGGCGCTCGACCAAGCGGTAGCGGACGCCCGGCGGCAGGGCTCGGCCCTCGCGTTCGCGTGCAGCTCCGGCTGGCGCTGCATGCTGCTGGCGCGCCTCGGAGAGCTGGCCGAGGCCGAGGCCGACGCGCGCAGCTGCGCCGAGCTGTCGCTCGCGCAGGGCTGGTTCGCGCTCGCGCCGCCGATGCTCGGCTACGTGCTCGACGTCCTGATCGCGCGTGGCGAGCTCGACGACGCCGAACGGATTCTCATCGAGGCCGGAGCGGCCGAGCGCGCCGCCGGCGACGACCTCACCTTCTACCCCGTCATCCACGCGCGGGCGCGGCTGCGCGCCGCCCGCGGCGACACGGGCGGCGCCCACCGCGACATGACGGAGCTGGCCCGCCGGCGCGCGCGCTGGAACACCGACCTGACGCTCGTGCCGCCGCTGCTGGCGGCTCCGGAGCTGGCCCACGACGACGCGGATGCAGCCCGGTCGGAGACCGCGGCGATGCTGGGCGAGGCGCGCGCCTGGGGCACCCCGCGCGCGATCGGCATGGCGCTGCGCGCGTCCGGGCTGGCCGAGGGCGGAACGCGCGGCGTCGAGCTGCTGGAGGAGGCGGCCGCCGTGCTCGGGGAATCGCCGGCGCGCCTCGAGCACGCGCGGGCGCTGGCGGACCTGGGCGCCGCCCTGCGGCGCGCGAACCGGCGCTCGGCCGCGCGCGAGCCGCTGCGCCGGGCGCTCGACCTCGCCGACGCGTGCGGTGCCGGGCCGCTGGCCGAGCGCGCGCGTCAGGAGCTGCGCGCGGCGGGCGGGCGCCCGCGCCGGCCGCGCATCTCAGGGGTCGGCGCGCTCACCGCGAGCGAGCGCCGCATCGCCGCGATGGCCGCGGAGGGGCTGTCGAACCCCGAGATCGCGCAGGCGCTGTTCGTTACGAAGAAGACCGTCGAGACCCACCTCGGCAACGCGTACCGCAAGCTCGGCATCCGCTCCCGCGGAGCGCTCGGCGCCGCGCTCGGCGGCTCGGAGCGGGAGGACTAGGACGCGGTCTCGGCGTCGAGCTCGGTGTCGGACTCGACGTCGGCCTCGGCCTCGGCCTCAGCCTCGGCCTGGAGCGCGAGCGCGGACGCCGGCGCCTCGAGCGACCACTCGCTGAGCGCGTCGAGGTCCTCGTCGACCGGCACCGGCTCGGCCGGCTCGATCTCGCGCGGCTCCTCGCCGGCCATCATCGTCTCGAGCCAGATGGTGGCCTTCTCCGGCGCGAGCGGGCGGCTCAGGAAGTAGCCCTGCGCGTAGTCGCAGCCGAGCTCGCGCAGCTTGTTGTAGGCCTCGATCGTCTCCACGCCCTCGGCTACGACCTGGAGCCCGAGGTTGTGACCGAGGTCGATCGTCGACTGCACGATGGTCGCGTTGCCCGCGTCCTCGCTCATCGAGATGCAGAAGGACTTGTCGATCTTGATCGAGTCCACCGGCAGGTTCTGGAGGTATGCGAGCGACGAGTAGCCGGTGCCGAAGTCGTCCACCGAGAGCGCCACGCCCATCTTGTTGAGGCGCGTGAGGATCGTCATCGCGCGGCGGTGGTCGGCCATGATCGTCGACTCGGTGATCTCCAGCTCGAGCGAGCCCGGGGGAAGCCGCCAGCTCGTGAGCAGGCGCGCGAGGTCGTTCGGCAGCCGCATGTCGATCAGGTTCTGCATCGACAGGTTCACCGACACGCTCACCTCTAGGCCGCGGGTGCGCCACGCGTTCGCCTGGCGCAGGGCGGAGTCGAGCAGGTAGAGCGTCATCGGGCGCAGCAGGTTCGAGCGCTCCGCGAGCGGGATGAACTCGTCCGGCGAGAGCAGGCCGCGCTCGGGGTGGTGCCAGCGCGCGAGCGCCTCGACGCCCTCCGCGCGACCCGTGCGCATGTTCACCTTCGGCTGGTAGTAGAGGACCAGCTCGGTCTCGTCCATCGCGCGGCGCAGCTCGCCGATCAGCGCGAGCCGGCCCGCGTCGTGGCGGTGCTCGTGGCGGCGCGCGTCGTAGAACTCGTAGCCCGAGCGGTTCTCCTTGGCCATGTACATCGCCACGTCGGCGGCGCGCATGACGCTGTCCACGGTCTTGCCGTGCTCGGGGAAGATCGCGATGCCGATCGAGCCCTCGCACTGGAGCGCGAGGCCGCCCACGACGACCGGCTCCTCGAGCACCTTGAGCACGCGGCGGACCACCGGCACGACCGACTGGCGGTCGGGCACGTCGGGAAGCAGGATCGCGAACTCGTCGCCGCCGAGGCGGGCGACCGTCTCGCTCTCGCGCAGCACGCTGTGCAGCCGCGAGCCGATCCGCTGGAGCAGCAGGTCGCCGTTGTGGTGGCCGAGCGTGTCGTTGACGTCCTTGAAACGGTCGAGGTCCATCAGCATCACCACGCCCAGCTTCTTGCGGCGGCCGGTGGCGGAGATCGTCTTCTCGAGCAGGCTGGCGAACATCGTGCGGTTCGGGAGGCCGGTGAGGCCGTCGGAGAGCGCCTGCTCCTCCTTCTCGGCGGCCTGGCGGCGCAGGCGCTGCGACGCGCCGGCGACCACGCCGACGATGCAGCCCCACACGAGCAGGAGGCCCACGCCGATCGCCACGTAGAGCGTGCGCGTGTCCTTCTCGATCTGGCTGGCGATGCCCGCGTACGGGATCCACACCTCGGAGGAGCCGACCGGCGGTCCGCCCGGCTCGGCGCGCAGCGGAACGTAGATCTTCAGCACGCGGCCGAGGCTCGCGTCCTGGGTGATCGGGTTCTTGCTCATGTCGACGACCTTCGAGACCGTGTTGCCGTAGAGGGCGTCGCGCGCCTCGGTCGGCGGCTTGTCGGACTCGCCGATCTTCAGGCGGTCGTCGGACCAGAGGACGGTGCCTGTGCGATCGCGCACGGTGATCCGGGCCACGTCGGTCCCGGCGCGAGCCGAGACGACCGCGCGGCCGAGCGCGTCCTGGCCCTCGCGGGTGAGCGCCCGTGAGGCTTCGATTTCGCTGCCGAGCGCGCGCCGCACGGCGATGTCGGAGACGAGGCGGGCCTCGGAGCGGGCCGAGGCGACGCTGCGCTCGCGGGCCTGGTCACCGAGCGTCTGCGCCAGGAAGTACCCGAGCAGGATCATCGGGATCAGGCTGACGAGGCTGAACTCGATCAGCCAGCGCCGCTTCTGCTTGACGGTCGCGTCCACGAGGGGCCTCTATGCGGGCTAGTCGCCGTGCCCGCGGTGCTTGGGCTTGACCGGCAGGGCGAAGCGCGAGGGCTCGGTCGGCACGACCGGGTTCTCGATCTCGCCGAGGCGCTTCATCAGGTCGGTCCACTGATCGGGGTCGAGGACGGCCATGGCGGCGCGGCCCGTCTTGCGATTGTCACCGGCGTTCGGGCGAAAGCCGACGTGGATGTGGTCGTTGTGGTCGCCCATCGCCACGGTGTTCTGGCCGAGGTCGAGCAGCGAGATGATCTGGTGCGGGCGCATGGTCCCCTGGAGGGCCATCAGACGCTTGACCGCCTGGTGCGTGATCCCGCCGCGCTCCTGGTGGCCGACGATCGGGATGCCGTTGATCGCGGCGATGTCGACGGCGGTCCCCGTCGAGTGCTCCGAGACGTTGCCCGAGCTCGTGTAGGTGCCGTGGTCCGAGCGCAGCGAGCTGACCGTGGGCTTCAGGCCGGACTCGGCGAGGTACGCGAGGACGGCGAGCACGCGGCGGTCGATCTGACCCGTGCGGATGTCGTTGCGGCCACTCGCGTCGAGCTCGATCCGCTCGTCGTTCAGCACCCGGCGCTCGAGCAGCGGCTTGGCCATCATCAGGATCTGGCCGATCGACGCGCTCGAGCTGTCCTTGAGGACGTTCTTGCCCTTGGCGCGGTAGATCGCCGTCGACTCGAGCAGCTTCCAGCCGTCGAGGATCGGCTTCGGGTCGATCCGCGGCGCGCCCCTGCCGGCCGGGCGGACCATGAAGTTCATGTGGGCGGCCTTCTTCGGGTCCGGGCGGCCGACGCGGCCGAGCACCGTGCCGCCGATCACGCGCGCGCCGGGCTTCAGGCGGCGCAGCGTGGCGTTGTCGCGGTCGAGCCCGAGGCCCGGGGTGAAGACGTGGCCGTAGGTCTGGAACTTGCCGCCGTCGCGCGCCTCGGCGTCGAAGATCTGCTCGAGGCCGCCGGCCGTCTTCGAGCGGGCGCGGCTCGGGTGGGCGAACACGCGGCGCTTCGAGGTGACCTTCGGCTGCGGGCGGCCTGCGTCGGTGCGCGCCGAGACGGCCTTGGCCTCGTTGCCCGAGGGGCCGGGGTTCTTCTTGGGCACCGGGTAGAAGTCGGCGACGTTGCCGAGGCCGGCGTAGAGGTACTCGTTGCCGTAGACGTCGCGCAGGACCACGTAGTTGCCGTGCTTGCGGGTGTGGCCGATGCGCTCGACCTCGCCGTCGTTGACCGCGACCACGGGGGCGCCGCGCTCGGAGAAGATCTCGATGCCGTCGCGAGCCGGGTTGTCGTGCACGACGTTGTTGGCGTTGGGGCCCCGCTTGAGGCGGTGGGTCGCGTTCTGCGCGTCGATGTCGTCGGCGTAGCGAGCGCGGGCCGCGACCGGGAAGCGGCCCTCGGTCAGGCCCGTGAGCGAGCCGACCACGTCGGTCGGAACGCCCGACAGCAGCTTCGCGCGCAGCATCACCGAGTCGACGTACCAGTCGGCGTGGTTGTAGGCGAAGATCGCGCGGCGGATGTCCTTCTCGCCACCGCTGGCGTTCAGGTAGCGGGCCGCGGCGAAGATGGCGTCGACCGGGTTGAAGGGGTCCTTCTTGCCGTCCTTGTTCGCGTCGACGCCGTAGGACTTCCACGTCGGCGGCATGAACTGCATCCAGCCGAGCGCTCCGGCGGAGGAGATGTTGAGGTTGCGGCCGTAGTCGGTCTCGATCTCGTTGATCGCCGCGAGGACCTCCCAGCGGATGCCGTACTCGGTGCCGGCGGCCTGGTAGATCGGGAGCAGGAAGACCGGCACGCGGAACTTGCGGATCACGAAGTTGGGGACGCCCTCGGCCTTCTCGGGAGTCGGGAGGGCGTCGAAGTAGCCGGGGGCCGAGCGGGTCGGGCTGCCGTCGCGGTGGCGGACCGGCTTGCGCGGGGTGCTTCTGCGGCTCGGGTGGCTGTTGCGATGCCCGGCGCTGCGGCCACCGGAGCGGCCGGAGGAGCTGTGGTGCTTCTTGGGCTTCTTGGGCTTCTTCGCCTCGTCGCCGTGGTCGCCGTCCTGGCTGCGGCCGCGGTCGCCGGAGGGGGCCTTGTCGGGCTTCTCCTCGCTGCCGGACGGGGCCGGGTCCTTGGGCTCCTGCTGCGCGGGCTCGGCCGGGGCGGGCGCCGGCGCGGGCTGCGAGTTGACGGTCTGCGGCGCCTGGTCGCAGGCACCCGCGTTCTCGGGCTGGGCGCAGAGGTCGTTGTACGGCGGGTGATCGAGCGGCGGGGTCTGGGTGACGATCGCCTCCATCGTGCCGTCGGCCTTCTTGAGCTTGAGCACGGCCGCGTCGGCGAGGCCGTTGATGTTGACGGGGGTCAGCGAGAGCGCCAGCAGGATCGAGGCGGCCACTGCGCGGCGGCTCGTGGCGGCGGCCGGGCGCGAGCGGCGCCGGGTGGCGCGCGGTGCCGCCCACGTGGCGGGGCGACCGACCTCCAGGACGAGGTTCGGAGCGACCTGGATGGAGAAGGTTGTGTCCTCGTCCTCGAGCGCGGCGCACGAGACGGCGAAGGCGGAGCGCCAGAGCCAGTCGTCGTCGCCGAGGCCCTCGCGCATGTCGAACGACTCCGGAAGGGGGTCGTGACGGTGGATCGCGAGGCCGTCGTCGACCAGCAGCGCGGCCTCGAGCAGCGGGCGGGCGAGCTTCGAGCGGTAGCGACCCTCGACACGCAGCAGCGCGAGCTCGCGCCCGCCGGGGACGTGCTCGAAGCGCTCCACCTCGAGCGGGGCGAAGTCGGTCTGGGTGTGGGTCCGGGAGAGGGTCATGGACGACTGTTTGAGCTTTGTCGGCAGTCGCTCGTGGAGCCTTAAGGGGAGCCGACGCGCCGGAATGGCGGACCCGCCACCCGCCAGGCTGGGAGCGCGGTGACGGTC
>DASVPL010000286.1:0-2376 GCA_036382905.1 Thermoleophilaceae bacterium | reverse complement strand
CGAGTCGCTCGGGCTCGCCAACGTCGGCGACCTGCTCGAGCACGTGCCGTTCCGCCACGAGGACCGCCGCGACGCGCGACCGGTCGCGAGCCTCACACCTGGCGAGGAGGCCACGGTGATCGTGGACGTGAAGCGGATCAGCAACCGCCGGACCCGCTACGGGAAGACGTTGCAGGAGGCGACCGTCACCGACGAGACCGGGCCGATGAAGGCGGTTTGGTTCAACCAGCCGTGGCTGGCGGACAAGCTGCAGCCGGGTACCCGCGTGGTGCTCCGCGGCAAGGCCGGCAGCGGTAAGAAGGGCTTCTCCGTGAGCAGTTACGAGATCGCTCCCGGCGCCAGCGCACTCCAGGTCAAGGGGGAGGGCATGACCCCGATCTACTCGACAACCGAGGGGATGTCCTCGGACCGGTTGCGCGAGCTGGCCAAGGCCGCGCGCGGCGCCGAGCGCGACACGGTCGAGACGCTGCCCGCCTGGATGCGCGTGGCCGAGGGCCTGCCCGAGCGCGCCGCCGCGCTGTCGGCCGTGCACTTCCCGGAGGACGAGCAGGAGACCGAGCACGCCCGCCGCCGGCTCGCGTTCGAGGAGCTGCTCGCGCTCGAGCTCGCGTTCGTCGCCCGCAAGCGCGCCCGCGAGCTCACCGTGCGGGCCGCCGAGCTCGAGCCCACCGGCGATCTGGTCGGTCCGTGGCTGGCCTCGCTCCCGTTCGCCCCGACGGGCGATCAGAGGCGGGCGATGGAGGAGGTCGACCGCGACGTGCGCTCGGGGCGGCCGATGCAGCGGCTGCTGATGGGCGAGGTCGGCTCCGGCAAGACCGTCGTGGCGCTCCACGCGATGCTGCGCGCCGTCGAGACCGGTCGCCAGGCCGCGCTCATGGCGCCCACCGAGACGCTCGCCGAGCAGCACCTCGCCACGCTCGACCGCCTGCTCGGCGGCCACGTGCCGATCGAGCTGCTGACCGGATCGACCACGGCCGCGCGCCGGCGCGACCTGCTCGCGCGGCTCGAGACCGGCGAGCTCGGCCTGGTCGTGGGCACGCACGCGCTGATCGAGCCGACCGTGCGCTTCCGCGACCTCGCGCTGGTCGTGGTGGACGAGCAGCACCGCTTCGGCGTCCGCCAGCGGGCGGCGCTCGAGGCGAAGGCGCCCGGCGAGCTGGTCCCGCACGTGCTCCACCTCACCGCCACGCCGATCCCGCGCACGCTCCAGCTCACCGCCTACGGCGACCTCGACGTGACGATCCTGAAGGAGCTGCCCGCGGGCCGGCGGCCGGTCGAGACGTTCGTGGGGGACACCGCCTCGTGGCGGGCTCGCGCCTACGAGCGCGCGCGCGAGGAGATCGCCGCCGGGCGCCAGGTGTTCGTGGTCTGCCCGCTCGTGGAGGAGTCCGAGGCGCTCCAGGCCGCCGCGGCGACCGTCGAGGCCGAGCGCCTGCGGACGACCGAGTTCAGCCGCCACAGCGTCGAGCTGATCCACGGCCAGATGCCATCGAAGCAGAAGTCCGAGGCGATGCGCGCGTTCGCCGAGCGCAAGGCCGACGTGCTGGTCGCCACCAGCGTGATCGAGGTCGGAATCGACGTGCCGAACGCGACCGTCATGGTGATCGAGGCGGCCGGCCGCTACGGGATCTCGCAGCTACACCAGCTCCGCGGCCGCGTCGGGCGCGGTGAGCACGCCGGGCTCTGCATCCTGTTCGGCGACCCGAAGCAGCCCCGTCTGGCCGCGCTCGCCGAGGAGCGCGACGGCTTCCGGCTCGCCGAGGTGGACCTCGAGATCCGCGGCGCCGGCGACCTGCTCGGCACCCGCCAGCACGGGCTGCCCACTCTCCGCGTGGCGCGCCTCCCCGCCGACGCCGACCTGCTCGAGCGCACCCGCGAGCGCGCGTTCGAGGCGCTCGACGCCGACCCCGGCCTCACGGGCCCCGAGCACGCGCTGATGCGGGCGGCCGCCACGGCGCGCTTCGGCGGCGAGCGCGAGCCGATCCCGGCGTGAGCGCGCGCCAGCGCGTCAGCGGCATCGGCGGCCTGTTCTTCCGGGCGCACGACCCCGAGCGCCTGAGGCGCTGGTACGAGGAGTACCTCGGCGTTGTCGCGCCTCCGAGCAACCACGTCGAGGAGCCCTGGGAGCAGCAGGCCGGGCCGACGGTCTTCGCGCCGTTCCGCCAGGAGACGGAGTACTTCGGCCGCCCGGAGCAGGGGTGGATGGTCAACTTCCGGGTCGAGGACCTCGATGCCTTCGTGGCGCAGCTCCGCGCCGAGGACGTGGCGGTGGAGGTCGATCCCGAGGAGTACCCGCACGGGCGCTTCGCTCGCCTGCACGACCCGGAGGGCAACCCGGTCGAGCTCTGGGAGGCGGTCTAGCGCCGATGCGCGTGG
>DASVPL010000285.1:0-25420 GCA_036382905.1 Thermoleophilaceae bacterium | reverse complement strand
CGAGCGGTACGCCGGGCGCGCCGCGGCGGCGGTCGCGTTGGCGCGGTGGGTGCCGTGGTGGCGGATCGTGGCCCGGATCTTGGCCACGCCCTTGCCCGACGTGCGCGCCCGGACTCCCGCCAGGCGCACCCGCGCGCCGCGCACCGGCACCCAGCGGCCATGGCGCTTCGCGTGGACGGTGAGCCGGTAGAGCGTGCGCCGCGAGGTGCGCACCGTGCGCGGCGAGACGCGCAGCCGCAGCGGGACGAGGCTGGGCGGCGCGCTGCCGTCGGCCAGCACCGGTCCCGGCTCCACCGGCGCCGTGCGGGGATCCTCGAAGCCGGCCGGGCGCTCGGCCGCGCCGGGCGCCACCGGGTCGGGCTGGGGCGCCGTGGGCAGGCAGCCGAAGCGCGCGAGCGGCGAGTCGCTCACCGAGGGCGGCCGGACCGGCGGCGCGGAGCCGAACTCCGTGTTCGGCTGCTCGGCGACGGTCAGCTTCACCGTCTCACCGCGGCGGACCGAGGCGTCGTAGAGCCAGGCACTGCCGAGCCGGCGCCCGCCGACGCTCGCCGCGGTCACGTACGGGCGCAGCGGGGACGCGCCCGGTGCCTCGATCGCGAACCGGCTGCCGCCGTCGGGCGTGATCACGGCGCGCTCGAAGGTGGGGCTGCCGATCACGTAGAACGGCGCGCCTGGCGTGACCGGACCGATGCCGAGCATCGACCACGTGAGCCACGAGGAGAGCCCGCCGAGGTCGTCGTTGCCGGGCAGGCCGTTCGGCTCGGGCCGGAAGAGCCGCTGGATCTCGCGGTGCTCGGACATCGTCTTCCACGGCTGGCCCACGAACGGGTACATCCACGGCACCTGGAGGTCGTGCTCGTTGCCGGGCGCGTGCCAGGGCGCCTTGTAGACGATCCCGAAGAACGTGAGCTGATTGGCCGCCTCGGGCGGGGCCGAGAAGTACTGGTCGAGGCGCTCGATCGCGGCCGCGTCGCCGCCCATGCGGTCGTAGAGGCCGCGCGCGTCGTGCGGGGCGAGCCACGAGTACTGCCACGAGTTGCCCTCCTGGAAGCCCGTCGTGTCCGTGGGATCGAAGGGCTCGTACCAGCTTCCGTCGGCGTGTCGCGGGCGCACCCAGCGGGTCTCGGGGTCGAGCACGGTGCGGTAGCGCAGCGAGTCGGTCAGCCGCGCCTTGGCCTCGGAGTCGTGGCCGACGGCGTCCGCGAGCAGCGCCAGCGCGAAGTCGGCGACACCGAACTCGAGCGTGGTCCCCGGGCGGTCCGGCAGGTAGCCGAGCTGCTGGAGGCTCGCCTCGCGCCGGCGGTAGAGCGCGTTCGAGGCCTCGAGCAGGTCCTCGGCCTCGCCGTGGCTGAGGATTCCGCCGCGGCACAAACCGTCGGCGATCATCGGGATGGCCGGGTCGCCGGACATGTGGTTGGCGTCGAAGTAGTGCTCGCCCCAGCGCGGCAGCCGCCCCCACTCGCGGTAGTTCGCGAGCAGCGTCAGGAGCATGTCGCGGTAGCGGCGCGGCTGGAGCGTCGCGAGGAGCTGGTTGGTGCTCTTGTAGAGGTCCCAGGAGGAGAAGTTCGCGTACTGGGTGCGGCCCTCGGCCCTGTGCGGCTGCTTGTCGAAGCCCATGTAGCGGCCGTCCACGTCGCTGAAGACGTTCGGGTGCAGCGACGAGTGGTACAGCGCGCTGTAGAAGGTCGTGCGCTCGAGGTCGGTCCCGCCGCTCACGTTCAGCCGGCCGAGCTCGCGGTTCCAGGCCTCGCGCGCCCTCGCGCGCATGCGGTCGAAGTCGAACGTGGGCGCGTCGGCTTCGAGGTTGCGCCGCGCGCCCGCCGCGTCGACGAACGAGATGCCGATGCGGGCGGTGACCTGGCGGTCGGTGAGCGTGTTGAACGTGGCCCAGCCGCCCGCGCCCTCGCCGTCGGGCTTGAACGTGCCGGTCGACGCGAACGGCCGCGAGAACTTCGCCACGAAGTAGACGCGGTAGCGCCCCTCGCTGTAGCCGCTGATCTCGTCGGGGCCGGTGAAGCGGATCTGCCCGGAGTGCACGCCCTCGACGCTGCGTCCCACGTCGACGATCACGTTCGACTGCGGCGAGGGCGGGAACGTGTAGCGCTGCATGGCGGCGCGGGTGGACGCCGTCAGCTCGACGTCGGTGGCGTACTTCGCGAGGTGCACGCGGTAGTAGCCGGGCTCGGCCTCCTCCCGCGCGTGGTCGAACGGCGAGCCGTACTGGACCGGGTCGTTCGAGTTGACCGGCCCCACCGTCGGCATCAGCGGGATGTCGCCGCCCTTGCGCACGCCCGGGCCGGATATGTGCACGAGGCTGAAGCCCTGGATCTGCGGGTCCGCGTAGAGGTAGCCGCTGTAGGCGAACTCGCCGCGGGTGTCCGGCGAGTTCTGGACCATCCCAAACGGGACCACGGCCCCCGGGAAGACGAACCCGGGCGGGCCCGTGCCCACCATCGGGTCGGCGTAGGACGCGAGGTCGCGCTCCTGCGCGCTCGCGGGCGCCGCGAGGGTCAGCGCGAGCGCGAGGATGGTTAGGAGCGACCTGCGCATGGCGTGCATTTCGAGGGGTACCAACACCGTCAGGGCGCCAAACGCGCGACGCCTCCCGGCTTGTGTGAAGCCGGGAGGCGCGCGCTTGCTGCCCCCCTAAAGAACGGACTCCCCCGCCAGCCCGTCATCCGGCGTATTCCACGGGTGGTGGCGCGCAAACCGATTGTTCGCCGTCCGCCCGGTTGACAGGCCCGTTAAGGTTCTGCGCTGCGAAAGTTCTTGCAACGAGCAGGTATTTTTCGTTTGACATAGACGCCGAGTCCCGGTCTTCCATGAAGCCCGGGAGCGGGGGAACCAAACCGGCCGCAATGGTCGGAGGGGCGAATCGCCGCCGGTGCGCGGCGTAGCGCGATTCCACGCGCGAGCCCGTCAGCTCACCTCGTAGGCGTTACCCGAATTGGAAGGAGACGTCGTTGGCCCCTTCGCCCCGAGATCTGTCCTCGACTCAGCTTTGGCATGAGTCGCTCGAGCGTTCGCAGCGCCGCCGTGAGCTCAGTGAGCTCGCACGCAAGCACCAGTCCCGCCAGAAGAGCGCGTCGCTGGCGGTCACCGCCGCGATGGCAACTACCCCTATCGCCCCGACCTTCAAGACCTTCGGCGGCGACGGCCCCCAGCGGGCCTCCGCCAGCCACTCGCGGATCCTCGAGGACCGCGACGACGGGACCCGGATCCTGCTCGAGCGCGGCATGTCGAGCGCCGCGGTCGTCGAGGTGCAGCAAGAGCTGAAGGTGGCCGAGGACGGCATCTTCGGGCCGATCACGGAGCGTGCCGTCAAGCGCTACCAGGCGAAGCACGGGCTCCCGCCGACCGGCAAGGTCGACGTGCGCACGTGGCTGACGCTGTTCCCCGACGGCATGGTCGTCTACGACCCGTCGAACCAGAGCGCGCAGCTCGCTGCGCAGGCGCCGAAGCAGGCCGTGCAGGGGCTCGCCGGGGCGAACCCGGCCGCGCCGGTCTCGGCGGCCTCGGTCGGAGGGCCCACGGGGCTCGCGGCCAACGGACCGGCCGAGAGCGACCAGGACCTGCGCACCGCGCGCAACCAGGCGCGTGACGGCGGAGCGCCCGAGAGCGCCGAGGCCGACGGCGGGATCCTCCCCGACCGCGACGCCGAGCGCAGCGAACGCAAGCAGCGCAAGCGCGAGCGGCGTGGCTCTGGGCACGATCGCTCGGCGAACGTCACCGAGGGCGTGACGGTCGACCGCGGCTCGCGCGGTGGGTCCTCCGGCGGTGGCGGCGGCAACGCCGGCTCGCGCGGCGGATCCTCCGGCGGTGGTGGCGGCGGTGGTGGGGGGCCCGTGGGCGGGCCGATCAACGTCTCCCCCGGCCTGGGCAGCGCGCAGGAGATGATCGCGGCGATGGTCGCCGCGGCGAACAAGATCGACCGCGCGCACTACTCGTACCGCTGGGGCGGCGGTCACAACCCGAGTTTCTCGGGTCCGTACGACTGCTCCGGTGCCGTCTCGGCCGTGCTGCACGCGGCGGGACTGCTGAACAGCCCGATGGTGTCCGGCGGCTTCATGCGGTGGGGCAGGCCGGGCCCCGGCGCCGTGACGATCTACGCCAACGCCGGTCACGTCTACATGTCGATCAACGGCCGCTTCTTCGGCACGACCCGGGCCAACCCGGGCGGAGGCGCGGGCTGGTTCAACGGCTCGCGGCGGGCCGGCTTCGTCGTGGTGCACGTCCCGTTCGAGGCGATGAAGTTCCGCAAGTCGACCAAGCGGACCGTGAAGTCCGCGTCGACCACGCGGACGCAGACCCGCGCCGCGACGGCGTCCCAGGAGCCCTCGTCGTCGAAGGCGAGCGGCTCGCGCGACGCGCAGAGCGGCGGTGCCACGTACCAGTCGACGGCGCCCGCGGAGGGCGGCACGACCGCGGAGGCCCAGGCGGCTCCGGAGCAGGGGACGGCGCCGGCGCCGGCACCCGAGGCCGCTCCGGCGGAGGCGGCGCCCGCTGCGGCGGCACCGGCGCAGGCTGCTCCGGCACCCGCGGCGGCGCCGGCCGAGGCGGCTCCGGCGCAGGCGGCAGCTCCGGAGGCGGCGCCCGCTGCGGCGGCTCCGGCGCCCGCGGCCGCTCCGGCGGAGGCCGCTCCGGCCGCTCCGGCCGAGGCGGAGCCCGCTGCGGCGGCACCGGCTCCGGCGGCGCCCGCCGCCCCGGCTCCCGCCGCTGAGGCTCCGGCCCCCGCCGCGGAGGCCCCCGCGGCTCCGGCACCCGAGGCCGCGGCTCCGGCCCCGGCGGCCCCCGAGGCAGCGGCTCCCGCGGAGGCCCCGGCCCCCGAGGCACCGGCGGCCGACCCGGCTCCGGAGGCTGCGGCCCCGGCCGACTCGACCACGGACGCCGCCGGCTCCGCGACCGAGTCGAAGGACGGCTCACAGGACGAGCAGTCCGGCAGCGCCGCGACCTCCGGCTGATCGCGAACGAATTCACGTCCGGGCGTCACCCCTCGACCGAGGGGGGACGCCCGGCACGTTCCCCCGCCCGCCGCGGGGGGTAACGCTCAGTCGTGGAGCGCGAGGAGTCGGACCTCTACGGACTGCCGCTCGACGAGTTCATCCCGGCGCGCACGGCGCTCGAGAAGCAGCTGCGCAAAGAGGGCGAGCGCGAGCGTGCGGCGGCGGTCAAGAAGCTGCCGAAGCCGAGCGTGGCGGCGTGGGCCGTGAACCAGGCGAGCCGCTGCCGCCCGAAGGAGCGGCGCGCGCTGATGGACGCCTCGGCCGCACTGCGCGAGGTGCAGGAGCGGCTGCTGACCCGCGAGGCGACCGCCGCCGACCTCGAGCGCGCGACCACCGCGCAGCGCGAGGCGATCGGCGGCCTGCTGGAAGCGGCGTCTGGCCTCCTGACGAGCGAGGGGAAGTCGATGGGCGAGGCGACGCTCACCCGCGTCCGCGAGACCTTCGCGGCCGTGGCCACCGACCCCGAGCTCGCCGAGCTGGTCGAAGCCGGCGTACTCGACCGCGAGCGCCAGGCCACGGGCCTGGGCTTCGCCCTGGGCGCCGGACCTGCCGCGCCCGCACGATCGAAGGGGAGCAGGGGCGGAAAGAGCTCCGGCAAGGCCGCGCCCAACGGCTCCGGCAAGGCGCGCGGTGGCGGCCTCGCGAAGGCCGGCTCCGCGAAGGCCGGCTCCGCGAAGGCCGGCTCCGCCCGCTCCAAGGGATCCGCCGGCGCCGGGAACGGCGGCACAAAGGGTGGCGGGTCCAAGGCCGCGGGCAAGGCGGGCGTCAAGCGTGAGACTGCGCGGGCGGAAGCTGCCGAGCGGGAGGCTGCGGAGCGCGAGCGGCGGGAGGCCGCCGCTCGGGCCGCGCGCGAGCGGCTCAAGGCGGCGAAGAAGGAGGAGAGCGAGGCCGAGCGCCGCGTCGAGGCGGCCGAGCGAGCCACACGCAAGGCGGCGGAGGAGCTCGACAAGCGCGAGCGGCAGGTCGAGGAAGCGCGCGCCCGCGCGGACTCCGCGCGCGAGGAGCTCGAGGCGGCATCCGCCGCTCGGGACGAAGCCGCCCAGGCGCGCGAGTCCGCCGCCGCGGCGGCCGCCGAGCTCGAGTAGCGCCCCCCGGCCGGCCCCCCGCCAACCCCCACCGCGCCCTCGCCAAGCCGCGGGCGCCCGGTGAGTGAACAATGACGCGGCCGCCGCGCGATGAGTGGCCGGCGTTTTGAACACTTACCGGGGCTAGGACCCCGTTAACTGTTCAGAGACCGCAGATTCGGGCGATTACGATCCGCCGGATGCCAGAGGCGCGCGAGATCCCGGCCGGCGAGTCGCTGCTCGCCGCCGCCGCGCTGCTCGAGCTGCGGCCGCAATACGAGAGCGCCGAGGCGATCGCACGGCGCGTCGACGAGCAGCGCGCGGAGGGCTACCGCCTCGCCGCCTCGTTCGAGCCCGGCGACGAGGACGCCGCGGCCGTCGCGGGCTTCCGCCTAAGCCACAGCCTCTCCTGGGGTCGTCACGTCTACGTCGACGACCTCGTCACCCGCGCCGCCCTGCGCGGCCGCGGACATGCCGACGCCGTCATGGCCTGGGTCGAGGAGGAGGCGCGCCGGCAAGGATGCGAGCAGCTCCACCTCGACTCCGGCCTCGGACTCGACCGCGCCGACGCGCACCGCTTCTACTTCCGCCACGGCCTCGTGATCGCCTCGCATCACTTCACGAAGCGGCTCACGCCGGGCTAGAGGCTCAGATCGGGCACTCGTACTGGTCGGCGCAGTCGTACTTCGCCGCCTGGAACCAGCCGACCATCCCGAGCACGAGCGCCGCCCCGCTCACCAGCACGCCGAGCACCACGAGCAGCACGCGCTCGCGCCCGGGCATCGGCCGCCGCGTCGCGACGAGCACGGCCGCGACGAGGCTCGCGAACGATCCCGCGATGACCCCCCAGAACCCGACGCCGAGCACCGCCACGAGGCCGTCCTCCTCCGGCTCGGCGAGCAACCAGCTCAGCGCCACCCACGGTCCCACGAACAGCAGCGGGTAGAGGACGAGCGCCCGGAACCAGCTCTCGCGCAACTCAGCTCACGGCGACGGAACCGCTGCGCGGCCCGTGCGTGACCGGGCTGACCGTCTTGCCCGAGCGGCAGATCGTCTCGTCGATCTCGTCGAGCGACTCCCCCAGCTTGCGCATGAGCGGCCAGGCGTCCTCGATCTGCTCGCGGTCGGCGACGATCCCGAAGTCGAGCCGGCCGTTGTAGCTCAGCACCGTGATGTTCAGCCCCACGCCGTCCATGATCACCGACACCGGGTAGTTCGCGACCAGCCGCGAGCCGGCCAGGTAGAGCGGGTCCTGCGGCCCTGGCACGTTCGAGATCACGAGGTTGAGCGGCGGCGGACCGACCTCCGACAGCTCCGCGATCACACGCGCCGCGCGCGACATGAGCGCCGGCGGGACGAACTGCGTCGCGTCCTGCATCAGGCTCGCGGGCAGCGCGCTGTGGCGGTCCTTCGCGGCGCGCATCGAGTCGTGCATGAGCATCAGCCGCGCGCGCGGGTCGGGCTCGTTGGTCGGGATCGGGACGATCATCGTCGAGACCCGGTTGCCGTAGGTGCCCTGCTCCTCGGGCGTGCGGACGGACACGGGCACCATCGCGACGAGCGGGTCGCGCGGCAGCTCGTCGCGCTCGATCAGCCACTCGCGCAGCGCCGTGGCGCAGAGCGCCATCACCACGTCGTTGACCGTGATGCCGAGCTCGTTCTTGATCGCCTTCACCTTGTCGAGCGGGAGCGACCCGAACGCGAAGCGCCGGTGCGGCGAGATCCGCCCGTTGAAGCGCGTGCGCGGAGCGCGCACCGCCGAGCGCTCCAGCACGCCGCCGTCGCGCGAGCCGCGCGCCCACGACTGCGCCTGGAAGGCCGCGCGCCCGAGCTGGCCGACGCCAGGGATCGTGCGGATCGTCGGCACGTCGTCGAGCCCCGGGAGGGCCGAGGGAAGCGCCCGCAGCGCCCGCAGCGGCTGGCGCGGCACGCCGAGCAGCCCGCGGCCCAGCATCTCGAGCTGCCCCGGCGCGCGCTCGCCGCAGTCGCGATCGGGCGGCGCCACCTCGCGCCCGTCCGGCGAGGAGTCGAGCAGGATGCCCATGATCTCGGCGCCCGACATGCCGTCCACGGCGGCGTGGTGGATCTTCGTGAGGATCCCGACCTTCCCGCCCTCGAGCCCGTGGACCAGGTAGAGCTCCCAGAGCGGACGCGTGCGGTCGAGCGGCCGCGCGAAGATCCGCGCGATCTGGTCGCCGAGCTGGCGCGCGCCGCCCGGCGGCGGCACCGCGGTCTCGCGCACGTGGAAGTCGAGGTCGAAGTCGGCGTCCTCGATCCAGTACGGGTTGTCGAGCCCGAGCGGCACCGGGGCGAGCTTCCAGCGAAACGGCGGCAGCAGGTGGATGCGCTCGCCGACGAGCCGGCACAGGTCCGCCCGCGTGACCGTCCCGCCCGGCGCCGTGGTCGGGTCGTGCACGGCGAAGCCGCCGACGTGCCCGTACGTCCGCGGCGACTCCATCGCCAGGAACCCCGCGTCAAGGCTCGTGAGCTGCCTCATCTCCCTGGATCCTTCCCCGATAGCGCGTCCAGCTCACCCCGCCGCGGCCAGCGGCCGTGCTCGTCGAAGAACACGCGCGCGGCCTCCTCGCGGTCGCGGTCGTCGTTGCTTGCGAGGCCCGCCCGGAAGATCACGATCGAGAGGACGAGCAGCGCGGAGGAGCCGAGCAGGGTGTAGCCGGCCGAGTCGGCCCCGCGCGAGTCGGAGGCGAGCACCAGCACGAGGCCCGCCAACGCCAGCACGCCGGGCGCGCCGTATCTGATCGCCCGCGTCACGCTCGTAGTCTCTCGCACCGGCGCCATGACCACGCTCGAAGCCATCGTCCTCGGTCTCGTCCAGGGGCTCACGGAGTTCCTCCCGATCTCCAGCACCGGGCATCTCCGGATCGTCCCGGCGTTCCTCGGCTGGGACGACCCGGGCGCGGCCTTCACCGCCGTGACCCAGCTGGGCACCCTCACGGCCGTCCTCCTCTACTTCCGCAACGACCTCTGGCGCATCGCGATCGCCTTCCTCGCCGGCCTGCGCGACCCGCTCATCCGCAAGAGCACCGACTCCCGCCTCGGCTGGTACATCCTGCTCGGCACGATCCCGATCTCGCTCTTCGGACTCGTGTTCAACAACCAGATCGAGGACGAGGCGCGCAGCCTGCGGCTGATCGGCACCACCCTGATCGTGCTCGGGCTGGTGCTGCTGGCGGCCGAGCGCGTCGGCAAGCGCGAGCGCGACCTGGACGACCTCGGCGCCCGCGACGGCGTCGCCATCGGCTTCGCGCAGGCGCTCGCCCTGATCCCCGGCGTCTCGCGGTCGGGCGCCACCCTCACCGCCGGGCTGTTCCTCAACCTCGAGCGCGCCGCCGCCGCGCGCTACTCGTTCCTGCTGTCGGTGCCCGCGGTGGTGCTCAGCGGACTCTACGAGCTGAAGGACATCGGGGGCGACGGTGGGGCGGGAGCGTTCCCGACCGCGGTCGCAACGCTGCTCGCGTTCGTCTCGGGCTACTTCGCGATCGCCTTCATGCTGCGCTTCCTCGCGACGAACTCGACGATCGTGTTCGTGGTCTACCGCGTGGCGCTCGGCGCGCTGGTGCTGGCGCTGGTCGGCACCGGCGCGATCGACTGACCGCGCCGGCGCCCCAGGCCTACTCCGAGAGCAGCGCCGTGAACGGCGACCCGCCCTTCATCCAGTAGAACCGGTTCGTCGTGCCGTAGCGCTTGGCGAGCGACAGCGATTCGGGGTCGATGGTGAGCCCCGAGTCGACCGTCACCGGGCCGGCCTCGCCGGTCTCGAACTTGCGCACCTGGCGGTCGTCCTGGGCGTTGTTGCCGAGCCCGCCGCTGTCGGCGTCGAAGTCCGCGATCCACACGACCGAGGCCGTCGCCGCGAGCTCCAGGCCCGTCACCGTCGTGGTCGCCTCCCCGCCGGGGGCCTCCGTCCCGGTCGCCGCGGCGGCCGAGTGCACGACCTTCCCGGTCTTGATGTTGAGCACCACCACCGAGTCGTTGCCCGCGATCAGCCCGCACGAGTACTCGACGTACGCCACGTACGGCCCGACCAGCCTGAACTCGCGCGCCGCCGTCATGTTCTGGCACTCCTGGAACCACCCCAGGAAGCGGCGCTTGTTCTGCGAGTAGAGGCACGCGTAAATCTTGCGCTCGCCCTTCGAGGGCAGCGAGAACACCCTCGAGCTCCCACTCGAGGCGAGCCCCTGCGCGCCCTTCCCGCTGCACTTGGACGCCGCCGAAGCCGGCGCCGCCGGCAACGCGACGATCGCCCCCGCGACAGCGCACACCGTCAACAGCAACCGCACCTTCATCCCCCGCCCCCTTGGTCGCCTGAAGAGGGCCGGCAGACTACCGGCGAATCGCGCCGCTGGGCGAAATCTGGCGCTTTCGGATCGCTCGCTTGAGCGCGTCGGGCTTCGTGAAGATGTCCTCCACCTTGCCGTCGCCGACCGGGACGCCGAACCGGTACGCCAGGGCCTCGAGTCCCGCGAGGTCGTTCGCGTGCTCCTGCTTCGACTCGGCGGTGGTCTCCGGGACCGGCGTCTGGTCGCCGCCGGTCGGGCACGGCGCCGAGGCCACCTGCGCCGGGTCCGGCAGGTCGGGCGGCTCGAACTGCGGCTTGCCCCAGTCGAACGTGCGCCCGATGTTCTTCGCGTAGCGGTCGCGGATCGTGAGGTTCCCGAGCCCGAAGCGGTAGCTGATGAACTTGATGATCGACTCGAAGCCGAGCGTCGCGTGGCTCACGCGCGCGCGGGCGTTGCCGCTCTTGCGCGTGTACGGGGAGATCGCGACGGCCGGGATGCGGAAGCCCATCTGGCCCCAGTCCTCGTCGGGGTTCTTGTAGTCCCCGCGCACGTCGGGCACGCGCGGCGGGCGGACGTGGTCCCAGAAGCCGCCCCACTCGTCGTACACCAAGAACAGCGCGCCGCGCTTGTAGTTGGGCGAGGCCATGAACGCGTGGACGATGTCCGACATCCACGCCTGCCCGAGCCGGACGTCGCCGTGCGGGTGCTCGTCGGCCGAGTTGCCCTCGCCCCCGCCGCCGTCGCGGAACGGCGGGTCCACGATCGAGATGTTCGGCAGCGTGCCGGTCGCGCAGTCGGCGTAGAAGCGCTCGAGCTTGTTGGTCCACGGCACCGCGCGCGGCCCCCAGACCACCGAGAACGGCAGGTCGGAGTTGTAGTAGCGCGCGCTCACCCCGCTCGCGAGCGCCCGGTCGAAGATCGTCTCCCACTGGTTGCCGAGCGTGTCGACCGGCGGGTCGTTGGTCTTGCGGCCGCCCGCCTGCGCCGACCACTTGTAGTAGCGGTTCGGCCAGGTCGAGGTCAGCGTCGAGCAGAAGAAGCGGTCGTAGACGGTGAACGCCTTGCCGGCAGGGTGGATGAACCCGCAGTCGTCCTCGTTGTAGTAGGTCAGCGCGAACTCGTCGTTGCCGCTGCCCTTGGCGAGGAAGCCGCCCTTGAGCTGGGCGCGGCCGCTGTTCCAGCCATGGCCGGGGTCGGGGTGGCCGCAGCCCTGCCACGGCGCCTCGAGCTGCCCGGCGTGCCGCGTCGCGATCTGCTGGCCCTGCTCGTTCGGGAAGGTCGCGCGCTGGGTGGCGTCGGCCACGCCGCCGAGCCAGCCGAAGTAGTGGTCGAACGAGCGGTTCTCCATCATCACGATCACGATGTGGTCGATCGGCACGTCGCGCGGGCGCGGCAGCGGCACGCGCCGCGCCTGTGCCGCGGCGGCCTCCTTGAGGAGCAGGTTGGCCGGCAGCACCGAGGATGCGCCGGCGAGCCCGGCCGTGTAGGCGGTGCGCGCGAGGAACTCGCGCCTGCTCTGCGCGTGGTCGTCCATGTGCGGGTTCTACAGGACTGCTCCGCCGGAGGCGCTAACGGGCCGTCACAGCGCCCGCGATGCAGGAAACTCTTTAATCCCGACCGGTTTTGTCGATAATATGTCCCCGTCATGCTCGCCGAGTCCCGCACCCACGACCTGTCACGGCTCGAGCTGCGCGACCTGGTGCACGACCTCGCCGGCCGTCCGGAGCTCTGGGCCCACCTCGTCCGCCACGACCCGAGCGAACGGGTCTACTGCGAGCTGCTGCGCGACGACCACGTCGCCGTCTACCTGATCTGCTGGATGGACGATCACGACACCGGCTACCACGACCACGACGTGTCGGCCGGCGCGCTGGCCGTGGCGTCGGGGCAGGTGCGCGAGGAGCGGCTCGCGATTGGGAACGAGCCGGCGAGCACCCTGGCGGGACCCGGCGACGTGCTCGACTTCGCGCCCGAGGACATCCATCGGGTTACCCACGCGGGGCGCCTCCCGGCGGTCACGATCCACGCCTACTCCCCGCCCCTGCGCGGGATGGGCGCGTACGACATCGCCGACGACGGTCGCCTCCGCCGCCACGCGCAGTCGTACGAGGAGGAGCTCAGGCCGCGCGCGGCGCTCGGCTAGCGCTGCGCCAATCCGCGGGTTAGTCACCGCGATTTGGGGTTATACGCCAGCCGTGAAGGTGGGGGTGATCGTGTTGGCGATCGGCGTGATTGCGGTGGTGGGCGCGATCGCGTTCTACATGCTCGCGATGCCCGGACGGCTCGCCGCGGACTACAAGGAGGACGCCGAGCCGGCGCAGAAGGAGCTGCGCTCCGCAATGCGGCCGGTGTTTCGGACGCTGTCGCCGGAGACCTTCGGGTTCGACGCCCGCAGCGTCCGGAAGGCGAAGACCCCCGACCAGTACGTGCGCGCGATCGACAAGGCCACGTCGTCCTCGCTGCGGCGGCTTGAGCCCGCGCACACGGCGATCAGACGCGCGAAGCGCGTTCTCGAGGACGCCGACGAGGAAGCGCTCTACGAGACGCCGGACTGGCCGCTGCTCGGCGGCCGTGGCGACCTCGAGGACGCCGAGGCCATCGCGGAGGACGAGCGCCGCTACGTGAGCGAGGCGCGCGCCTTCCTCAAGCACTACGACCGCCTCCTCAGCTACACGCTCGACATGGCGAACTTCGTCAAGGGATTCGGCGTCGCGTTCGGGCGCGGGTTCGCTTCCATTCCCGACCGCCCGACCTCGCCCGGGCAGGTGACGGGACCGCTCGGACGCACCGTCAGCCGCCTCGATCGCGAGATGCGGACCCTGCGGCGCCTGAAGGCACCGCCGGAGCTGCGCGCCGACCACAAGACCCAGGTCGCCTTCGTGCGGTTCGTGATCCGGCAGATCGACTCGCTCTCCTCGGCCGTGAAGGCGCGCGACCTCCAGCGAATCGAGGCGTGGGACAACGAGTTCGCGCGCGGCACGCGGCGCTACGACACCACCGTCTCGCTGCGACGGCTCGTCAAGCGCTCGAGCTACGCCAAGTCCGTGCGCAAGCTGCGCGGGACCGAGCGCCGGTTGCTGCGCGGGTTCGAGCGCCTGTAGCGGCTCAGACCGGCCCGAGGTACCGCATGTAGATCTGCGGCGTGCCGCGGCGCGAGCCGAGCGGCGAGTTCGCGTGAAACACGATGTAGTTCGCGTAGAAGCTCATGCTCGGGCTCTGGCCGCCGCCGCTCACGGGGACACCCTTCTCGAAGACCGACTGCGCCAGCGTGATCTTGCGGACGTCGGTGTAGAGGTAGACGTCGAGCGCGTCGTTGTCGTCGAGCAGCCGGCTGGTCGAGGTGGTTCCGAGGTTGTCGGCGTGCGACTCGAAGGTGATGTAGTAGCCGGAGTTTCCGATCACGGGGTTGTGCGAGTCGTGGTTGCCGTGACGGCCGTCGCGCGCGCTCGCCACCACCTCGTTCTGGCCGAGGTCCTTGAACACGACCTGCGTGCTCCCGCCGAGCGAGCGCTCGTAGGCGACCACCTGCCGCTTGATGTTGTTGAAGACCGGGTTGCGCCCGCCGGGTGCGACGAGGCTCGGCTTATAGGCGCCACCGCGCGCGAGGAACACGCCCTCGGGCGCGCCGAAGACGATGTCGTTGGAACGGCCCTCGGCGAACGCGGGATCCGCGGCCGGCTTCGAGTGCCTCAGCTTCTTGGTGCGGCTGCTGCGCACGTAGAGGCGGCCGTCGATCACGAACGCGGTGCGCGAGCAGTCGCCCGAGACATCGACCGCCGTCGTGTCCGCGCCGGACTGCTCGTTGCCCGGCAGCGACACGCGCCGCGGGCTGCCGCCGCCCTTGACGAGGAACGCGTCGACCCTGCCGTTGGTGTCGCCCTTCACGAGGTTCGAGGCGGACGAGAGGAACGCCACGCAGCTCGCCTGCCCGTTGTCGAAGTCGCCGTCAACGGCGGCGCCCCACGATGGGCCGTTGGCGGGCGCGCCGCCGAGGCCGCGCGAGACCAGCCGTGTGCCGCCCGGCCGCCACTCCTCCCCGACGTTCGAGTAGCTCCCGGTGCGCTCGATCGCGAACACGTCCTTCTGCCCGTTGGTGTCGCCGGCGACGAGGTCGCTCGCGGTCGACTCGAACGCGATCAGCCGCGCGTAGCGGCGGTCGCCGGAGATCACGGCGTTGGTGGACGGGCCGTTCGGCACGCCGCCGCTGAGCGAGCGCGAGATCAGGTCGGTGGTCTGGAGATCGGCGCGGTCCTGCGCGGGCGAGCTGGCGGCAGCCCCGCCCAGCGCGCAGGCGGCGAGTGCGCAGGCGGCGGCGATCGTTCGATTGCGGGTGCGAGTCCTCATCGGCGGTCCACTCCTTTATCGGCAGGAGCATCGGCGTCCTTCGTTAAGACGTGGCAAGGACGCCGTTGTGAGGAGGTAATGCCTGGCCTAGAGCGCCAGGTGCAGGCGCGCGACGGAGCCCGACTCGCCCGAGCGGAGCTGGACGAGGTCGCAGACCTGATTCACGATCCAGAGCCCGCGGCCGCCCGCCGTCTCCTCGAGCGGCACCCCGCGCCCCGCGAGCGGGTCGCCGATCCGGCCCGTGTCGCGCACCTCGCAGAAGAAGCGGCCCGGCTCGCGCCAGGACCGCACCAGGCCGCGCCCGCCACCGTGGCGCACGCTGTTGGCGGCCAGCTCGCTCACCGCGAGCACGACGTCCGCCGCGCGCTTCTCGCCCAGCCCGGCGCTGCGCGCCCAGGCGGAGACGAGGTCGCGCACCGTGCGGAGATCCGCCAGCCTGAACTCGACCTCCTCGACCGGCGCCGCGGGGGCCGGCAGCTCGCCGCCGAGCGGGTCGGCGTACGGGTCGCAGTAGGCGTGGCTGGGGTGGCTGTGGCCGTCCGCGCCGACCAGCGGGTGGGTGGTGCGCGCGTGCTCGACCACGTCCGCCGGCAGCGCGGCCGTGTCGTACGGACAGATGAGCGTCCAGGCCGGGCCGTCGTCGAACGCAACGTTCAGCAGCGACTCGTGGCGGTGGCACTCGTCGAGCTCGGCGGCGCTGCGCCCGGGCCAGATCGGCTCGCCCACGCCGCGCATCGGCACCGCGTCGCCGGCGTTGTCGATCACGAACTGGCGCCAGGCGGGGATGATGCAGGAGGGGTTGCGGCCGAGCCGGCGCATCTCGGCGAACTGCACCGAGCGCGCGTCCTCGCCGAGCGCCTCCTTCAGCAGCGCGATCTTGCTCTCGTCGACCGCCACCAGCGTGGGCTCGCGGCGCGCCACGCCCTCGCGCACGAACGGAAGGGTGGACGCCATGAAGCCGTCGATGCCCTCGTAGAGCAGCGCCTCGTGGTGGAAGCGTTGCGCCGTTGCGCTCATAGCTCGACTCGGAGCAGCTCGACGAGCCGGTCGAAGCTCGGGGGAGCGCCGCGGACGGACATCCAGCGGCCGCTGCGCGTGAGCTCCTCGGCGTGATCGGCGATCGCGAACACGCCGTGGTGGTCGATGAAGTCGAGCTCGTCCAGCTCCAGCACCAGCGGGCCCTCCTGCGGTGATGCCAGGCGCAGGAGACGGCGCAGGTCGTCCGCGCAGAAGCAGTCCACCTGACCGGCCAGGCTGAGGCCCTCGCGCCCGGCGAACAGCCGGAACGGCGCGAGCGCCGCGGCCCCGTGCGTGGCGCGGTGCACGCAGCCGAGGTCGGCGACTATCTCGTCGGGGAGCTGGCGGCGATCGAAGCAGCAGAGTCCCGCCAGGGGGTGCCGCGCGGCGTACCGATCGGCCACGCCCTCCCAGCGCAGGTGCGCCTCCCACAGGGCGGGGTTGGTGACGAGCGGTGTCACGTCGGCGGCCACGCGAAGGCCGGCGAAGCCGTCCGCGAGTGCGGTCTCGGTGGCGGCCGCGTACATCGTGAGCTGCGCGATCGGATCGATCGGAGTGCCGACCGCGTAGGCGGTCTCGAGCGGCATGATCCGCATGGTCCCGTCGGCGAGCAGCGACTCGACGCCCGGGATGTCGTCGATGTCGCGGCGCAGCTTCGCCACGCCGCCGGGCCCGACGTACAGCAGTCGCTGTCCGAGCTCGAGCCCGTCCACCAGGAAGTCGAAGACGCCGGCGCGGAACTCGGCGTCGTCGCCGTACGTCCAGCACCCGTGCGCGTGAAGCCCGAGGCCACCAGACGACTCGACCTCCCCATGACGGCGCATCGCGGCGAGTATGGCAGCGCCAACGCCCTGTGGCGACGTCCCCGGCGGCGCGGCGCGGCGGCGCTCAGTCGCGCCAGTCGGGCGCGAAGCTCGGGTCGAAGTAGCGCTCGCGCCGCTCGGACAGCTCATCCAGGCGCCGGACGTCCTCGTCGCCCAGGTCGAGCTCGAGTGCGGCGAGGTTCTCGCGCCGCCGGTTCGGGTCTGTTGAGCGCGGGAGGAGCACCACGCGCTCCTGGCGTGCGAGCCACGCGAGCGCCACCTGGGCCGGGGTCGCGTCGTGCTCCGCGGCGACCTCCTTCAGCAGCGGCTCGCCGACCATCTTGCTCGCGCTGCCGCCGAGCGGCGCGTACGCCTCGAGCAGGAGGTCGTGCTCGGCCGCGAGCTCGCGCAGCTCGCCCTGGGAGAGCTTCGCGTGGTACTCGACCTGGTCGGCGAAGATCTCCGGCGCGTGCCCGAGCGCCTCGCGCAGCATGTATCCGGGGAAGTTGCTCACGCCGAACTCGCGAACGAGGCCCTCCTCGCGCAGCCGACGCAACTCGTCGAGCGCCGGCGGCACCGCGCCTGGGTCCGCGGGCGGCCAGTGGATCAGCAGCAGGTCGACGCGATCGAGCCCGAGCCGGCGCAGGCTCCCCTCGGCGCTGCGGCGCAGGCGGTCGGGCGGGAGGTCGTCGATCCAGACCTTCGTCGTGACCCACACCTCGGCCCGGTCCACGCCCGACCGGCGGATCCCCTCCCCCACCTCGCGCTCGTTGCCGTAGGCCGTGGCGGTGTCCACGTGGCGGTAGCCGGCGGCGATGGCGTCGGCGACCGTGTCGGCGGCCTCGTGGCGCTCGACCTCGAACACGCCAAGTCCGACGGTGGGCACCTCGGCGCCGCGGATGGTCTTAGTGAAGGGGGCGGGCATGCCCCAGCCTCTACCCGCAACGGCCTCGCTACATTCGCCCGCCGATGAAGTTGCTCGCCGCCATCCTGATCGGCCTCGCCCTCGTCACCGCCGGCTGCGGCGGCGACGAGAAGGACGAGCCCGAGCAGCCGGCGCAGACGCAGACGCAGACGGCTCCGGAGCCGGCCACGACCGACTCCGACCCCGCGCCGGCGCCGGCCGATGCCTCCGAGGACGACAGGGAGGCGGTCCAGGACGTCGTGAAGAAGTGGCTGATCGAGGGCGGCTGCGAGCGGATGACCGACAAGTTCCTCGAGGACCAGCTCCTCGGGCTCGGCGACAACCGCAAGGAGCGCTGCGACCTCTTCGAGAAGCAGCACACGAAACCGCAGTACGGCGAGGACCAGATCAAGATCAGCGCGGTGCAGGTCTCGGGCACCAAGGCGTCGCTCGTCGTGGGGTCCGACAACGCGCCCGACATCACCTCGAAGTACGAGCTCGTGAAGACCGGCGAGCAGTGGCAGATCGACTCTGCCGAGATCCAGTAGCGACGTAGGGCGCCGCTAGCTTTCGCCCATGCGCTGGACCGTCCTCGCGGGGCTGACCGTCGTTGCCGCCGTGCTCGGCTACGTGGGGTTCGAGCGGCTCCCGGACGGCGACGCGTGGACGTTCTGGGACTCGTTCCACCGCACGGTGCAGCTCTTCGTGCTCGAGTCGGGCGGGGTGTCGCCGCCGGTGCCGTGGCAGCTCGACGTGGCGCGCTTCCTGGCGCCCGCGCTGACGGTGGCCGCGGCGGCGGTGGCGCTGCTGTCGCTCTTCCGCGAGCAGGCCCGCCTGCTGATGGTGCGGCTGCGCACGCGCGACCACGCGGTGGTGGCCGGGCTCGGCAGCAAGGGCTGGGCGCTGGCGCGCCAGCTCCCCGAGGGCGGCGTTGTGGTGGTCGAGCAGGATCCCGCCGCCCCCGCGATCGCCGGCTGCCGCGAGCGCGGGATACCGGTGGTCGTGGGCGACGCGACCGATCCCGCGGTGCTGGCGCGTGCGGCGCTCGGGCGCGCACGGCGGCTGTTCGTGGTCTGCGGCGAGGACGGCGTGAACGCCGACGTGGCGTCGGCGGCGCGCGGGGCCGGCGGCGATCTCGGCGTGCACGTACACCTCGACGACCTCGACCTCTGGAGGCACCTCGTGGGCCACGAGCTGGCGGAGGGTGCGCGCTCCTCGGTGCGGGTGGAGTTCTTCAACCTCGCCGACGCCGCCGCGCGGATGCTGCTCGAGGCGCACCCGCCGTTCGCGCCTGGCGCGGCCGAGGCGCACGTGGTGGTCTCCGGGGTGAGCGGGGCCGGCGAGAGCGTGGTTCTCCACGCCGCGCGCGCGTGGCTCGGCGGGCGCCCGGACGCGGACGCGCGCATGCGCGTGACGGCGTGCGGCCCCGCCGCCGAGGCCGACGCCGCGCGCCTCCTCGCGCGCCACCCGCGACTCGCGGGCGTGTGCGACATCCGCACCTGGACGCTGCACTCGGCCGAGGGCGCCACGCCCCCGGCGGGGCTCACAGCGGTCACGGCGGCCTACGCCTGCGACAGCCCGGACGCGCGCGCGGTCTCGATCGCGCTGGCCCTGCGCGCGTCGGGCGCGCTCGGTGAGGTGCCCGCGGTGGCGATGGTGCGCGACGAGAGCGCCGGGATCGCCTCGGCCCTGCACGAGGGCGGCGGCGTGGTGGCATTCGGGCTGCTCGACCGCGCCCCGCTGGCCGAGGTGGCGACGCAGGGCACCACCGAGGTGCTCGCGCGCGCGAAGCACGAGCAGTACGCGCGCGACGAGCGGCGGCGCGGGCGCACTCCGGAGGAGAACCCGTCGATGGCGCCCTGGCACGAGCTGGGCGAGAGCCTGCGCCAGTCGAACCGCCGCTTCGCGGAGGGCGTGGGCGAGAAGCTGCGCGCCGCGCGGATCGCCGTGGTGCCCGCGCCGCTGGCGGATCCCGGCGCCCCGGCCACGGCGCTGCCGGAGGAGCAGGTCGAGGAGCTGGCGGTGGCCGAGCACGACCGCTGGTGCGCCGACCTCGTCGCCGACGGCTGGCGGCACGGGCCCGGCGCCAAGGACCCCGAGCGCAAGCTCCATCCGAGCCTCGTGCCGTGGGAGGAGCTGTCGGAGGAGGAGCGTGAGAAGGACCGCGAGCCCGTGCGGGCGCTGCCGGAGATGCTGGCGCACGTGGGCTTCGAGCTGCGGCCGGCGGGGCCGGCCGAGGCTCCCGCGGGCGCCGGGCGCTACGCGCAGCCCGCGCTGCCCTGAGGCCGGGGGCCGACCTTCGTCCCCTCGGGCGCGGGCTTGAGGCGCCAGGCCACGGCGCCGAAGCGCACCACGTCGCCGACCTCGAGCCGGCGCGGGCCGGTCACGGGCTCCTCGTTCACGTAGGTCCCGTTGGTGGAGCCGAGGTCCTCGATCACGGGGTGCGAGTCGTCGTCGAGGCGGATCACGGCGTGGCGGCGCGAGACCTGCGGGTCGGGGAGCAGGACGTCGCCGTCGGTGCGGCCGATCGTCATGCCGTCCTCGATCCGGTGCTCACCGCCGGCGACCGGCTTCTCCTGCACGAACACGAGCGCGATCCCCTCGTCGTCGTCCGCCGCGCCCGCGCCGGGCTCCGGCTCCGCGTCCGGGGAGCGAGCGTCGGGCTCGCGGGCACCGCGGTCCCCCGCCTGCCAGCCGGCGGGCGGCGGCACGAAGTTCCGCACGCCGCTCAGCTCGATCGCCTTCGGCACGGAGTTGCCCTCCAGCACCTTCTCGACAACCTCCATGAGGCGGTCGAAGTCGTAGCGCCAGCGGGTGTCGCCGATCTCGAGCGCGTTGCGGCGGGCGAGCTTGGCGAGGTCGCCCGGAAGCTCCTGCGCGCGCGGCATGGTGGCGCCCTGCACGAGCACCGGGATCACTCGGATGTCGCGGTTGAGGCCGGTCTCGAGCTCCAGCCGGACCCAGTCGTCGGGATCCTCGAGCCGGCGCCGGCCCTCGTCGTCGGTGGCGTCGATCCAGTCGCGCCCGATCAGCGCGATCAGGATCTCGCAGGACCCGACCTCGCGCTCGATGTGGTCCACGAAGTCGGCACCGGGCTCGATCGCGTCGACGTCCATGAACACCTCCTCGTCGCCCAGGCGCATGCACAGGCTGTCGTGGAGGCGACCGGCGTAGATGGTCGTCGCGCCCCTCCGGTAGCTGATGAAGATGCGCCGTCCGGGCATTGCAGGGGAGTCTAAGTCGGGCGCATACACCTATGCTCGTCAGGTGTCCCTGTTCAACGGCGGGGGCGGAGGACGCGATCTGGCGATCGACCTCGGCACCGCGAACACGCTGGTCTACGCGCGCGGGCGCGGGATCGCGCTGTCGGAGCCGTCGGTCGTGGCGATCGACTCCGACACCGGCGAGGTCCACGCCGTCGGCGACGAGGCCAAGCGGATGATCGGCCGCACGCCGGCCTCGATCTCGGCGATCCGGCCGCTGCGCCACGGCGTGATCGCCGACTTCGAGGTGACCGAGCGGATGCTCCACTACTTCATCCACCGCGTGCAGAGCAGCCGCTTCGGGCGCTCGCGCGTGATCATGTGCGTGCCCTCGTCGGTCACCGAGGTCGAGAAGCGGGCGGTCGAGGAGGCCTGCATGTCGGCCGGCGCGAGCCGGGTGCACCTGATCGAGGAGCCCGTGGCCGCGGCCATCGGGGCCGAGCTGCCGATCGCCGAGCCGCGCGGGTCGATGATCGTGGACATCGGCGGCGGCACCTCCGAGGTCGCGGTCCTGTCGCTCGGCGCGATCGTGGTGAGCGAGTCGCTGCGGATCGGCGGCTACGACTTCGACGACGCGATCACGCTGCACATGAAGCGCGCGCACGGCATGGCGATCGGCCAGCGGACCGCGGAGGACATGAAGCTAGAGCTGGGCTCGGCGCTGGAGCTCCAGGAGGAGCTCTCCGGCGACGTGCGCGGCCGCGATCTCGTCTCCGGGCTCCCGCGCACCGTGAAGATCACCTCGCAGGAGCTGCGCGTGGCCTACGCCGAGCAGCTCCAGGCGATCGTGGACACCGTGCACGAGACGCTGGAGCGGACGCCGCCGGAGCTGGCCTCGGACATCTCCGAGAGCGGCATCGTGCTCGCCGGCGGCGGAGCGCTGCTGAAGGGCTTCGACGTGCTGCTCGCCGACGAGACTCAGCTGCCGGTGCGACTGGCGGACTCGCCGCTGACGTGCGTGGCGGTGGGCGCGGGGCGCTCGCTCGAGGAGTTCGACACGCTCGAGCGCATGGGCAACGGGCGCAGGCGCCAGCTCGGCCGGACCGGTCGCACGTCCTTCGCGCGCTAGACGGTCGGGCGGCCGCTAGGTCTCCCGGACGAGCTCGCAGGTGAGGTAGGCGAAGCCGCCATCGAGGGTCCGAGTCTCGAGGAGGCGCATTGGCTTCCTGTCGCTCGTCGCGCCGAAGAGGCGCTCGCCGTCCCCGAGCACGACCGGGAAGACCTTCAGCCGCACCTCGTCGATCAGGTCGTGCTCCATCAGTACGCGCACGAGCTGGAAGCTGGCGTAGACCACGATCTCCCCGTCCAGCTCCTGCTTCAACCTGGTGACCTCGTCCACCGCATCACCCCGGAGCACGGTCGAGTTGTTCCAGGCGGGATCCTGGAGGGTCGAGGACACGACGTGCTTGGGCAGGCTGTTCAGCCTGTCCGCCAGCTCGCCACTCCGGGACGGCCACCGCGCGCCGAACCATTCGTAGCTTCGCCGGCCAAGCAGCAGGGCCTCGGCGCCCAGGGCCTCGTCGAGCGTGAGCTTTCCGAGCTCCGGGCGGTCCTTGATCAGGCCCACCCAGCCGCCGTGCCTGAAACCCTCGTCACCGGTTGGGTCCTGGACGACTCCGTCGAGCGAGACGTTCTCGCTGATCACGATCTTTCCCATGTTCGGTTCTCCTGTTGTCTGGTGCTGTCAGTGGAAAGGCGAGCGCGGCCGCCAGCGCACCGAGGGCCGCGACGCCGAAGATCACCCAGAACGCGACGTGGAAACCGTTCGCCGCCGCCGCTTCGCGGGCCGCCGGGTCGGCCGCCCCGGCGATCTCACCGGCCCGCGAGACGAGGACGGTCGACACGGCAGCCACGCCGACGGCGCCCCCGATCTCGCGCATGGTTTCCACGAGCCCGGACGCCAGACCGGTCATCGAGTGCGTGACACCGGACAGAGCGCCGATCTGTGCAGCCGGAGCCGCGATTCCGCCGGCCAGGCCGGCCAGGAGCAGCGCCGGCAGCAGGTCGGTTGCGAAGTCCCCTCCAGCCGGGACCCGCGTCATCAGCAGTACGGAGATCGCGAGAAGCGATTGGCCCGCGACGAGCAGCCGCCGCACGCCCACCACCGCGACCAGCTTGCCTCCGGTGATCGCAGCCGCCACGAACGACGTGGCCGTCGTGGCCAGCCAGGCGACGCCCGTCTGCGCCGGTGAGTAACCGAGGACCTGCTGCATCAGCAGCGAGCCGAGGAAGATGAAGGCGAAGAACGCTCCGAACGTGAAGAACGCCGAGAGGTTCGCCGCCACCAGCGTTCGGTTGCGGACCGCGGAGCCGGGCACCAGCGGCGATCGCGACCGCGCTTCGATCCGCACGAAGGCGGCCAGCATCACGACGGACGCGGCGAACAGTCCGAGCGTCGACCCGGACGCCCAGCCGGCGTCGGCGGCGCGGTTGAGCGCGTAGACGAGCAGGAGCAGACCTCCGGTCACGGTGACCGCGCCGGCGATGTCGAAGCGTTCCGTTGCGCGGCGGTCACGCGCGTCGACGGACAGGAAGACGGCCGCCATCGCGATCAGAACGAGGCCGACCGGGACGTTGATCAGAAAGACCGAGTGCCAGCCTGGGCCGTCGGTCAGCAGACCGCTCGCGATCACGCCGACCGACGCCGAGACCCCGGTGACCGCGCCGTAGAGCCCCAGCGCGCGATTGCGCTCGGCGCCTTCCGCGAACGTCACGGCGAGGATCGAGAGCGCGGCCGGGGGGATGAGAGCAGCCCCGAAGCCCTGCAGGGCCCGGGCGCCGATGAGAAGCGCGGCGGACCCCGCCACGCCCGCGAGCAGTGAGGCGGCCGAGAACAGCGTCAGCCCCGTCAGCAGCATGCGGCGGCGCCCCAGGAGGTCGGCCATCCTGCCGCCGAGCAACAGGAAGCCCCCGAGCATGAGCCCGTACGCGATGACGATCCACTGCAGGGTGCTCTGCCCGATGCCGAGATCCCGCTGGATCGAGGGCAGGGCGACGTTGACGATCGCAATGTCGAGAACGACCATGAACTGCGCCGCGCACGCCAGTACGAGGACCATTCGTTTGCTCGTGTGTGCCTTCGTTGCCAGGTGCATGTCGACTGAGACACCGGCGGCGGTGAGAACGGAACGGCCGGTCCGTTTCGGGAGAAGGTGGTGTCCTTAGTGGTGATGGGACCGACGGAGCCAGGCAAGGTGACGCTCGAGCGCGCGCGGGCGGGCGACGAAGGGGCGTTTCGGGAACTCACCGACCCTCACCGGCGCGAGTTGCAGCTGCACTGCTACCGCATCCTCGGGTCGATCCAGGACGCCGAGGACCTGGTGCAGGAGACGCTGCTGGCGGCGTGGCGGAGCCTCGCTGCGTTCGAGGGCCGAGCCTCCGTGCGCTCGTGGCTCTACCAGATCGCGACCAACCGCTGTCTGAACGCACTCCGCGACAGATCGCGCCGCCCCCGGGAGGAGCTGCAGAACATGACCTTGCCGGAGCCCACCCGCCGCACCGAACCGATCCGGCTCGACCCCTACCCCGACGCTCTGCTCGAGCAGCTTCCGGACAGCTCCCCCGGGCCGGCCGCGCGCTACGAAACCAGGGAGTCGATCGAGCTCGCGTTCGTCGCCGCCCTCCAACACCTGCCGTCCCGCCAGCGCGCGGCGCTCGTGCTGCGCGACGTTCTCGGCTTCCACACCGCAGAGGTCGCCGAGATGCTCGACACGGGCGAGGCCTCGATCAAGGGCGTCCTGCAACGGGCCCGCGCGACCACGCGAGCCGGTTCCCCGGCCTCCGACCGCGAACGCGCGCCGCAGCCGAGCTCCGCCCGCGAACGCCACCTGGTCGGGCGCTTCGCCGACGCACTCCAGAGCGGTGCCGTCGACGACGTCGTGGCCCTGCTCACCGACGACGCGCTACTCACGATGCCCCCGCAGCCGCTCGAGTACGAGGGACGCGAGGCCATCGCGGCCTTCATTCGCAACCGGGAGGAGGTGCGCGGCGCCCCGCTCCGTCTCGTTCCCACCCGTGCCAACACCCAGCCGGCGTTCGGCTGCTACATCCCGGATGCACAGGCGGCGGTGGCCCGCCCCGCCGGCATGTTCGTCCTCACGCTCGCCGGGGACGCCGTCGCGGCGCTCACGTGGTTCGCCGACACGAGTGTCTTCCCACGCTTCGGACTCCCTCAGACGTTGCCGAACCCCTGAGCCTGATAGCTCCGCGGGTCACAGCCCGTAGGGGACCGCTCCCACCGCGCCGAGCAGGTACCAGGCGCCGAGCGCCATGGTCACCACGCCCATCGCCGGCGCGAGCACCAGCATCCGCCTGAGGACCGGCCCGCGCGTTATCGCGTAGCCGAACGCCGAGGAGACGAGCGCCATCGAGATCGCGGTGCCGAGCGCGAGCACCATCAGCGCGGCGACCGCCTCGGCCTGCCCCGGGATTGCGGCGAGCATCAGGACCCCCAGCCCCGCCGAGCCGCCGGCGCCGTGCACCAGGCCGATGCCGAACGCCTGGAGCCGCGTGCGGCCGAGCCGCGCCTCCGGCTCGTGGCGGTGGTCGTGCGCCGCGTGCGCGTGCGCGTGCTCGTGCCCGGAGCCGCCGTGCTCGTGCGCCGCGCCGTGCTCTGCCCCAGCGCCGTGCCCGGCCCCGGCTCCGTGCCCGGCCCCAGCGCCGTGCCCGCCGTGCGGGTGCAGGTGGCGGTGCTCGATCGACCCGTGACGGTGCTCGTGAGC
>DASVPL010000284.1:0-22254 GCA_036382905.1 Thermoleophilaceae bacterium | reverse complement strand
GCCCTTGACCGCCTTGCCCTGCGCGGCCCGCAGCGCGCCGCTGATGACCGGAGCCGTCGGCGGGTCGTCGTCGGTGTTCACGCGCCATACGTGCGGGGCGCTCTCGTTCCCGGCGTTGTCGGTGGCGATCAGCTTGAACGTCACGTTCGAGCCGGAGTAGTCGGCCGGGATCTGGTAGCTCATCCCCCTGGCCGAAGGGTTCGTGTCGCAGCCGGCGGAGCTGCAGTTGTCGCCCGGGACGGACGGGCCCGTCAGCACGCCGTTCACGTAGAGCTCGATCTTCTCGACGCCCGACAGGTTGTCCCTGGAATCGACCGTGAACTCGTAGTTCTCGCCGGGCCGGAGGTTGGCGTACGGCGGGTTCGGCGACGGAGCGGCGTCGAACGTCGGCCCGGTCCGGTCGAGCTTCATCTGCCAGTCGTCCCAGCGCTGGTGGCGGTCGTACGACGTGTTGGGCGCGCCCGCGAGCGGGTCCTGGGGGCTGCCGACGATCTCGATCGGGCCCTCGGAATAGCCCGCGGTGTTGAGCTGGTAGGTGTGGGCGAGCGACTGCGGGCAGCCGGAGACCGAATCGCACGGGGTTCCGTCGGCCTTGGTCGCGTCCTTCGTCTGAGTCGTGTCGCGATCGACGAGCTTGATCTCGTCGAAGTAGAACTGCTGAGCGGTCGTCGAGCCGCCGTTCACGCGCACGCCGACGGCGCCCGCGCCCTGCGGCCCGGCGCTGTCCGGCGCGGTGGTGATGTTCCAGGTCGCCGGCTCCGGATCGCCGTCGCGCCAGTACCTGACGTAGACCGTCGTGGCGGTGCCGGCCGCATCGCTCAGGGCGACCACGCGCAGCCGGTAGGAGTCGCCGGGCGTGAACCCGAGCCCGGTGTCCTGGTCGATGAAGGTGCCCGCGTTGCGCGCTCCCCTCACGAGCAGGCGGCCGTCGTTGGTGCCGATCAGCCCGACGCGGTAGTTGTCGCCGCCGTTCGGCTGCCGGCGCAGCATCAGGTTGGCGAAGCTCCCTACCCCGGTCCCGGAGGTCGGCTGTCCGAGCTTGATCCGCGCGCTCACGTCCGCGTTCCTGACCTGCCGCCCGTAGAGCGACGCCGAGCGGAACCCGCCGCCGGAGGGGAAGTCGATCTTGCCGCCCGTGGACGGGCTGGCCGAGAAGTCGCTCGCCGGGCCCTCGTCCACGGTCCAGGCCCCGCCCTGGTCGGCCGTCCCCCAGCCGTTGGAGGCGGTCCGCTCGAAGCGGTCGGAGGCGCGCGCGACCCAGATCCGGCTCTGGCGCACGCCGGAGAGGCTGTCGCTGGAGGTGGCCGTGAACTGGTGGACCCCGTCCTTGACCCAGCGGGCGCGCTCGGTGGCGTAGGCACCCGGCGGGGTGCGGTCGACCTTGATCGACCACCCCTTGTCCTGCGCCGTGTTGCGGTTGCCCACGATGTCGGTCGCGCTCGCGGTGTAGCTGTAGGTGCCGTCGGTCGGCGGCGTCGTGTAGGGGAGCCCCGCGGTGGGCTCCCAGGTGGTCGGGCAGGTGTCGTAGGCGTTGTTGGTCGTGCAGGTGGAGAGCGGGTTCTGACCGATCCCGCCGGTGAGCGCGAGCGTGCCCATGCCCAGGCCGTTGTTCGCCCCCGCGCCGTCGACCGCACGCAAGCGCACCGTGCCCGTGTAGCCCTCGACCCAGCCGGCCGGCAGCTCGGGGTCGTGGGCGACCACCGTCAGGTTCGGGGCCACGTTGTCGGACGAGTACGTCGCCGCCCCGCCCATCGCGACATGGGGCTGCGAGGAGGCGTACCCGCCGTTCATGATCATCCCGAAGATGACCGAGTTGTTGAGCAGGCTCGAGTCGGTGGCCGCCTGCTGCGGGGTGCAGGCCTGGCCGTGCACCGAGTTGACGCAGTAGTACTCCGTCCTGCTCATCTCGGAGGCGCCGTAGTAGCGGTACGGGGTGTTCGCCCAGGAGTTCGGGTCGTTCGAGAACCACTGGCCCGACGCCGCCCAGCCGGTGCACCCGGGCCCGCCGCAGATGCCCGAGAAGCGCTGGCTCGCGCTGGCCGTATGGCTCATGTTGGCTGCGTCGAAGCGGAAGATGTAGGAGCCCGGGCGAGCCGTCTTCTGCCAGAGCGCGCGGTCGTTCGCCGCGTAGTTGAAGCCGGTGAAGCCCCACACGTAGAGCGCGCCGTCGCTGGACTTGCACTCGTAGAACCACTGCGAGCTGGGGTACGGGCAGGGGTTTGTCTGCGCCCTGCTGCTCCACGGGGTCCAGCCCGGCCAGTTGAAGCCGGTCGGGGGCCCGTCGCACGGGAGCGGACCGCCGGGCGGGCACGTGCTCTGGCCGTTGTTGTCGTAGATGTAGGTGGTCGGATCGACGGCCACGGGCCATGCGATCTCGCCGCTGGTGTCGACGCGCATGACCAGCCGGTCGCCGTCGACCTCGTACCCCACCGGCACCGACTCGCCCTGCGAGTCGAGCGCCTGCGCGGGCGGGACGAGGGCAACGCGCTTGCCGTCGCGCACGACCTCGGCCGAGCCCGGCGCCACGGAGTCGGAGTCCGCATGCGCGACGAGCCGCAGCCGCGCGTCGGGCGGAAGGTCGAACGCCAGCGCGGGCTTGGTCGGGCTGTCCGGCGAGCGCAGGACGAGCGATATCTCGGCACCCACCGGGACCGGCTCGATCACCAGGTCGGCGTCCGGCAGCGCGTTCGCGTAGAACGCCTTGTTGGAGCTGAGCTTCGCGTCACCGGCGCGCGCGCCGTCGAGTGCGATGCCGAAGTCCTGGTCGAGGAAGCGCAACGCACCGCGCGCACCCTTCGGGATGCGGATCGCGGCACCGCTGCTCTTCGGAGCGAACGAGCTGCCGCGGTCCTCGAGGGCGAGGTCGATCGGAGCCTTGTCGCCGCTCGGGCTCTCGCCGATGAGCGGCAGGGTGCTCTCGATGACGCTCTTCCGGCCGCCGGGCTCGTCAACGAGCGCGCGGTTGGACGAGAGGTAGCGCTCGAGCTTGCGCCCCGGCCCGAGGTCCGGCCACTCCAGCGCCGGCGCGTCCACGAGCCGGGGGAACTTCTTGCGCGCGATGGCCAGCGCCTGGTCGTCCGGCTGGTTGCGGAACGCGGTCCGCGACCGCGACCGCTCCTCGCGCCCGTCGGCCGAGTCGCGATGAGCGCGGCGGCGCTGCTCGGAGTCGCGGGCCTCCGCCCACGCGTCGCGTGCCTCGGATCCCTCGATGCTCGCGCGGCTCGATCGCGATTCGCGGTCGCTCGTCTCGCCGGTGGCCGTGCCGAGCGCGGCGGCGAAGATCGCGAGCGCCAGCGCGGCCGCGAGTACGAGCCTGCGCAGCTCCGCCCTCATGGCGCGAGCAGGCGTGGATGGACCGCCCGGGAACGTGCGACGTCCCGCGGCGGCTCGAGCGAGTCCAGAATCGAAGCCCCCCTAGTAGTGCGAACTGATCCGAAGTACGTGGGCCAGGCTCGATTCATGACGCGACCACGCGATTTTTTTTCGGACGACGCCATTTGCGGGTTCCCCTGTCCCCGCTGCGGGTCACCACGCGTTACACCCTGATTGCGCGGCGCGGCTGCCGGGAAAGCTCCAGGCACAGTGCCTGTAGCGCCGGAGCCGTCTTGAGCGAAGATCAGTCAGGCATGCGGGTCGGGGGAAGCTGGGCGTCGAAGGGCGCCGCACCTCCCGAGCGCGCGGAATCGAGGGCCGCCGGCCGGGGGACTCCACTCGTCCGCGCCGGGGATGAGCGCCACCGGACCCATTCGATCCTGCGCTCCGTCGAGCGCTCCTCCGACTCCCGCTCCGGCTCGCGTGCGTCGCGGCTGGCTCGCCGCGCGCAGGCGGGCGACGACCTCGCGTTCGCCGAGCTCTACGTCGAGTTCTTCGACCGTGTGCACCGCTACCTGCTGATCGCACTCAAGAGCCCCGACGACGCCCAGGAGGTCGCGCAGGAGGTCTTCGCCCGGGCGCTGCGCCGGCTCGACCGCTTCGACCACCGGCGCGGCGAGTTCCGCGACTGGCTGTTCAGCATGGTCCGCAGCGTGGCCATCGACCACCTGAGGCAGGGCGCCCGCGCCGAGGAGGTCGAGTTCCGCTCGATCCACGCCCACGCGCTGCCGGTGGCCGATCGCGCGGCCTCGCTGCTCGACCGGCTCGATCCGGAGAGCGGCGTCCGGTCGCTGATCGACGGACTGCCCGAGCTGCAGCGGCGCGTGCTGACCCTGCGCTTCGTGTTCGGGTTCAGCACAGCCGAGATCGGCGACGTCGTCGGGTCCACGCCCGATGCGGTGCGGCACATCCAGCACCGTGCGCTCAAGACGCTCGGCTCCGGGATGGAGTCGGTCGCCCAGCTAGTAACCCGAGCGGGCCACGAGCGGCAGGATCACCGTCGCGAGGAAGACCATCAGGATCCCCGCGGCGACCATCACCTTGACCTTGACGATGTGGCCTAGCACGGCCGTGAGGAAGCCGACCCCGAACAGGATCAGGTAGGGCGTCGGGTCGGTCCCGAACCGCTTGTCCGGGTCGATGTTCGGCCGGTCCGGGAGGTCGAAGTCCGCGAGCAGGGCCAGTAGGGCGGCGAGCATTCGGACCGAAAGTATCCTTCCCGGGGTGGGCGACCCGGGGCAGAGCGTCGATCGGATGCGCGACGGGCTGGGCGAGGTCGGCTATCTCGCCTCCGAGTCGGCGGCGCTCGTGGCGTTCCTGGCGGTCAAGCTCGGCAAGCCGGTGCTCGTGGAGGGCCCGGCCGGCGTGGGCAAGACCGAGCTGGCGAAGGCGCTCGCGCGCTCGACCGAGCGCAAGCTGATCAGGCTTCAGTGCTACGAGGGGCTCGACGAGGCCAAGGCCCTGTACGAGTGGAACTACCGCAAGCAGCTCTTGCGGATCCAGACCGAGGCCGCCGACACCGGCTGGCGCGAGGTCAAGGACGACATCTTCGGACCGGACTTCCTGCTCACGCGGCCGCTGCTCCAGGCGATCGCCGAGGACGACCCCGTCGTGCTGCTCATCGACGAGATCGACAAGACCGACCAGGAGTTCGAGGCGATGCTGCTCGAGGTCCTGTCGGACTTCCAGATCTCGATCCCGGAGCTCGGGGTGGTCGAGGCGAAGAGCCGGCCGCTCGTGCTGCTGACCTCGAACAACTCGCGCGAGCTGACCGAGGCCCTCAAGCGCCGCTGCCTCTACCTGTGGCTCGACTACCCGGAGCTCGAGCGCGAGCTCGAGATCGTGCGGCTGCACGCGCCGGAGCTCGACGAGACCGTGGCGCGCAAGCTCGTCGAGATCGTGCACATGGTGCGCAACCTCGATCTGAAGAAGCCGCCCTCGATCGCTGAGTCGATCGACTGGGCGCGCGCGCTGATCATGCTCGGCGCCGACGACATCGACAGCGCGGTCTTCGAGCGGACGCTCAGCGTGATCGTGAAGCACCGGACCGACCTCGACGTCGTGGCCGAGCGTGTGGGGGTGAAGCTCGACGGTGGCGTCCTCGGGCGGGCCGCCGGGCAGTAGGCCGGGCGAGGACGCGACCCGCCGCGCGATGCGCGGGGCGGGTCTCGGAACCGGCGCGCAGCCGCGCGCCCCTGGCAGCGTTGCTGCGAGCGTCGGCGCCGCCGGCGGGGCCACGCCGAAGCGCGGCGGGCGCGCCCTCTACGGCGGGCTTCCCGAGGCGGGGCCGCCCGGCTTCGCCCCGCGGGTGCTCGAGCTCGCCGACGAGCTGCGCAAGGAGGGCCTCGCCGTCGGCACGAGCGAGCTGCTCGACGCCTTCCAGGCGCTCGCCGAGCTGAGCTGGACGGCGCAGGAGGACTTCCGCGAGGCCCTCGCCGCGACCCTCGCGAAATCGCAGGAGGACCGGCGCGTGTTCGAGCTCGTCTTCGACCGCTTCTTCTTCCGCGCCGTCGAGCGCGAGGCCGTCGAGCGCGGGCTCACCGAGCAGCGCTACGAGGGCGGCGAGCGGCTCGACTTCGACCAGCTCCGTGAGGCGATCCGCCAGGCCGTGCGGGCGGGGTCCGACGGCGAGATGCGCGACATGGCGCGCCTCGCGATCGCCGCCTTCGGCCGCCAGGGCGAGGGCTCCGGCGTGATCGGCGTGGACGTGCAGCGGATCAGGCGGGCACTCGACCTCAAGGGCGAGGTCGGGGCGCGCGACCCCGACCAGGAGCCGGCGCCGGACACGGTCCCGCAGGAGCGCCTGCGCGAGTTCGAGCGCCACCTGCGCCGCGAGCTCGAGCGCGCGCTGATCGAGCGCACCCAGTCGCTCCCGCCCTCGAAGCCCCTGCGCGAGTTCGACCGCGCGCTGCCGAGCAACCCGTCCCAGGACCTGGCGTCGGTGCACAGGATCGTGGCGCAGCTCAAGCGCCGGCTGGCCTCGCAGGGCAACGACCCGCGCGGGCGGCGCCGCTCGGCCGTGGTGGACGTGCGGCGCACCATGCGCGCGTCGCTCGAGACGGGAGGCGTGCCGCTGCGGCTGCGCTACCGCTCGAAACGTCCGAAGCGCCCGGAGCTGTACGTGCTCTGCGACGTGTCCACGAGCGTGACCAGCGCGAGCGTGTTCTTCCTGAGCGTGCTCCACGCGCTGCACGACTCGTTCCGGCGGTTGCGCACGTTCGTGTTCGTGGAGCGCGTGTCCGAGGTGACCGAGGTGTTCGAGAGCGAGCGCTCGTTCAAGGCGATCTCGCACGCCATCGCCACCGACGCCGGCGTGGCCGACGTGTCCGGGTACACCGACTACGGGCGGGTCTGGATCGAGTTCCTCGCCGACATCGTGGACGACCTCGATCCGCGCTCGACCGTGATCGTCCTCGGCGACGCCCGCACGAACGGCCGCGAGCCCCAGGCCAAGGCGTTCGAGGCGCTGTCCGCGCGCGCCGGCCGCATGTTCTGGCTGAACCCGGAGCCGAAGCTCTACTGGAACTACGGGGACTCGGTGATGCAGGTCTACGAGCCGTACTGCGACGGCGTGTTCGAGTGCTGGTCGACCAAGCAGCTCGAGGCGTTCGTGAACGCGCTGGCCGATACGCGCGCGCGGCCGGCCGCCGCTCGGTAGCATCGCCGTACGGAAACCAGGGGGGCTCGCGGGACGGCGGGCTGAGATAGCGCCACGGATCCCGGCGCTGACCCTTCGAACCTGTGGGGTAATGCCCGCGGAGGGAGCGATGACGACAGACCTGGGGGCCCCGAGCCGCCTGCGAACCGAGGAGGTTCTCGCGCTGCGGGGGGTGGCCCGAAGGTTCGGCGCCGTGACCGCGCTCGAGTCGCTCGACCTCTCCGCGCACGAGGGCGAGATCCTCGCGCTCGTCGGCCCGTCCGGCTGCGGCAAGTCCACCCTGCTCGAGCTCGTCGCCGGGCTCCAGCGGCCCGACGAGGGGACCGTGGCGGTCGCCGGCAGCGCCGCCTACATGCCCCAGCGCGACCTCCTGCTCCCCTGGCGTGACGCGCTCGGCAACGCCGCCCTCGCGCCCGAGTCCGCGGGCGTGCCGCGCGGGGAGGCGCGGCGCCGGGCGGCTCCGCTCTTCGAGCGCCTCGGCCTCGGGCAGTTCGAGAACGCCCGCCCCCACGAGCTCTCGGGCGGCATGCGCCAGCGTGTGGCCTTCGTGCGCACCCTGCTCTCCGGACGCCCGATCCTGCTCCTCGACGAGCCGTTCGGTGCGCTGGACGCCATCACGCGCACGTCGATGCAGGAGTGGCTCGCCAGCGCGCTCGCGGCCGAGCCGCGCACGGTCCTGCTCGTGACCCACGACGTGACCGAGGCGATCCTGCTGGCCGATCGCGTGGCCGTGCTCTCGCCGCGCCCCGGCCGGATCGTCACGACACTGTGCGTGGACCTCCCGCGGCCGCGCGTGCGCCGCGAGCTGGTCGGCGACCCCGCCTTCGCCGAGTTCGAGCGCCGCGCGCTGGAGGCGCTCGGGTGCTGAGGCGCTACGCCCCCACCGCGCTCCTGCTCGCCGCCGCCGTCGCCGTGTGGCAGGGCGTGGCCAGCCTGGGCTCGGTCGACGACCTCACGCTCGCCTCGCCGGTCGAGACCGTGCGCGCCTTCGGCGACGACGCCTCGCTGCTGGCCGACAACGCGCTCATCACGCTGGCCGAGGTGCTGCTCGGACTGGCGATCGCGGTGGCGCTGGGCGCCGGTGCGGCGGTGGCGATGCACCTCCAGCGCCCGGTCCGCGAGGCGGCCTACCCGCTGCTGATCGCCTCGCAGGCGATCCCGATAGTGGTGGTCGCGCCGCTCCTGATCCTCGCGTTCGACTACGGCATCGGACCGAAGATCGCGATCGTCGCGCTGATCTGCTTCTTCCCGGTGACCGTGAACCTGCTCGACGGGCTGCGCTCGGTCGAGCCCGACCTGGTCAAGCTGATGCGCAGCCTCGGCGCCTCCCGCGCGGCAACGCTCTGGAAGGTCGAGCTGCCGTCGTCGCTCCCGTTCCTGTTCAGCGGCCTGAAGATCGCGGCCACGGTCTCGGTCATCGGCGCCGTCTTCGGAGAGTGGGCCGGCGCCGACGAGGGCCTCGGCCGGATGGTCCTGCTCGGGATCAACCAGCTCGAGACCCCGCGCGTGTACGCGGGCGTGGTGCTGCTGACCGTCATCGCGCTCGCGCTGTTCGTACTCGTGTCGCTCGCCGAGCGCGCGGCCGTCCCCTGGACTCGAAGAGAGGTGCGCTCGTGAGGAAGATCCTGTCGTCGATGGCCTGCGCGGTGCTCGTGGCCGGGGCCGCGGCGGGATGCGGCGAGCGCGAGGAGGGCGGCAAGCCGGGCGGCACGGAGAAGCTGCGGCTGATGCTCGACTTCTTCCCGAACGCCGACCACACGCCGATCTACGCCGCCGAGGCGGGCGGGCATTTCAAGAACGTCGGGCTCGACGTCGAGGTGCGCGCGCCGTCCGACCCAGCGGCGCCGCTGCGCCAGGTGGCCGCGGGCCGCGCCGACATCGCGGTCTCGTACACGCCCGAGGTCATGCGCGCGCGCGACAAGGGCGCGAAGGTCGTGGCTGTCGGCGCGCTGGTGCAGCGCCCGCTCACGTCGATCATCTCGCTGCCGGGCGCGAGGATCGCGGGCCCGAAGGACCTGCGCGGCAAGGAGATCGGCACCGCCGGGATCGACTACCAGTCGGCGTTCCTCCAGGCGATCGTCGAGAAGGCGGGCGTGGACCCCGCCGACGTGAAGGAGCGCAACGTGGGGTTCGACCTGAGCCCGGCCCTGCTCACCAAGAAGGTCGACGCCACGCTCGGCGGCTTCTGGAACTACGAGGGGACCGACCTGCGGCTGAAGAAGCGCGATCCGCGGATCATCCGCGTGGACCAGGCCGGCGTGCCGCCGTACGACGAGCTGGTCTTCGTCGCGAGCGAGGAAGCCGTCGAGGAGAAGGGCGACGCGATCCGCGGCTTCCTCGGCGCGGTGGCCCGCGGGACGAACGACCTGCGGCGCGACCCGCGCAGGGGCCTCGACGCGCTCCTGCGGGCAAACCGCGACCTCGACCCGCGGCTCCAGAGCGAGGTCCTGAAGGTCACGCTTCCGCTGTTCGCGCCGCCGAAGGGGCGCCCGTTCGGCTGGCAGGAGCCGCGCGAGTGGCAGGCGTTCGGCAAGTTCATGCGCGACGCCGGACTGATCGGCCGCGGCGCCGACGGCGCGTTCACGAACGACCTGCTGCCGGGCTCCGGGCTCTAGGCGGTCAGCGAACCCTGAGCGTCTGGCCCATCGTGGTCGGATGGACCAGACAGGTCAGGCGGTAGGTGCCGGGCACGGTCGGCGTGAAGCTGAAGCGGCCGACCCTCACGCCGCTGTAGACCGACGAGAACCCGCGCGGCCCGTTGGCGACGGTGACCGTGTGCGGCTTCGAGCCCTTGAACTCCCAGGTCAGCTGCTCGCCCACCTTGGCATCGAGCAATCCGGGGCGGAAGTAGTCGTCGGCGACCGCGACCGGGCCGCCGGTGAACGGCTCGAACACGCCCTTGGGCTTGTCGAGCTGCGGCACCTTCAGGCCGAAGTTGGGCGTCTTGTCGAATCGCTTCGGGCGGCGCAGCTCGCGCACGTCGGTCGGCATCGGGTCGCAGTCACCCACGCCCTCGTCCTTCGCGAGCATGAGGACCCAGAAGCCCATCGAGGCCACGTGCAGGTTCGAGTTGTCGTGCACGGCCCTGCGCCGCAGCACCTCGCCCCGCCGGACCGGGATGCCGGCCTTCGAGCTGAACGTGCCGGTCGCGACGGGCCCGGGCTCGTGCAGGATCGGGCGGATCGTGTTGTAGATGTGATCGGGCGTGCCGTGGTAGACGTTCGCCTTGAAGATGCGGCGGTTGCAGGTGTCGCTCGTGAGCGTCTGGTGGATGCCGCCGCCGTGCTGGTGCGAGGTGCCGAGCAGGATCCGGGCGCTGTACGGCACCGTCCAGGTGGACTGGTCGACGAACTGCGAGCCCTTCTGCCCCCCGCCCGGGACGTCGTACGCCATGCCGCTCGCGACCGGGCAGCCGACGATCGTCGGGTACATCGGCTGGCGCTCCTCCTCGGTGTAGCGGATCTTCGTGCGCACGTAGACCGTCTTGGGCTTCTTGACGTGGTTCATGATCATCGCGACCAGGTGCCAGTCGGGGGCTGAGCCGTCCGGGCGCTTGTTGACGATGCCGTAGCGGTCGCGGCTGTCGGCGGGCATGAAGTCGAAGTTGCCCTCGGGGTGCTCCTCACCGCGCGCGGTGATGAAGCCGGCGCCGCGCCAGCAACTTCCCTCGGAGTCCTCGGCGCGGCCGGGCGCGAAGTAGACGAGGTGGTGGATCATCATCTGCGCGTTGCCGAGCGGCTTCGCGTCGGGATCCTTGCTGTCCACCAGCACCTGCTCCTTCACGCCGACCACGTAGCCCGGCTTCTTCGGCGCGTGGATGCCGTCGGCCGGGAGCTGGAGCTGGTGCGTGTCGTGCACGTACGGCAGCGTCCTGACCGGCGGCGAGTAGAGCGTCAGCTCCTCCTCCGCCGCGGAGGCAGCCGAGGGTGCGAGCCCGGTCAGGGCCAGGAGGATGAGGGGTAGGGCCTTGCGCATTGCGAGTCCGCCGGCACCGCCAGCCTAGATGCTCGACCTCCGCTTGGCTAGGCCGCGCTGGCCTGCGGCGCGGCCTCCTCGCCGGCGAGCGTGCACGCGCTGCTGCTCACGCGCTGGAGGATCGCGCTGATCTGCTCGGCCTCGGCGTCGGTGATCAGGCTGCCGAAGCCGGCCTCGAGCTCGCGCATGTAGACGGGCCGCATCAGCGCGAGCGTGTCGCGGCCGGCGGGCGTCAGCGTTGTGTTGAACCCGCGGCGGTCGCTCGGGCACACGCTGCGCTCGACCAGCCCGGCTGCGGCGATGCGGTCGAGCAGGCGGGTGAGGCCGCTCGGCGTGAGCGCCACCTCGAACGCGAGGTCGCGCGGGCGCAGGCCGTGCTCTCCCGCGCCCTCGAGCGCGTAGAGCACGTCGTACCACGCGAGCGGTGGCAGGTCGTCGGCGCGCAGCGCGTTCTCGAGCCGGTCGAGGAGCACGTGCCGGGCACGGCGCAGCGAGTGGAGCGCCGTGAGCTTGGGTTGAGAGACGGAATTGGCCATGCCTTCAGTGTATGCACAAAGGTTGACGTGTCAACAAACGCTGCTAGTCTGTTCCTTGCGCAGTCAACTACTGCTGAATCAACAAGGAGGCACCGAGAATGAGCACGGCAACGCAGCCGCAGGCGGGAGCGGTGGAGATCCCGGCGGGCACCTGGACGGTCGATCCGGTCCACTCCACGATCGGGTTCGAGGTCAAGCACTTCGGCATCTCGACGTTCCGCGGCCGGTTCACCGGCTACGAGGGCACGCTCGAGACCGGCGACGGGACGCTCGAGCGGGTCGAGGGCAAGGTCGACGTCACGAGCGTCGACGTCAGGGACGAGCAGCTGGCGAGCCACCTCCAGAGCGAGGACTTCTTCGACTCCGCCAACCACCCGCAGATCGCGTTCGCGAGCACGGGCGTGCGGCAGGTCGAGGACGGCTACGAGCTCGACGGCGACCTGACCATCCGCGGCGTCACCAAGCCGGTCACGCTGGCGGTCGAGGTCGACGGCGGCGGTGAGGACCCGTTCGGCGGGTACCGCCTGAGCCTGGTCGGGCGTGGCGAGATCGACCGGTTCGACTACGAGATCCCGTTCAACGCGAAGTCGCCCAAGGGCGTGCTCATCGCCGGCGAGAAGGTCCGCCTGGTCCTGTCGGTCGAGGCAGTCAAGGAGGCGTAGGACGATGCGGATCCTCGCGATATCGGGAAGCCTGCGGATCGGCTCCCACAACACGGCCCTCGTCCGTACCGCGCGGGATCTCGCTCCGGCGGGGGTGGAGATCGAGCTCTTCGACGGGCTCGACTCCATCCCGGCCTTCAACGAGGACCGCGAGTCGGTGCTGCCGGAGCCGGTGCAGGAGCTGAACCGCCGGATCCGGGAGGCGAACGCCCTGCTCGTCTCCACCCCGGAGTACAACGGCGGGATGCCGGGCGCGCTGAAGAACGCGCTCGACTGGGCCTCGCGCCCGCACGGCGAGGCGGCCCTCGTCGCGAAGCCGGCAGCCGTGATCAGCGCGAGCACCACCGCCTACGGGGCGAAGTGGGCGCAGGAGCAGGTCCGGCGCGCGCTGACGCTGTCCGGCGCGATGGTGATCGACGGCGAGCTCGCGGTCGATCGCGCCAACGACAAGGTCGTGGGCCGCGAGGTCGTGGACTCGGCCACCCGCGCAGCGCTGGCGAGCGTGGTGGAGGACCTGGCCGAGGCAGCGAGCGCGTTCGAGTCGATGGCCGCGTAGGATCGCGCCGTGGCCCGGCGTGAGCGGCGGTTGAGCGGACGGACCGCGCTCGTCGTTCTGTTCCTGGTCGTCGGCGGGCTCACGCTCGCCGGCACCGGGCTGCTGCCGCGGCCGGAGGAGTTCCGCGAGAACGTCGAGTCGTGGGGCGCGCTCGGCGCGGTGGCGGTGTTCGGGATCGCGGTGGCTCATGCTGTCGTCTCGTTCCCCTCCGAGATCCTCAACATCGCCGCCGGCTACGCGTACGGGTTCTGGGCGGCGCTGGTGCTGATGATGGCCGCGTGGACGGCGTCCTGTCTGGTCGCGTACTGGCTGGCGCGGTCGTTCGGCGACCGGATCGCGAACCGGTTCGTGGAGCCCGCGGCGCTCGACCGCCTGCGCGACTGGGCGGCGGACGCGCCGGTGCCGGTGCTGCTCGCCGTGCGCGCGATCCCGATCATGCCGATCAACCTCCTCTCGTACGCGGCCGGCCTCGCGCGGATGCCGCTCTGGCGCTTCACCTGGACGACGGTGGCGGGGCTCACCCCGCAGTTCGGGCTGCCGATCTACGCCGGCAGCCAGGCGCGCGACGTGTCGATCACCGACCCGACGATCTGGGGCTCGGGCCTCGCCTGGGTGGCCATGATCGCGATCGGCTGGTGGGCGTACCGGCGGCTGGCCCCTTCAGATACGACGCGTTGAGCATGTACTGGCCCGCAAGCGCGGCGTAGGGCGCGTAGGGCTCGAAGAACTCGTAGACCTCGTCGACCGTGGCGCGCCGGCCGAGGCCGGCCAGGTTGCCGACCAGCTTCACGTACGCGAGGTCGCCCGCCGGGATCTGATCGTCGCGGCCCTGGCCGTGGAGGGCGAGGCACTCGAGCGTCCACGGGCCGATCTCGCGGATGGTGCGCAGGCGCCGCCAGGTGGGCTCGTGCTCGCTCAGGTCCACGCGACCCGCCGCGACCTCGCGGCTCACCCGGATCAGCGCCTGGGAGCGGCCGGCCGAGAGGTCGCACGCCTGGAGCTCGGCCTGACCGCAGCGCGCGAGCCGTGCCGCCGACGGCGCGTCGCGCAGCGTGCCGCAGTCGCTGCGGCGGCCGAAGCGGCGCACCAGGACGCGCTGGATCGCCGAAGCGCGCTCGGACTCGATGAGCTGCTCGGTGATCGCCCACGCCAGCGCCTCGAACGGCTCCGGCCGGCGCAGCGGGCGGATCCACGGGCGCCGGCGCACGATCGGACCGATCAGCGGATCCCAGCGGAAGCGGCGCAGGAACGGCCGGATGTCGTGGTCGAGCCCGAGGGCGAACCGCATCCGGTCGACCGCGTAGAGCGCGCACTCGCGCGTGGGCGCCTCGGCGCGGAGCCGCACGGCCCCGTTGGCGATCCAGGCGCAGACCCGCGCCTCCCGGTCCTCCGGGCAGTGGAGCACCCGCACGAGCGCGCCGTCACGGCGGCGCATCACGCCGTCGCGCCCGGGCGGAGGGAGCCGGTACGGGCCGGGCGGGATCACGTCGAGCTCGACGACGGAGGGACCGCGGTGCGGAGCGGCGGCCGGCTGGGCTGCGCGCACGGCGGCGGCCCCGCGGCGCGGCGGTGCGGCCTCTCCCCCGCGCGGAGCGGCGGCCGGCTCGGCTGCGCGCACGGCGGCGGTCGCCACTAGCGCTTGAGCATGTGCACGTCGACGAGGAACGACCGCGTGGCCGTGACCTCGAGCGCCTTGCCCCGGCGGCGCCCGCCTACGCGGACACGCTTGGGGCGGTGGCGCAGCCCGCGGACGATCATCATCGTCGCGAGCCCGGCCACGATGCCGCCGGCCGTAGCGGCCATCGGGGCGGCGAGCACCCCGTCCGGGCGCTCGGCCACAGCGCGGCTGCGGACGGGGACCGGCAGCGGCCGGCCGTCCTCGTCGACGACCTCGGGCGGCGTGTAGGCGGCGTCCTCCACGAGCGGGCGAGTCTACCCCCGCGGTCGGCGCCCCGTTTCATCCGACATTCCTGACTTGTGGGTCCATACGACCCATAAGTCAGGAACGTCGTGGAAAACCTAGATGCTGCCGTTCCGGGACGGGGTCGCGAGCTCGCGCTCGTACACCCGGTACTTCTTCACGATCCGGCCGTTCATCGCCTCCATGCCCCGGTTCATGGCGGTGTTGGTCTCGAGGATCCAGCCGGTCTCGCCGCCCTTCAGGTACTTGTGGCGCTCGGCCGTCTCGAAGTGCTCCACGTACAGCCCCGCCGCCACCCCGGTGTGCTGGAGCTCCGGCCGCACGCCGAGGAAGCCGACCCGAACCCAGTCGATCCGCCTCACCCCCCACAGGAAGCGCAGCCAGCCGAGCGGCAGCAGGCGCCCGTTCATCGGCGCCAGCACCTGGTTGACGTCGAGCGCGGTGAGCGCGAAAGCGACGATCTCGCCGGAGCGGTCCTCGGCGACCATCAGCCAGTCCGAGTGCAGCACCGGCCGCGACTCCTTCGCCGCGTGGACCATCTCGTCCACCCGCAGCGGCACGAACCCCCAGTTGTCCTTCCAGGCCTCGTTGTAGACCTCGACGAAGCGCTCCATCTCGCGCTTGATCAGGTCGCCCACCTTCACGTGGCGGATCGTGATGCCGTGCTCCGGCTCGAGCTTCTCGGCCAGATCGAACATCACCGGGAGCATGTTCTCCTTGTCGGTGACGTTCAGCGTCCACATGTAGAGGTCGATCGCCTTCGCCAGCCCCGCGCCCTCGAGCAGCGGCTTGTAGTAGCGCGGGTGGTAGGGCTGCTTGACCATCGGGGCCATGTCGTAGCCCTCGATCAGCAGGCCGGCCTCGTCGTTCATCGAGAAGTCCATCGGGCCGACCATCCGGTCGCGGCCGCGCCCACGCAGCCAGTCCTCCGCGGCGGCGAGCAGCGCGCGTGCCGCCTCGGGATCGTCCTCGCACTCGAAGAACCCGAACATCCCCCAGTTGTTGCCGTGGTAGTCGTTGAAGTCGTGGTCGACCTGGGCGCTGATCCGGCCCACCGGGCGCCGCCCGCGCCAGGCGATGAACAGCTCGGCCTCGGCGTGCTCGAACCACGGGTTCTTGCGCGGATTCAGGAACCGCTTGCGCTCGAACACGAGCGGGGGGACCCAGAGCGGCTCGTTAGAGTAAATGCGCCACGGCAGGCGTATGAAGCGCATCAGGTCCGCACGCGAGCGGACCGGGCGTACCTCGAGCGACACGCTTCCTGACCCTACTCGAATGGCCGAGACCGTCACCGATCTGTTCGAGAAGGCGCGCAACCACGAGCGCCTCGAGATCCTGCGCGCCGCGCGGGAGCACGACCTCATGCCGTACTTCCGGCTGCTCGAGGGCGAGGCCGGGCCGGTCGTGGAGATGGAGGGCGCCGAGCGCGTGATGCTCGGGTCGAACAACTACCTCGGGCTCAACCGCGATCCGCGCGTGAAGCAGGCCGCGGCGGACGCGCTCGAGCGCTACGGCACCGCGCTCACCGGCTCGCGCTTCCTGAACGGCACGATCCCGCTCCACCTCGAGCTCGAGCGCGAGCTGGCGGAGTGGATGGGCGACGAGGCCGCGCTCGTCTTCACCACCGGCTACCAGGCGAACGTGGGAGCGATCGCCACGCTCCTCTCCCCCACCGACACCGTGATCTGCGACTCCGGCGACCACGCCTCGATCATGGACGCGGTCGCGATGTCGCACGCGAAGGTGCGGCCGTTCCGCCACAACCGGCTCGACAAGCTCGAGACGATGCTCTCCCGCGCCACAGGCGACGGCGGCGGCGTGCTCGTGGTGGTCGACGGCGTCTTCTCGATGGAGGGCGACGTCTGCGACGTGCCGCGGGTGGCCGAGCTCTGCCGCGCCCACGGCGCGCGGCTGATGGTCGACGAGGCCCACGGCGTCGGCGTCATGGGCGCCCGCGGGGCCGGGGCGTGCGAGGCGCTCGGGGTCGAGGACTCCGTGGACCTGCGCATGGGCACCTTCTCGAAGTCGCTCGCGAGCTGCGGCGGCTTCATCTCCGGCCCAGCCGACGTGATCGACTTCCTGCGCGTCCAGTCGCGCGCGTTCATGTTCACCGCCGCGGCGGTCCCGGCCGCGGTCGGCGCGGCGCTCGGCGCGCTCAGGATCATCCGCTCGCCGGAGGGCCCGGACCTGCTGGCGCGCCTGCGCGAGAACGCCCTCTACCTCGAGAACGGCCTCCAGGAGCTCGGTTTTACCGTGATCGAGAGCGGCGGGGAACACGTGACCCCGGTCGTGCCAGTGGTGATCGGCGACGACTGGCAGGCGGCGCTGATGTGGAAGGCGCTCTTCGACGCGGGCGTGTACGTGAACGTGGCGCTCTACCCCGCGGTCGAGCGCGGCGCGGCGCTGCTGCGGACCAGCGTGATGGCCACGCACGAGCGCGAGCACCTGGACCGGGCGCTCGAAGCGTTCGACCGCTGCCGGCCCGCCGAGTAGCCGCCGCGCGCCGGCGCGCTACTCGAGGGTGTGGACGTTGAAGAGGTTCGAGCCGCCCTCGACGCCCATCGGCACGCCGGCCGTGATCCCGATCCGGTCGCCCGACGTGGCGAGCCCGGCGTTGCGCGCAGCCTCGACACACGTATCGAGCAGGCCGATCGTGTCCTCGGGCTCCTCGTGCAGCGCCCCCTGCACGCCCCAGTAGAGGCAGCAGCGGCGCACGATCTCCGGTCGCGGCGAGAGCGCGAGCGTGGGCACCTGCGGGCGGTGCGAGGCGATCAGCCGCGCGGTGCGCCCGGTCATCGTGGGGCACACGAGCGCCTTGAGGCCGAGCTGGTAGACCGCACCGACGGCGCCAAACACCACCGACGCGTCGACGTCGCCGCCGCGCAGGCCGCGCTCGGTGAGCATCCGCCAGTACGGCAGCTCGCGCTCGGTCGCCTCCGCGATCGCGGCCATCATCCGCACCACGCCCGCGGGGTCGCGCCCGATCGCGGTCTCCTGGGAGAGCATCACCGCGTCGGTGCCGTCGAAGATCGCGTTGGCGACGTCGGTCACCTCCGCACGGGTCGGTCGCGTGGACTGAACCATCGACTCGAGCATCTGAGTGGCCGTGATCGAGGGCTTGGCGAGCTGGCCGGCGACGTAGAGCAGGCGCTTCTGGACGAGCGGCACCTCCTCGATCGGCAGCTCTATCCCGAGGTCGCCGCGCGCGACCATGATCCCGTCGGCGGCCGCGACGATCTCCTCCACGTTCTCCGCGGCCTGCGGCTTCTCGATCTTGGCCAGCACCGGGATGTCGCTGTCGTGGGTGGCCAGGCGCTCGCGAACGGGACGCAGGTCGTCGGCGGTCTTGATGAACGACAGCGCCATGAGGTCGACGCCCATCCGCACGCCGGCGTCGACCAGCTTGATGTCGTCCTCGCTCACCGCCGGGAGCGACATCGTCACGTTGGGCAGGTTCATCCCCTGGCGCGAGCCGACGGTCCCCCCCACCTCGACCTTCACGTCGACCTCGCCGTCGCGCGAGTCCTGCACGCGCAGCCGGATCGCACCGTCGGCGAGGTAGACGATGTCGCCGGTGCCGAGCAGCTCGGCGAACCCGGGCCAGGCCACCGGCAGGCGCGTCGAGTCGCCCTCGATCCGCTCGCTCGTGAGCACCACGCTGCTGCCCACCTCGAGATTGGCCACCTCGTCCGCGACCGGCCCGATCCGCAGCTTCGGCCCGGGCACGTCCTGGAGGACCGCCACCTGGCGCCCGACCCGCTCGGCGGCGGCCCGGACCATGCCGACGGTCTCCGCGTGGTGCTCCGGGTCCCCGTGCGCGAAGTTCAGCCGCGCCACGTCGAGCCCGGCCTCGATCATCGCCTCGAGCACCGGCGCATCACGCGACGCCGGACCGATCGTGGCGACGATTTTCGTTGACCGCATCGAGGGGAGGTATACACCTCACGGGGGACCTCAAGTTGAGCTGTCCGCCGCATGGGGTAGGCGTTGCGCGAGCCCTTCTGAGGAAAAGCCCGCTCTTAGCGGCAGAGCTTCGTTTGGCCGGTTGACCACCGGGGATCACTCGGCTTAGGTTTCATCCGCCGCAGCGACCAGACGGGCAGACGGACCAAGGGAGGCCGTGCGAGGGGGTGTCGTTCGGGACACCAACCGCGTTCTGGATGGTTGCTGCGATCGGCAAGCGCGAACAACTGTCTTCTGGGGAGGACGAATGGGCGAGACCGCCACGACCACTGCTGCGCCACAACATCTGCGGGCACTCCATCACGCCAACCGCGTGCGGCTCGCGCGCGCGGAGCTGAAGCGGAAGGTGGCGTCGCAGCAGATGTCTGCCGCAGAGGTCGTGATGGCCTGCCCGTGGGAGGCGGCGAGCATGGAGGTGAGCGACCTCCTGATGAGCCAGCGGCGCTGGGGACGCGCGCGCTGCCGGCGGCTGCTCCTCTCGCTCGGGCTCCCCGAGAACAAGCAGATCGGAACTCTCACCGCGAGGCAGCGACAGGCCCTCGCGGCGGTCCTCTCGGCCAAGGCGGGCGCCAACCGCATCCTGGAAGCGGAGGCGCTCTCGACGGCCTAGAACCGGTGCGCGCCGGGCGGGTTGGCGGTCCCCTCGCCGCCCCCGCCCGGCCGCCCGAGCCGGCGCCTGCGCCTCAGCCTTCGGGAAAACCGGGCCCGCGGGTCGCCAGCTCGACGATGTGCCCGTCGGGGTCGCGCAGGTAGATCGACCTGAAGAACTGGCGGTCCATGACATGCGTGCAGCCGACTCCGCGCGAGGTGAGGTACTGGCGCCAGCCCTCGAGCTCCTCGGCGGAATCCACGGTCAGGGCGAAGTGGTGGGTCGAGCCGCGGCCAACATCGCCCTCGTCCATCTGCGCGTACTCCATCACCGTGATGACCGTGCCGGGGCTGCCGGCCGCGTCGCCGAAGTAGAAGTGCCGCGCGCCGGGGTCGTCCTGGTTGACCCCCGACTCGAGCAGCCGCAGCCCGAGCAGGTCGCGGTAGAACGCCGCCGAGCGCTCCGCGTTGGCGCAGATCAGCGTGATGTGGTGGATGCCGCGAATGGCGAGCCGGCGCGGCTCGGGGGCGGGCGTGCCGCCGGGGTTGGTGGTCTCGAGGCTCACTGCGACCCCGTGAACGGCGCCGTGCCGGCGAAGAAGGCCACCCAGATCACGAAGGCCACGACGGCCACCGCCGCGCTCACCACGATGACGCCCTCGAGCGGCGCATTGCCCAGGTCCTGGCGCCCGCGGGCGACGCGGATCTCCATGTATTTGTGGTTCAGCCAGCCGAGGATCGGGACGAGCACGACAAGGCTTCCTATCACCATCAGCGTCATGGCGACCATCGCGAGCGCTATCGAGTCGCTCGCCTCCTGCACGCGCGAGCCGACGAAGAGCGCCCCGACCGGGATGCCGACCCACAGCCCGAGGCTGCCGACGAACATGATCGTCAGCATGAGCACGGCGCTCTCGCCGCTGCGTACGACGTTGCGGATCACCGGAACCCGAGCCCTCCGGACCGGCGCTTGAACACCTCGCGCAGCCAGTAGAAGGTCGCCATGAAGGTGATGCCCGCGACCGGGAGGATCAGCGCGCGCGCGGCGTCGCCCTTGCCGGCGGCGAAGAAGGTGACCGCCATCGCCACGAACGCGAAGACCGCGGCGATCAGTGTGGTGTGCGAGCGGTACCCGGCGAAGTGCTCGCGGATCGAGAGCTCGAGCCCGGCCAGCGACCCCAGGCCGAGCGCGCCGGTCAGCAGGATCTGACCGCGCTCGCCGCCGATCACGAGCCCAGCCACGAACAGGACGATCGCGAGCAGCACCGCTATCTCGACCAGCGGGAGGTTTCCCCACGGAGCCGGCGGGCGCTCGTCGATGGTGGGCCAGCCGCGGCGACGCGGGCGGCCCGTCGCGCCCGGGCTAGCCGCCCGCGCGCGCTCGGCGGCCTGCGCGCGGCGGCGGCGCGCCTCGTCGCGCTCGGCACGGCTCGTGCCCGAGGGCGAGACGTCGGTGCCGGAGGCCCCGCGCTTGCGGCTTCGCTTACCCACCTGGATCAGGGACCGGCCGTCGCCGGCATGGCTAACGGGCAGCCCGAGGAGATGCGGACCCGCCACCAGTTCATCAGCATCCCGAGGATGCCGAAGCGCGGGCGGACGTGCCACTGCTTGCAGCCGCGCTCGCCGATGTCCTCGTTCTGGACGCGCACCCACTTGTGCTCGGCGGGGTTGAGCAGCATCTCCTCGATGCGGCGGCGGTTCAGCTCCTCGACATAGGTGCGGTCGCCGAGCAGGCCGCGGTTGTGCGCGAGCCGGTCGGCGAGGCGATCGCGCACCTGCTCCAGCTCGCTCAGCGAGAGGAAGCGCGGGCCGCCGCCCTGCGACGGGACGTCCCAGTCGAAGCCCGTGCGCGGGAAGGTGGAGCAGAAGAGCGCGCCGAGCTCGGACTCGAGCCGGGCGATCTGCTCGCGCAGCGTGCGCCGCGCGGCCGCCTCGTCGGGGAGCGTCCCCGGGCGAAGCGGCATCGGAGAGACGGGGGCCGGTACTCCCGCGCGCAGTTCGAATACTTCGGCCATCGGTCCTCCTCGCCGTCGCTGTCGCGATCGTAGCACCGGGATCGGCCCCCGGGCTACGGCAGCTCGGTCCCCGTCACGGTCTCGGCGACCGTCCACAGAGCCTCCTCGACGCTCACGTCCGGCACGCCCTTCACCTGCACGGAGGCGAGCCGCAGGCGGCGGGTCCGCGAGCGCGGCTCGACTCCCTCCGCGAAGTCCGCGAACAGGACTGCCACGGAGCGCTCCGCGTCCGCGATCACCACCTGGCGCGACGACAGCGGGCGGCCGTCTCCCCCGAGCAGCTCCCCTGGCTCCGACAGGCGCAGGCCGAGGGGCCCGTCGAGGGTCGTCTCGTCGAACGCGACCACCGGCACGCCGGTCTCGACGGTCGCGATCGTCAGCGCGTCGAGCAGCAGGTTCTGGCTCTGGAAGCCGCCCGCGCGCATGCGTTCGAGCGCGTAGGCCTCCACGGGCGTGCGGTGGTCGTCGGGGTCGATCCCCACCTGGCGGAAGAACACGCGGTAGGCCCACGGGATCGGCTGCTGGCGCAGGGCGATCGCCTTCTGGCCCGTGTAGCGGTTGCTCAGCACGCGCAGCCGGTCCTTCACCGCGTTCGGGCTGCGGGCCGGCCCGCCGTCGATCGTGGTCGTGACGAGGCGCAGCTCCGGGAACTCGATCCGCAGCTCCTCGGCGATCCAGCCGGGTTCGAGCCGCGGCTCCTCCGTCATCGGATCTCGGCGAGCTCGGCGCGCAGCCGCGCCGCGCCGAGCTCGCCGCGCACGGAGCGGTTGGCGATGCCACCCCGGCGGGCGAAGATCGTCGTCGGGCAGTCGCCGATCCCGTAGAGGTTGAAGAGCTGCGCGTCGCGGTCCACCACGACCGGGAAGCCCCAGCCGTTTGCGCGCGCGAGGGCCTCCGCCTCAGCGCGGCTGCGCTTGCTGACGACCCCCACGAAGGCCACCCCGGGGAACTCGCGGCGGACCTGCTCGACCCGGCCGAGCTGGTCCTCGCACCCGCGCGTGGCGTTGG
>DASVPL010000283.1:0-23276 GCA_036382905.1 Thermoleophilaceae bacterium | reverse complement strand
CCCCACCCCGCCCGGCGAGCGAGCCGACTACTGCGAGTGCGGCTGGCCGTACAACATGCTCCTGCCGCGCGCGACGGCCGAGGGGATGCCGTTCAAGCTGGCGGTCTTCGCGACAGACACGGGGCGCGACAGCGTGCCGCACGAGGATCGCTGCGGCTCGGCCAGCTTCTGCGGCGTGCGCAACCGCCGCTACCCGGACACGCGGCCGATGGGCTACCCGTTCGACATGCCGTTCGCCGGCGGGGTGGTGGACTCGCTGCGCGCGCAGCCGCACGCGGCGGTGCGCGACCTCACGATCCGCTGGGATCGCTAGGCCTGGCGGCGGCCACCGCGATCAGCGCGACGTCGGCGCCCATCACGCCGAACTTGGTGAACGACGACCAGCGCGCCACGCGCGGCCATGTGCCGCGGCGGCCGGCGAGCACCATCAGCAGCGCCACGGTCTGGACCACGTCGAGCGCGCCCGCCGCCGGGGCCAGCGCCGCGGCCGGGGTCCGGGCGCTGGCCGGCGCGAAGCGCCGCCGCCCCGCGGCCAGCAGCGCGCTGAAGCTCACGGCGTAGCCGAACTCGAGCACCAGCGACGCCAGCGCCGCGCGCCGGCCGGCGGGCCCCCAGCGGCGCAGCACCGCGTCGGCGCGCCGCGGGCTGCCGGCCCACTCGAGCGCGACGATGCCACCGCCCCCGGTGCGCCGCATGCGCACGTCGAGCGCGAGCAGCATGGCGCTGAGCGCCGCGAACGCGGCGAGGGAGCGTTCGAGCGACGGTCCGTCCACGGACCGCCAAGGTACACTCGCGCCCGCTCCGTGGCCTCGGAATCGCAGAACGCCGACGTGCTCGTGGTCGGGGCGGGCATCGCCGGTCTCACCGCCGCGCACCACCTGCGCGAGCAGGGGAGGGACGTGGTGGTGCTCGAGGCCGACGCCGTGCCGGGCGGGCGCGTGCGCACCGAGGAGTGGGACGGCTGCCACATCGAGCTGGGCGGCGTCTACATGGCCGCGCGCTACGACGAGCTGATGCGGCTGACCGCCGAGCTCGGCCTGGAGGACGAGCTGCGCGACCTCCCGAACGCGTTCCGCACGGCGGTGCGCCGCGACGGCGACTGGAGCTACGCCGACTACGCCCACACCCCGAACCCGTTCACGCGCGCCCGCGACTTCGCGCGCTTCTCGGCGGTGAGCTGGCGCGACCGGGCCTCGGTGGCGAAGCTCACCGGCCCGATGGCCAGGGTCGCCGCGCGGCGGGCGCGCTTCTACGACGTGGCGAGCGGCGCGCGCGTGGACCGCGCGGCGCTTCAGGACGTGGTGGCCCACGACGCGGCGCGCTTCTACGTCTCGCCGCTGATCGAGGTCTTCTGCGGCTACCGGCTCGAGGAGATCGGCCTGCCGATGGTGGTGCTCGCCGCCGACCCGCCGGGCAAGGCGCTCACGCCGCGCGCGGGGATGGGCTCCATTCCGGCGGCGCTGGCGGCGCGGCTCGACGTGCGCTGCGGCCAGCGGGTCACTCGCGTGGAGACGGGGGACGGCGGGGTGAGCGTCGCCGCGACCGGCCCCGACGGGGCCGAGCTGGAGTACCGGGCGACGGGCGCGGTTGTGGCCACGCCCGCCGACGTGACGCTCGACCTGTGGCCGGGTGCGCCCGCGGCCGCGCGCGCGTTCCTCGCCTCCACCGAGTACTCCGACGGCTTCGTGCACTTCGTGCGCACCCGCGAGCCGTTCCAGAAGGCCGACCCGCGTGGCAACGACCTCTACATGGAGGTGATCCCCCCGGAGCCCGGCCGCGCCCTCCACGCGGTCGTCTTCGCGAACTTCCTGGCGCATGACGGCGGCGGCCTGGTCGCCCTATCGGCGAGCCCCGACGCGCGCGCTCGTGGCGACGAGGAGCTGGCCGCGGCGCTCGAGGCCGAGCTGGTGGAGCTGCATCCCGAGCTGAGCGGCGCGATCACGGGGCGCCGGCCGGTGCGCGCCGAGCGGGTCGTGCCGCGCTTTCCCTCCGGCCGCGCGCGCGAGCTGGCCGAGTTCCGGTCGAGCCTCGAGCCGGGGCCCGTGCAGCTCGCCGGCGACTACCTGTACGGCGCCTGCATGGAGAGCGCGGCTCAGGCGGGCATGGACGCCGCGGGGCGCCTGCCGCGCGGCCAGAGCCCGGCCGCCGCGAGCCCGTCGCGGTAGCCGATCGGGTCCGGCTCCATGCCGGAGAAGTACGCGAGGATCCGGTGCTTCATCGCCGGGTCGCGGTCGATCCGGCTGAGCATCCGCAGCTTCAGCCCGTTGACCACCGGCAGCCGCGAACCGAACACGAACGTGCAGGTGTCGCCCATGTCCTGCATCTTCTCGGCGCGCGGGCGGCAGCGCTCCTCGTACGGCGCGAGCGCCGCGGCCGAGAGGTCGCCCTTCGCGAAGCACTCGCTGACCACCTCGCCGAACGCGACACCCTCCTCGAGCGCCAGCCCGGCGCCCGAGCTCGTGATCGGGTTCACCGTCACGCCCGAGTCGCCCAGCAGCAGCAGGCCGTCGTCGACCCAGGTCTCGGCGCGCATGCTGTGGCCGAGCGTGTGCGAGGTGCGGTCGAACGAGTCCACGCTCTGCGCCGGCTCGGCGAGGATCGGCGCCATCTCCGCATAGCGCGCGCGGAAGCCGTCGATGCCCCCGATCATCTGCTTGTAGGCGTCGAGGTTCGGCGTCGAGGTCAGGTGGAACGCGACCAGCTCGCCGGGACGCGTCGGGACGATCCCGAGGTACTCGCCGCGCCCGAAGTAGACGTAGCCGTCCTTGATCCGGTCGCCGGGGTTGTCCATGATCACGTCGAGCCAGTGGCGCTTGCCGCGCTTGAAGCGCGCCCTGATCCCGGCCGCCTCGCGCACGCGCGAGCGCGGACCGTCCGCCGCCACCACGAGGCGCCCGTGCACCCGCTCGGTCGCCCCCTCGCCGGTCTCGATCGTGACCGCGTGGCCGCCCTCGGTTCGCTCGAGCCCCGTGTACGTGGCCGGGATGTGGAGGTCGACGAAGTCGAGCTCCCGCGTGGCCTCGCGCAGCAGCTCGCGCAGCACGTGCGTCCTGATGCACACGGCGTACGGGTGGCGGTGGTCGAGCATCGAGTAGTCCCAGTGCGAGAGCGGCCCGCCGCCGAGCTTCTCGAGCTGGTACGCGTCGTGCCAGGCGCCGAGTTCCCTCACCCGGTCCAGCAGGCCGAGGGACTCGAGCGCGGCCAGCGCGTTCGGCTGGAGGTCGTGGCCCCAGTTCATCCGCGACCCGTCGATCTTCGCGATGTTGTCGACCACGGCCACGCTCAGCCCCGCGTCGCGCAGGGCGATCACGCCCGCCAGGCCCGCGAGCCCGGCCCCGATGACCACGATGTCGTAGTGCCGCTCCGCCGCCACGGCTACGCCCCCCGCACCAGCGCGCCGAACGACGTGCGCCAGTTGAAGTCCGGCTCCACGAAGCGCGGCGCGAGACCCAGGTAGAGCACGAGGACCCGCGCGGCGAACAGCACCGCTGCCGCGATCGCCGCCGCAAGGGTCGGCGTGTACAGGACGAACATCACCAGGAAGAACACGTGCACGTAGAGGAACGACGACTCGTAGGCCACGATCAGCGTGCCCAGCGACGCGACGCGCTCACCGATCACCATCAGCCACACCGACAGCGGCAGCAGCGCGAGCAGCCAGAGCATCCGGTCCGGCAGCTCGTCCACCGCGACGAGCGCTGCCACGACGGCGAACGGGCTCACGTACACGAACGCCGTGGCCACCTTCCTCAGGTTGTCGCGCTTGATGCTGAACAGCCCGCCGGCGCCGACCTGCTGGTCGCCCCTGATGTCCGGGATGTCCTTGAGGAACGACGTGATCCCGAAGAAGAACGTGAGCAGCCAGATGATCGCCGGCACGTCCCCGATCGGCTGGTTGAACGACCATCCGGTGAGATACGTGAAGAACACGGCCCAGGCGATGTCGAGCTCCGCCATCACCGCGCGGCGCTTCAGCCGCGGTCCCGCGTTGTAGAGGACCGGGGCCACCGACGCGGCCGTGATCAGGAGGGCCACGTCGAGGCCGACGAACAGCACGATCGGGACGATCCCGATGGCCACGACCGCGTACCCCACGAGCACGAGGAGCCACAGCGGCCCCTCGCCGACCGACGCGATCAGCGTCGCGCGCCGGGGTTGGTTGGCGGCGTCCTCCTCCTGGTCCATCAGCTCGTTGTGGATGCAGTTGATGCTCTCCACGAAGCACACGCCGGCCAACACCAGCACGAACCAGATCAGGTCCTGAGCCGAGCCGCGGCTGTCCGCCGAGGCGATGTAGCCGAAGATCAGCGGCGTGACCCAGATGAACCAGAAGGTGACCTTCGACATCTTCGCGATCGCGAGCAGGGGCGGCCAGACCTCGCGCGCCCGCCGGAACGTGGCGACGGCGGCGCTCGGCGGCCACAGGCCGCGGCGCAGGTTGAGAAGCGCCGTGCGCGGCGGCCACACGTCGCGCGTGATGACACCGATGTGCGCCCGGGCCGCCTTCAGCCCGCCGGCGAAGCTCTGACTGCTCTCCACGACACCCCCCGATGCTGGACGGGCACTGCCCCCGTCGACCGTGCACAGCCTGCCACGGCGCGCGCCCGCGCGCAAGTGAGTGCTGACCGCTCCGGCACCCCTTCCCGGTGCGCTTCCGTCGAGTACCGCTTGAGCCGGGCGGCCCCGGCGCGTAGGATCCGACTACCTCGTGCCGGGGAGGCCCGGAGGGACGCGAGCGACGACGGGGGGTACGTGGGCAGCTACTTCGAGGGGGCCATCGCGACGCTTCGCCCCGACGAGATCGAGGGCGTGGCCGCCGGCCTACCGGAGGGCCAGACGCTCACGAACGCCTGCCGGCACCTGCTCGCGACGAAGGGCAAGCAGCTCCGCTCGACGATCGTGCTCGAGGCCGCGCGCTACGGGCCCGAACCGGACTCCGACGTGGTCCGGCGCGTGGCGACCGCGACCGAGCTGCTGCACTACGCCACGCTCGCCCACGACGACGTGGTGGACGACGGCCAGATGCGGCGGAAGATCACGACCGTCGCGGCCGAGTACGGGCACCCAGCCGCCGCCTACGCGGGCGGCTGGCTCTGCGCGCGGGCGGTCGAGCTCGTGGCGGACACCGAGTTCGCCCGCGACGCCGCGGAGGCCGCCTGCGCCATCTGCGACGGAGAGATGCTCGAGGTCCAGGATCTCGGCAACGTCGCCCGCACCGCCGAGAGCTACTTCGACGCGATCGCGGGCAAGACGGCCCGGCTCTTCTCGCTGGCCTCGTCGCTCGGGGCGAAGGCGTCCGGCGCGCCCGAGCCGGTGGTGGCCGCGCTCACGAGCTTCGGGCACGACCTCGGGATGGCGTTCCAGATCTCCGATGACATGCTGGACGTCACGGGCGGCGAGGAGTCGATCGGCAAGCCCGCCGGCAGCGATCTGCGGCTCGGCGTCTTCACGCTGCCGGTCATCTACGCGATGGAGGAGGACCCGGGGCTCGCCCCGCGCCTGGCCGAGGGCGTCGAGGACGACGACCTAGCGGGCGTCATCGACGCGATACGGGCCACCGACGGCCTGGAGCGCGCTCAGGCGCACTGCGACCGCCACGCCGAAGCGGCCCAGGCCGCGCTGGCGTCGCTCGAGTCCGGGGATCCGGGGGCCGGCGCGTCACTGCGCGCGCTCGTCGACTACACGGCGGCCCGCGCGCGGCCCGTGGGGACGGCGTGAGCGGCGCGCGCGCGGTCGTCGACGAGGCCGAGTTCGCGGTCGTCGGAGCGGGCCCGGCCGGCAGCGCGTGCGCGGCCAGGCTCGCCGAGCTCGGCCACGACGTGCTGCTGATCGACCAGGGCTCGTTCCCGCGCGAGAAACCGTGTGGCGACGGCCTGACGCCGTCCGCGGTGGCCTTCCTGCGCCGCTACGGCCTCGATCCGGTGATCGACCAGAGCTACCCGATCGCGGGCCTGCGCGGAGTGCTCGACTACCGCCACTCGCGCTTCCGCGACTTCGGCGCCCGGCGCGGCGAGAGCGCCTGCTGCGTGCCGCGCGGCCGGCTCGACGACGCGCTGCGCGAGGCGGCGCTGGCGCGGGGGGCGCGCTTCATGCGCGCCCGCGCGCAGGGGCCGGCGATCGTGGACGACGGGGTCGAGGGCGTGATCGTGCGCGGCGACGACGGCGAGGCGCAGGTCGCGGCGCGCTACGTGGTGGCCGCCGACGGCGCCACCTCGCGCATGCGGCGCGAGGCGGGCTTCACGCGGCCCCCGAACGTGCCGGTCGCCTACGGCGTGCGCCAGTACTTCCGGACCGAGCGCCGGCTCGAGCCGTCGTTCGACGTCTACGTTCCGGTCGAGCACGAGGGCGTGCCCCTGCTCGGCTACGGCTGGGTGTTCCCGGTCAGCGAGCACCTCGCCAACGTCGGCGTGGGGGTGTGGCGGGTGCCCGGCGTGGACAACCCGCCGCCGCTGCGCACCGTGCTGAGCCGCTTCGTGGAGGACCTGCGGCTCCGGGCGGGGCGGCGCGTGGGCGACATGGAGCCGACCGGCGAGCCGCTCGGCTCGCCGCTGGCCACGAACTTCACCCGCGAGCGCTGCCAGCTCCGGAACATGCTCTTCGTCGGGGACGCCGCGTCCACGACCGACCCGATCACCGGCGAGGGGATCGCCTACGCGCTGTTCGGCGGCGAGCTGGTCGCGAACGTGGGGCACGACGCCGCGCGGCGGGGCGACCGCGCGCCAGACCCCGGCCTGCTGATGGCGCGCCGCTTCCCCCGGCTCGGGCAGGACATATCGCTCGTCACGCGCGGCGGCCTGCGCTACGGGCGCGAGCTGATGAAGGGCGAGATCGAGCTGGGCGGGAACACGCGCCTGCCGTTCGTCAAGTCGATCGCGCGGATGGCCCTCGAGGCCGAGGAGGAGCCGACGCTCACGGGCACGCCCGTCCGCCGCACGCTCGCCGACCTCGACCAGTCCTGCGCGGACGACCTGGACGAGCTGAACAACCGGACGCTCGACCTGCTGCGCACGCGCTTCCCGTTCGCGTCGGAGCTGCTCCACCGCGAGCTGCGCGCGCACGCGGGGCCGCTCTACGGCAGCGTGCTGCTGCTCGCGAACCGCGCCTGCGGCGGCACGCCGGGCGAGGTGCTGCCCGCGGCGCTGGCGATCGAGTGCGTGAGGATCGTCGGCCGGATATCCACGCTCGTGGCCGACCCGGTGCGCAACCAGCAGGCCCGGTTCAACAACGCGATGGCCGTCCTGATCAGCGACTTCGCGGTCAGCCGCGCGGCGCTGGCCGCGTCCGAGCACGGTCAGAACGTGGTCAGCGGCCTGGCCCGGGCGGCGTGCAGCATGTGCGAGGGCGGGATGCTCGACGTCGAGGATCGCTACGACCTCGAGCGCACGCCGGAGCGCTACTTCGCGGCATCGGCGGCCACGGCGGGCGCGGTGGTGTCGACGGCCGCGCGGCTCGGCGCCGAGCTCGCGCTCGCCGGGGACGACCAGGTCGCGGAGCTGGCCGACTACGGGTGGCACGTCGGTATGGCCAGCCAGGTGGCCGACGACGTTGTGCGCCTGCTCGCGGGCGACGACCAGACCGCGCCGCGGCCGGGCACCGACCTGCGCTGGGGCATCTACACGCTCCCCGTGGTCTACGGGCTCCAGCGCGACGCGCGACTCAAGCGCATGCTCGCGCGCGGGATCGAGAAGGAGGACCTGCCGGAGGCCGTGGCGGCGATCCGCGAGAGCGGGGCGATCGAGGCGGCGGTGCGCGACTGCGAGCAGCACGTGGCGAGTGCCACCGCGATCGTCGAGCGGCTGGCGCTCAACGGCGCCGGCGACCCGCTCGTGGCGGTGGCCGAGCTGGCGCTCGAGCGCGTGAGGACCGCGGCCGGGCCCGCCGGCGAGCCGAGCCTCGCCGCCAACGCGTGACCGTCCGCTCGCGGCTGGTGCCGGCGCTGCTGATCGCGCTGGCCGTGGCCGGCTGCGGCGGTGACGACGGCTCCGGCGATGCCCCGGTGCGGAACGTCGACCGGCCCGATCCCCCGACCCGCCCCTCGGCGGAGGAGTGCGCGGCCGTCGGCCGCGTGGCGGGCGGGGGCGAGAGCCGCGCCGAGCTGGTCGCCCCGCCGGGCGAGTACCGCTTCCGGACCGAGGGCACGCAGACGCTCGAGGGCCGCAGCCAGCCGCTGCCGCACGAGACCCGCCTGATCGTGACCCCCGCGCGTGCCGCCGGCGCGCTGCGCTGCTACCGCGTGCAGCGGCTCTACTCGCCGCGTTTCGGCGACACCGCGCTGGCCGCGGTCGCCGGGTCGAGCGCGTACGCGTCCGAGTTCGTGTCGCAGGGGGGTGGCCAGCGCGCGGAGTTCCGCCTGAGCCCGCCGATCCCGCTCGACACCAACGAGCCCTCCGGGAGCGGCACGTTCAACGGCACGCTCGAGGCGCAGCGCGGCTCGGTGAGCTTCGAGGGACCGGCGAGCGGTCGCTACAGGTCCGACTTCGCAGGCCGCCGCACGATCACGGTCGCCGGGCGCGACGTGCGCGCCGTGGGCGTGCGGCTCACGCTCGCGATGGCGGGCGGCGAGGTGAAGGCGACCGAGGAGTCGGAGCGCTGGGTCTCGGACGACAACGTCCTCGTGGAGGAGACCGTCACGCAGACCCGCGCAATCGCGGGCGAGCGCTTCCGCATGAGGTACCACGCCGAGCTGAAGTCGCTCGACCCGGGCTGATCAGCGCCGCAGCGCCGCGACGATCGACGTGCGTGTGGCGATCCGCGCGGGCGTGACGCCCGCCGCCGCCGCGATCGCCACCCCGCCGACGAGCCCGAACGCGATCAGCTCCCACGGCATCGCGAACGGGATGTCCCACGAGTAGCCGGCCGTCATCGCGCGCACCATCACGTATCCCATGGCGACCCCCAGCACCACGCCGATCACGCTTCCCATCAGACCGATCACGCCGGCCTCGAGCAGCAGCGTGCGGGCCACCTCCGACCGGCTCATCCCGAGCACGCGCTGCAGCCCGAACTCCCAGCGCCGCTCGATCACGGCGGCGAACAGCGTGTTGGCGATCGCGAGGGCGGCCACCACCAGCGCCACGAGCTGGATCGAGCGCGCGAGCGATACGAGGCCCTCGACGCCCCCGACCAGCTCCTCCACCGCCTGCTGCTGCTCGAGCACCCGGCCGTCGAGGCCGGCCGCCTCCACCGCCCGCCCGAGGTCGGCCCGCAGCTTTCCGAGGTTCGCGCCGGGCTGCGCGAGTACCGCGAAGCGGTCCACCTTGCGGTCGTTCCAGTAGCGCGCGTAGGTCGAGTGCTCGATCTGGATCGTGTCGAAGCCCGCCAGGTCCTTGAACAGGGCCGCGATCCGGAAGCGGCGGGTGCCGGTGGGCGTGGCGATCGGGATCGTGTCGCCCGCCTTCAAGTCTAGCCGCGCGGCCGTGAAGCGCGACACCCCGACCTCGCCGCGCCCGAGCCCGCGGATCAGCGCGTCCTGGTCGGCGCCCGACTCGCTGAGCGTCCGGGTGGTGCCCTCGCGCGCGGCCTGCGCGATCGGGATCGCGTACATCAGCGCGGGCTCGCCGCCCACGCGCGTCACCGCGTAGCGCTGCGGATAGAGCGCGCGCACGCCCTCGACGCGGCGCAGCGCATCCGCCGCGCTCGGGTCCACGGGCTGGTCGGCGCCGACGCTGTTGTCGCTCTTCCCGGCCACCACGTACAGGTCGCCCCCGAACCAGCCCTCGGCGGTGTTCGCGAAGCGCTGCTCGTAGGAGTCGAGCCCGCTGGCCACGGCGATTGCCATCGACGAGCTGACGATGAGCGCGCCCGTGGTGAGCGCCGTCCGCCCCGGATTCTTGGTGAGCGCCTCGCCGGCCAGCCGGCCGAGGGCGCCGAAGGTCCGCGCGAGCGCGGGCTGCAGTGCGCGGCCGACGATCGGCAGCGCGTGCGGCAGCAGCAGCGCCACGCCCGCGAGCCAGAGCGCGGTGGTGACCGTGGCGAGCCAGTCCTCCTGCACCAGGCGGATCGAGAGCAGCAGCCCGACCGTGCCGAGCGCCACGGCGAGCAGGCCCGCCACGATCTGGCGCCGGGTCCAGCTGCTGCCGCGGACGGTCGCCGCCCACTCGTGTGCCGCCTCCGGCCGCAGCGACTCGATCGGCGCGAGGCCGAAGACCCGGCGCGCGGGGATCGCGGCGCCGAGCAGCGTCACGATCACGCCGCCGAGGCCCCCGAGGAGCAGGTCGCGCGCGTGTATGACCGGCGGCGTCGCGAGGCCGACCGTGATGCCCCGGTAGTCCTCGATCGCGCGCTCGGCCATCACGTACGCGGACGCGGTTCCGGTCAACACCCCGACCGCCGACGCGATGATGCCGATCACCAGCGCCTCGAGCAGGAACGCCCCCGCGAGCTGCCGGCGCGAGGCGCCGAGCGCCAGGGCCATCGACACCTCCCAGCGGCGCTCGGCGAACGCCATCGACATCGTGTTGTAGACGATGAACAGCGCGACCAGCAGCGCCACGAGACCCGAGATGGTGCCGGCCGCGGCGAGCGGGCCGAGGGTGTTCTCGAACCCCCGGCTCACCTCGCCCGGGTCCCCGACGATCCCCGCTCCGTGCAGGCGCTCGCGGATCGCGTCCTGGAGCTGCGGTATCGGTGTGCCCGGGTCGGCGACGACGTAGATCGCGTCCACGGTGCCGCGGCGGTCGAACGTGGCCTGCGCCGTGGCGATGTGCATGAAGGCCACGCGCCCCGCGTTGAAGCGCTCGACCGCGCTGCCCTCGACCGTGCCCGCCACGGGCAGCTCGACCGGCCCGTGCGGCGTCTCGACCTCGACGCGGCCGCCCACGCCGGCGCCGATCTCGTCGGCAAGGTCGGGCGTCAGCAGCACGCCGCCGCTGAGCGACCCGCGCTGGGTGATCTTCAGCGAGTCCGCCTGCTCGATGCGGCTCGCCAGCCTGGCGGTGGGCCCGGGGTCGCCGCCGAGCACGATCGTGCGCACGCTGCCCGAATCGCCCTTCACGCGCGCGGCCACGCGCGTGAACGGCACCGCGTCGCGGACGCCGGGCACGGAGGCCACGCTGCTCACCGCCGACTGCGGCAGGCCGCTCAGGTTCGCCGGCTGCACCTCGACGTCGGCGGCGCCGGTCGGATCGCGCGCGGTGGCCTTCACCGACACCTGGAGGGTGGCGTTGATGACCGCGATCGACACCGTCAGGGCCACGCCGGCCGAGATCCCGCCGATCGTGATCAGCGTGCGCAGGCGCTGCTCGCCGAAGTGCCGCGCGTTGATGCGGCGGAAGAGGCCGGCGAAGGCCCTCAAGGGGCGACGGACGCGGTCTCGTCCGAGGTCGCGATCTGCCCGTCCTCGATGCGCACCACGCGGTCCGCCACGCCGGTCCAGCGCAGGTCGTGCGTGACCATCACGATGGTCTGGCCCTCGTCGGCGGTGCGCCGCAAGAGGTCAACGATCTCCTGACCCGTGCGCGAGTCGAGGTTGCCGGTGGGCTCGTCCGCGAGCAGCAGGCTCGGGCGGGTCACGAGCGCGCGCGCGATCGCCACGCGCTGCTGCTCGCCGCCGGAGAGCTGCGAGGGCCGGTGGTCCTCGCGGCCGGCCAGGCCGACGAGCCCGAGCGCGGTGCGGGCGCGGTCGATGGCGTCGGGCACCCCGTCGAGGCTGAGCGGGAACGCCGCGTTCTCGGCGGCGTCGAGCGTGGGCAGCAGGTTGAAGAACTGGAGCACGAAGCCGAGCTGGCGGCGCCGGATCAGGCCGAGCTCCTTGTCGGGCAGCGAAGCGAGCGAGGTCCCGTCGAGCAGGACCTCCCCGGCGTCGGGGCGGTCGAGCCCGCCGAGCAGATGCAGGAGGGTGGACTTGCCGGACCCGGACGGGCCGACGACCGCGACGAACTCCCCGCGCCGCACCTGGAGGTCGACTCCGCGCAGGGCCTGGACCGCGTTGTCTCCCTCCCCGTACACGCGCACGAGCCCGACGGTCTCGACCACGACGGGCGCCTCGGTCTCGGCGGCGGTCTGCGTCATTGCGCCTCGTCCCCCGGCGCGAGCGCGAACAGCCGCCGCGCCAGCGCGAAGCTGCCCTTCATACGGATCCGCTTGTCGAAGACGAGGCTCATCGGGTCGAGCTGGCCGGCGGCGATCCGCACGAAATCCGGCACCGCGACCGACACGCTCAGCTGCGGCTCGCTCACCTCGCCGCGGCGGGCGCGCGCGCTGCCCTCGCTGAACTCGAACACCCACGGCTCGCTGCGCTTCTCGCGCCGCCGCGTGGGGGGCGAGACCAGCTCGACCAGCACGCAGCCGTCGAGGTTCTCGGGCGCGCGCCGTGGGATGAAGCGCACGACCGTCGCGACGAGCAGCCGCCGGGCCGGCCGGCGGGCGAACACGCGCGCCAGCGTCTGGTCCGACGATCGCCTCACGACCGAGCTCATGCCCCCCATCGGCCGGATCGTACAGCCGTCCCCCTCTAACCCCCCCAATGGAGGGATGACGCCCCGGTGTCCGCCCGCCTAGGCTCGATCTGGTGACCACGACAGTCGCAGGACGGACGCGCATCGAGGGCCTGCGCGGGCGCGGCGCGGGCGGGAGCTTCGGTGACGGCAGCGTCGCGTGGACGGTCCACCGCGAGCGCGTGCTGCTGCTTAGCGGTGGGCGCTCGCTGCTGATGCAGGCCGCGCACCCGCTCGCACTGGCCGGCTTCCTGGGGCACTCCGCCTACGACGAGGAGCCGTGGGGGAGGCTGTGGCGGACGGCTCACTCGATGATGATGGCGATCTTCGGCACGCGCGAGCAGGCCGAGGCCGTCGGGGAGCGCGTGCGGGCGATGCACACCCGGGTCAACGGCGAGCTGACCGAGCCGCTCGGGTCGTTCCCGGCGGGCACCCGCTACAGCGCGGAGGACCCCGAGCTCCTGCTCTGGATCCACGCCAACTTCGTCCACGGCGCGATCGTGGTCTACGAGGCGCTCGTCCGCCGGATGTCCGATCGCGACAAGGACGCCTACCACGAGGAGATGAAGGCCGTGGCGGAGCTCTTCTCCCTCCCCGCGGCCGCGATCCCCGCAACCTGGGCGGACCTGGACGACTACGTCGAGGACATGGTCGCGAGCGACGTGGTCACCGTGACCCAGCAGGCGCGCGAGGTGGCCCGCGGCACGGTCCTCGGCCCGCCGCTGCCGCTCGGCCTGCGGCAGGGCTGGCCGCTCGTCAACTTCCTGATCGCCGGGCTGCTGCCGGAGCCGATCCGCAGGGGCTACGGCCTTGGGTGGACGCCCGCGCACACGGCGCTGTTCACGGCCACGATGGCCGCCGGCAAGCGGCTGGCGATCCCGCTGGTGCCGACACCGCTGAAGCGCTACAGCCCGCGCGACTGAGCGCCGCCCGGGCCGGCCACCGCGTCCCGGCGTGGACCCGCTAGGCCCGGCCCTCCACCTGGTACTCGCGCAGGAAACCCTCGAACAGCCGCCGGTGGCCCTCCTCGTCGCGCAGGATCGCGATGACCATGTCCTGCGTCACCGGGTCCTTGCCCTCGCAGAACTCGATGATCCGGTTGTAGTGCTCGATCGCGCCGGACTCGGCCTGGATCACGCCCTTTATGACGTGCACGATGTCGGTCTGCTGCTCGGGCGGCTGGAGGTAGCTCTGCTCGGCCTGGAAGTCGAGCGAGCCCGGCACCACGCCGTAGAGCTCCTTGATCCGGTTGGCGAACTCCTGGGCGTGGCCCAGCTCCTCCTGGACGTCCTGCTTGAGCGACTCGATGATCTCCTGGGCACGCACGCCGTCGGGGTTCGTCGAGTTCGAGATGTAGCTCATGACCGTCTCGAGCTCCATCCAGTACGCCTTGGTTAGGAGGGCGATCAGCTCGTCGCGCTCCGCCTGCTTGTCCTCGCTGAGGATTCCTTGGCTGGGTATCGTCGTCATGCCCTCGCTGTACCCGTCAGGCGCGGCCGTACACCGGGATCGCGCCGCCTGACGTGACGGCGGCATCGCCCGACACCAGGAAGCTCACCACGCGTGCGATCTCGGCCGGCTGGACCCAGTCGGAGTGGTCCGCGTCCGGCTGCGCGGCGCGGTTCGCGGGGGTGTCGATCACGCTCGGGAGGATCGCGTTGGCGCGGATCCCGTGCTTGCGGTAGTCGGCGTCGAGCGCCTGGACGAAGGCGAGCACGGCGGCCTTCGCGGTGACGTACGAGGCGGCGCCCGCGAACGGCCTGAGCGCCGGGCGCGCCGACACGCCGACGTACGCACCGCCACCCGCCTCGAGCATCCTCGGCATCGCCGCGCACACGAGAGTGCAGCCGGGGCGCACGTTCAGGCGCAGCATGCGGTCGAACTCGTCGGGGTGGGTCTCGTGCGCGAGCGGCCCGGAGGCGAATCCGCCGACCAGGTTCACCACCGCGCCGAGCCCGTCGGTGGCCGCCACCGCCGCCTCCGCACCCTCGAGCTCCATCAGGTCGGCCTGGACGAGGGTCAGCAGATCGTCGCCCCCGAGCTCCGCCTCGACCCGCTCGCGCTCGCGCTCGACGAGCCAGGTGGCGGTGACCGGGCGGCCCGCGTCGAGCAGCTCGCGCACCACGGCCGTGCCGAGGGCTCCGGTGCCGCCCGCGACGAGCACGGCGGAGGCTGCTGCGGGCGCGTCGGGCATCGCCTCCGGACCCTAACGATCAGGCCGAGTCGTCCGGCGCTCGATCTACCTTGACCCTCCCATGGACCCCGGTCCCGCACAGCCGCAGCTCGATGGAAGCCCTGCATTCATCGAGGAAGCGCCGCTGGCCGGCGGGCTGCCGCCGGCCGCCGCCGCGCTGCCCGCCAAGGTCTTCGTCCGCGACCTCGCCGACGGCGCTCGCGTCGTCTCGCCGTTCGTCGTGCGCGAGGTCACCAGGCGCACGAAGCGCAACGGCGAGGCGTTCCTGAAGCTCAAGCTCGGCGACGTGACCGGCACGGTCGAGGGCGTGGTGTGGGACGGGGTCGAGTCCGCCTGCGAGGTGGCCGTGCTCGGCGCCGTGGTAATCGCGAACGGGGCCTACGAGTGCGACGCGAAGTACGGCGCCTGCCTCACGATCCGCTCCCTCCGCCCCGCGCGCGCGGGCGAGTACGAGCCCGCAGATCTGCACGACGGCCCGGTCGAGTCGTGCGACCGGATGGTGGCCGCGCTGCGGGAGCTGATCGGCACGATCCAGGATCCCCACCTGCGCCTGCTGCTCGACGGCTTCTTCGCCGAGGACTGCGCGGTGTGGGAGCGCTGGCGTGACGCGCCGGCCGCCAAGCACTACCACCAGGCCTACAGGCACGGGCTGATGGAGCACTGCCTGTCGGTGGCGCAGGGCGTGAGCGCGATGTCGTCCACGTTCCCGGGGCTCGACCGCGACGTGGCGGTCACCGGCGCCCTACTGCACGACATCGGGAAGATCGAGGCGTACGCGATGGAGGGCGGCGCCATCGACCTCACCGACGCCGGCCGCCTCCAGGGCGAGATACCGCTCGGCTACTACCGGGTCCGCCGCGCGATCGAGGACATCCCCGACTTCCCGCCCGACCGCGCCGAGGCGGTGCTCCACATCATCCTCTCCCACCACGGTCAGCTCGAGCACGGCAGCCCGGTCGTGCCGTGCACGCGCGAGGCGACCCTCGTGCACATGATCGACAATCTGGGCGGCCGCCTGGGCTCGTTCGACCGGATCGAGAAGGGCCTCCAGAACGGCGAGCGGTGGTCGAGCTTCGACCGCGCCCTGTCGGGCCCGGCGTACTTCGGCGCTCGCGGTATCGCGGGACTCGGCGAAGCCGCCTAGCGGCGGCTGCTGCAAACCGGCGCATCGCGGCGTCCTCGGTCGCTCGCGTGCTAGCGCACGCCACGCTCCCTGCGTCCTTGCGCTGCTTGGTTTTCGCAGCCTCGCAAGGCAAACCGCCGTCGGAACGCGGAGACTAGGCCGCAAAGTGCGGCAAACCGCCCGACTTCCGGCGCGGGGGGCGTAATTCTTCGCGACGCGGCTCATTAAGGTGATCCCGCATGGCCAAGGACACCGAGAAGCTCATCCGTCAGCTTTCGCTGATCTCGTTCCTCATGGCCGAGCGCCGCCCGGTCACCGCGCTTGAGATCAAGCAGGAGGTCGAGGGCTACTCGGGCATGAACGACGACGCGTTCGCGCGCCGCTTCTACGCCGACCGTGCCGAACTCGAGTCGCTCGGTATCGAGCTGAAGGTCGACAAGCCCGCCGAGGGCTACTACGAGGCCGAGAACTACTCGCTGCCGCCGCAGAACTTCTACCTGCCGTCGATCAAGTTCACCGACGAGGAGCTCGGCGCGCTGCGCACGGCGCTCTCGCTGCTCGACGGCGAGTTCGCCTACGCCGAGCCGCTGCGGCTCGCGCTCCAGCAGCTCTCGTGGGGCAAGCCCTCGCCGCTCTCGGCGCCGGAGAACCGGCAGGTCGCGCTGGGCGTCACGGCGGGCGCGGGCGGGCGCGAGCTCTCGCAGCGGCTCGCCAAGGTCGAGACCGCGATCTTCCGCCGCAAGACGATCGTCTTCGACTACTACACGATGGGCCGCGACACGCAGGAGCAGCGCCGCGTGGACCCGTACCACCTGCTCTTCCGCGGCGGTCACTTCTACCTCGTCGGGCACTCGCACGAGCGCGACGACGTGCGCGTGTTCCGGCTCTCGCGCATACAAGGCAAGGTCGGCTACTCGTCGAAGGCCGAGCACGACTTCCCGCCGCCCGAGGACTTCGACCCGCGCGGCTACGCCACCCGCACCGACTGGCAGCTCGGCGACACGATCGGCACGGCGCGGATCTGGGTCGCGCCGCAGATCGACTGGCTCGTCGAGCGCCACTTCGGCGAGGCTGGGACGATCGTGCCCGCCGCCGAGGTCGACGACGCCCCCGAGGACGGCAAGGTCTTCGAGACCGCTTACGGCGACGAGCGCCAGATCGTCTCGTGGCTGCTCGGCCTGGGCGAGCGCGCGCGCATCCTCGGCCCGCCCGAGCTGGCCGAGCGCGCCTCCGCGGCGGTCCGCACGATCGTCGAGCGCCACTCCACTCCGCTCGAGCCGGCGCCGGCGGCGCGCCGGAAGCCCGTGGTGGCGGCCCCCGAGGCCGACAGCGGCCGCGGCGAGGCCCTGATCCGCCCCGAGCGCTTCGCCCGCTTGGTCACGCTCGCGGGGATCCTGATCGACGCCGCCCGCACCGGCTCGAAGCTCGACACGCGCCAGGTGCGCGAGAGCCTCCAGCTCACCGACATCGAGCTGCGCGAGGACATCGACGTGCTGAACGTCGTGAACTTCGGTGGCGGCAGCTACGTGCTCTACGCCGAGGTGCACGACGACACGATCGAGGTCGACCCGGAGCCGTACGGCGACAACTTCGCCAAGCCGGCCCGCCTGCTGCCGCTGGAGGCCAAGGCGCTCGTGGCCGCGATCGACCTGATCGGCGACCACCTCCCGCAGGGCTCGCTGGCGTCGGCGCGCGGGAAGATCGTCGAGGCGCTCGGGCGCGACCCGGCCACCGACGGGCTCCAGATCACCACCGCCGCGGGCGACGACTCCGAGATCGCGCGCATCGTCAGCCAGGCGATCGCCGACCACCGCCTGCTCCGCCTCGACTACTACAAGGAGAACGAGGACGAGTTCACGACCCGGCGCGTGGAGCCCTACCAGCTCCTCAACGGGCAGGAGGGCTGGTACGTGCACTGCTGGGACCTCGACCGCGACGCGACCCGCAGCTTCCGGCTCGACCGCATCCGCGAGGCGGAGATCCTCGACGAGGAGTTCGAGCCGCGTCCGGGGATCGAGCCCGACGTGCAGGGGTGGCCGCGCACCGGCGAGGTGGAGGCCTCGCGCGCGGCGCGCGTGTGGATCTCACCGGAGCGCGCGCGCTGGGCGAGGGAGGACCGCCGCGTGGTGGAGGAGCTGCGCGACGGGGCCGTGATCGTCGAGGTGCACTACGCCGGCAGGGACTGGCTCGTGCGCCAGATCCTCGAGGAGGCCGGCGACGCGGTCGTGTTCGAGCCCGAGGACGCGCGCGAGGCAGTGCTGCAAGCGGCCGAGGCGCTGGCCGGCGCCGCGGCGCGCTAGTTCACAGTTTGACGCTGTAAGGCGAACTCGGTCAAGACTGCCCGCAAGGGGTCCAGCACATGGGGCGCGTGTTGAAGGGCTAGTTCGGTGAGGAGCTTCGCGTCGCGGATCTTGTCGTACCGACTCGTGGTGTACCGCCAGAACATCTCGTCGAGGACGGCAGAGCCCCGTACATCGACCACCGCGCTCTCTGGCTGACGTGGGGGGCTGGGAAACAGCCGACGATCACCGGCCGCTGCGAGAAGCTGCGCAAGAAACGTCTGGACTTCCGAGCGCGACGGCGGGGCCTGTTCAAGTGTCTCGGCTCGATGGGTTACCGCCGCGTGAAGTACGTCCACGTCTAGGAAGAGGTTCTCGATCTCTCGCACTGGGAGAAAACGAGCACGATTACTGCTTGCTTCACTAATCGCGTCCATTATCGATGAATCCTTCTCGTCGCGATCGAAGAGAAACAGCATCTCAACAGACAATGGGCTCACGGCATCCGCGACTTCCTTGCAGAAGCGGTAAGCCGCATCTGCGTGGCGACGCGTACGCCCCGTGAAACGGGAGGACTCGGGCATGGGCCTGATACGAAGTCCTGCCGCCGAAGCAGGGTCGACCTCCTCCTTCAGCAGCGTGCGAAACACTGTCTCGTCCGACGCTCCCTCCACCCACAGTAGGCGGTCTGGAAGCCAGAGGTCCGCTGGACCGATACCGAGTTCCGTAAGGATGCCGCTATCGCTGTCAGGATCCGAAATACGGCTGGACCCATTCTCAATCGTAATCAATCTCGAGTGCGAAATTGGCCGTGCATTGAGTAGCAACCCGGAGTGAGTAGCCACGACGTATTGATGCTCCGGGTGCGCTTCAACAAGTGAGAGCAGGCTTCGCTCGGCGTGAGGGTGTAAATAGGCTTGCGGTTCGTCGATCAGCACTAGCCGCGGCGAGCCTGCGTTGAGCACGGCGGTACCCAGCGCCAGCATTTGCTCCACACCGGTCCCACACAGTCGGAGCGGTACCGACTGTGAAGTGTTGCCGTAAATGATGTGGATCTCCCCCATCGGCGATGACTCATCCGACGGTGTCCGCACGGTTATGGTGTCGATTTCGGGGAACGCCTCTTTCATGAACGCGATGAGGTCCCGAAAGGTTCCCGACGGCTTATTCAACTGAAGGTCGAAGAGGACCTCGGTCAGGTTGCGCGCCTCAGGGGCAAGGCGTGACTGAGGGTAGAGGCCGCGACGTCCTTGGTCTACGCGACGAGGCGCTATCAGCTCAACCGCCGTCACCCACCGCCGTACCAGCTGTTCGAGTTCCTGAAAGCCTGTACTCGACTGCTTCCAGGGTCCAGAGTTCCACCCTGCTTTGTATCCTACCTGTCCTTCTGCGTGCCAGCCGAGCTCCGGCAGTTCAAGCCGATAGCAGTACATGGCCGCTTGCTGAGTGCCAGGCGTCTGTGCGGCGACATACGACGCGACGAGCTCATGCGCTGGGTAGGATCCAATTTCCTTGACTGCAGCACCTAGCTTTGGATCCAGCTGATTGACAATCACATCGCTGGTTACGTGCCACGTGTAGGTTACGTCCAGACCAGGCTGCACGTATTCTGTCGGGTCAGCAAAAGCCCTCAGCGCTCGAAGGAATGCGGACTTCCCGACGTTGTTGCGGCCAACGAGGAACGTTAGGTCCGGGTCGAGTGAGATCTCTTGGCGGACCTGATAGCTCTGGAACCCAGCCAAGGAAACTCGTGTCAGGCGATGCACGAGCCCATTCTGACGCACGGTGGCGCTTGGCAATCTGACCGCGAGCGCGACTTCATCGGCGTACAGCCGTCGGGCCCGCGAAGCAGCTGCGGCCCGACGGGGCCGGCGATGCGGTGCTATTTCAAGAACCGCCTCACGTCGGCCGCGTCGGCGTCGAGCGCCTCTGCGTCCGCCCGGGCGATCCGCTCGAGCGGCTCCAGCTTCACCGCGCCGCGCTCGAGCCGCCACACCCCCGCCACGCGTCCCTTCACCAGCGCGAACGGGCGGAAGATCCCGCCGGACACGATCGCGGAGTCGTGCTCCCCGACGATCGGCTCGCGCGTGGCCCAGCCGAGCAGGCACGGGTCGAAGGCGCCGAGGAGGACCGGGGGCGGTAGCTCCGCGGGCGGGGGTGCCGCGCCTCCGCCGCGCCCGGAACCGCCGCGCGCGAGCTCGACCAGGCCGTCCTCGCGCTCCACGACCTCCCCGGCGATCGCTTCCAACCCGGCCCGGGCGTCGCGCAGCGGCAGCCCGGCCCACTTCGCGAGGTCCCGGTCGCCGGCGGGTCCGTGGCCGGCCAGGTAGCGCCGCGCCAGCTCGGCCAGCGCCCGGTCGCGATCCACCGGCGGCGCCTCCCCGAGCCAGTCGCGCACCAGCACGTAGGCGTGCTGCTTGCCGATCATCGGCCCGCGCACGCACACGCCGCGCAGCGACGCGAGGAACACCAGGTGGATCAGCGCCTGCCCCTCGGTGCGCAGCCCCGCCGAGCGAAGCCGGTCGCGCAGCTGCTCCCGCGCGAGCGGGCCCTCCTCGATGAGGGCTCGCTCGATCACGTCCACGGCGCGATCGGCCGCGCCCGGCTCGACCCCCTCCTGCGCGAGCCGCCTCATGCAGCCGGTCAGCAGCGGCGGGGTGGTCAGCGCGTGCAGCCACGGATAGTCCTCGGAGCGGATCAGGTGGAGCGTGCCGCGGTTCACCCAGGTGACGAGCAGTGAGCGCTCCTCGCCCAGGCAGCGCTCGACGTCCGCCGCCGTGAGCCCGCGCGTGCGCGCGCGCACCGCGAGCCGGAATCCGCGCGCGTCCTGACCCTGGATGGCGAGCAGCCGCTCGGCGACCGCCACCGGATCGCGGGCCGGCTCGCCCGAGAGGAGCTGCGCGCGCAGCCGCTCGGCGACCGGCGCGCCGCCCCCGGCTCCGCCCGCGCGGCCTACGGCTCCGGCTCCAGCACCACGACCGGGAACTCGCGGTCGGTGAACGCGCCGTAGTCGTCCACCTTCGCGTACACGCGCTTGTAGATCGCCAGCCGCCGCTCGCGCTCCTCACCGCGTGCCTCCCGCGCGCGCACGCCCCGGCGCTCGCCGCCGATCACGAGCGTCGCGCGCGGCTGCTCGCGCAGGTTCAGCCACCACGCCGGCGGCCGCGGGTTGCCCGCGTTCGCGGCCACGACCACCACGTCCTCGCCATCCCACGCGTAGATCACGGGCACCGCGCGCGGCCTCCCGCTGCGGCGCCCGACCGTCTCCAAAACGGCCACCGGTCCGCCGAACCAGCGCCCCACGAAGCGCCCGCCGAGCCGCCTGTAGAGCCGCGCGTGCAGCCGCGGCACGGCGCTGCCGAACCACGGCACGCGCCCGCCGAGGTTCTGCATCCGCGCCTCGCGCTCGCTCCGCACACGCGGCAGACTATGCCCGCCGCCCGCCGCGGTGTGTGCACGACCGCATACCCTTGCGCCGCCTTGGCGTCGCGACGCGACCAGATACGCATGAGCGACGAGGAGCTGCGCGACTTCCTCGCCGAGCAGATGATCGTGAGCGTCGCGACCGTCGGCCCGAGTGGCCGGCCGCACCTCGTGCCGCTCTGGTACGTGCCCGAGGACGGCCCCACCCTGACCGGCTGGACTTACGCCAAGTCGCAGAAGGCCAAGAACCTCGAGCGCGACCCGCGCGCCACCCTCCAGGTCGAGGACGGCATCCAGTACCACGAGCTGCGCGGCGTGATGCTCGAATGCGACGTCCAGCTCGAGCACGACACCGAGAAGGTCACCGGCTACGGCATGGCGCTGTTCGAGCGCTACGCCGGCGGGACCGAGCTGCCGCCGGAGACGCGCGACATGGTCGCGGGGCAGGCAGCGAAGCGAGTGGGCCTGCGGTTTGTTCCTACTCGCGTGGTGAGCTGGGATCACACCAAGCTCGGGGGGACCTACTAGGTGGGCCCCCTGAAGGGACTCATCCTCTCGGGTGGCCGCGGCACGCGCCTGCGCCCGATCACCTTCACGCGCGCGAAGCAGCTCGTGCCGGTCGCCAACAAGCCGGTGCTCTTCTACGGGATCGAGTCGCTTGCCGCGGCCGGGATCGAGGAGATCGGGATCATCATCGCCCCCGAGACCGGCGGCGAGATAGAGGCCGCGGCCGGCGACGGGTCGCGCTTCGGCGTGAAGATCACCTACATCGAGCAGGACGCGCCGAACGGCCTCGCCCACGCCGTGCTCACCGCCGCCGACTTCCTCGGCGACTCCCCGTTCGTGATGTACCTGGGCGACAACCTCCTGCGCGACGGGATCGTCGAGCTCGTGCAGCAGTTCCGCTCCCAGGAGCCCGACGCGCTGATCCTGCTCACGCCCGTCCCGGATCCGCAGAACTACGGCGTAGCGGAGCTGGACGGCGAGCGCGTGGCGCGGCTCGTGGAGAAGCCCGAGCAGCCGCAGAGCGACCTCGCGCTGGTCGGGGTCTACATGTTCACCCCGGCGATCTTCGAGGCCGCGCGCGCGATCGAGCCGTCGTGGCGCGACGAGCTCGAGATCACCGACGCGATCCAGCGGATGATCGACTCCGGCCTCACCGTCGACCCGCACATCGTGCGCGGCTGGTGGAAGGACACCGGCCAGGTGCAGGACATGCTCGACGCGAACCGGCTGATCCTCGACGATCTCGGCGAGCGGATCGAGGGCGAGCTGATCGAGTCGCGCGTCGAGGGACGCGTGGTGATCGAGACGGGCGCGGTGCTCGAACGCTCGACGGTGCGCGGCCCGGCCGTGATCGGTCGCGGCGCGCGGATCACCGACGCGTACATCGGCCCCTACACCGCCATCGGCGAGGACGTGACCATCCACGGGTCCGAGATCGAGTACTCGATCGTGCTCGCGGGCTCGTCGGTGCGAGACCTCCACGGGCGGGTAGAGGCAAGTCTTATCGGGCGCAACGTGGCGATCGGGCGGAGCCCGGCGCTGCCGAAGGCGTACCGTTTCGTTGTAGGCGACAACGCGGAGATAGCGATCCTGTGACAGGCGACGACTTCAACCGGCTCTTGAACGGCTCCCGGCTCCTGGTGGGCGTGGCGGCACTCGCGGCACCAGGCAAGGCATTCAGCGGCGTGGGCCTCGACTCGCGCCGCAACCCCCAGCTCCCGTTCGTGACCCGCATGTTCGGCGTGCGTGACCTGGTGCTCGGAGCCGGCGCGCTCGGCACGAGCGGCGGCGAGCGCCGCCGCTGGCTCCAGGCCGCG
>DASVPL010000282.1:0-3814 GCA_036382905.1 Thermoleophilaceae bacterium | reverse complement strand
CCGCCGGGCACGCCTCCGGGCCAGCAGCCCCAGCAGCCCCAGCAGCCGCAGCAGCCGCCCGGCTGAGCCGAAGCCGCGCCGCCGGCCCCGCCCCTACCCGCGTGGCGCGCCTCCGCGCGTGGTACGTTCGGGCCGTGAACGGCAGGCGCTTGCCCGAGGCCGTCTACTGGCGCCGGCGCGCCGTCGCGGGGGGCCTCATCCTGTTTTTCGTGATCGTCGTGGTCGCGATCGCATCAGGCGGCGACGACGACGGCGGCACGCCGGAGACGCTTCCCCCTCCCGCGGCCGCGCCGCCGGTCGAGGACACCGCGCCCGCGGAGGACACCGACGAGGAGGACACCGACGACACCGATGCCGCGCCGTCGGGCGGCGGCTCGGCGCCCGCTCCGAGCGGCGGCGGCTCCACGCCTCCCGCCGGCGGCGGTGGCGGCGCGACCCCTCCGGCCGGCGGCGGCGGTGGCGGTTCGGCCGGCGGCGGAGGCGGCTCCGAAGGCGGCGGTGGCGGCACGCCGCCCGGCCGCGACGAGGGCACCGGCGGCGCGGCCCCGCCCGGCTCGCTGCCCTCCAACGGCGGCCGCAGCCCCTAGCTCCGGCGTCGCCGTCACTGGACGCCAGCGGTCGCAGCCTGGCTCCGGCGTCGCCGTCCACTGGGCGCCGGCGGCCACAGCCTGGCTCCGGCGTCGCCGCCCGCGGGCGGCCGCCGCCCTAGTTCCCCAGCTCGCGCGCCATGCGGTCGACCTGCTCCGGCGTGCCGAACGCGTGGTCGCGCCTGAACATGCCGTCCTCGCGCACGAACGCGAGGTTCGTGACCGCCAGCGCCCCGTCGGTCAGCCGGATCGCCCCGCCGAACAGGTCGTAGGCCACGAACCCACGCTCCTTCATGTACGGGACCACGTCGTGGAGCTGCGCGCCCCCCGGCACCAGCTCGAACAGCCTCACCTCGAGCAGCACGACCTCGGTCTCGCCGAGCACCGCCGCGGCGCCGTCCAGGACGTCCAGCTCCGCTCCCTCGACGTCGACCTTCAGCACGTACGGCCCGGGCAGGCCGCGATCGCGCACCGCGTCGTCCACGCGCACGACCGGCACCTCGCGCCGCTCGCCGCCGTCGCGGTCGCCGATCCACGTGCCGAGCAGCGACGACATCTCCGGCGCGCGGTGCACCGTGATCGTCGCGTTCCCGGCATCGGCCCCGGCGGCCGCCGTGACCAGCTCGGCACCGGCCCGCGCCGACGCCGCCCGCCCCGCCGCGTTCCCGAAGCGATCCGGTATCGGCTCGATCAGCAGCAGCCGCGCACGCGGGAACGCCTCCCACAGCTCGGGCGTGCCGTAGCCCACGCCCACGTCGATCACGGTGCCCGGGTCGAGCCCGATGCGCTTCATGTTGTCGAGCACCGCGGCCATCGTCCGGCGTGCGCCGCCGCGCCGGCTCACCTCCACGCCGCGCGCGAGCAGAGCCCTCCTCGCGGCGCGCTTAGCCCGTCCGAGCACGTCCCTGACGATAATGCGCGCGTGCTCCAGCACGTGACCCTCGAGGTGCCGAGTGAGCTGGTCGGCGCGTGCGCCGAGTTCTGGTCCCTGCTCGGGTTCGAGCGCGTGAAGCCGCCCGCGTCGCTCGGCGACCGCGCCGTGTGGATGGAGCGCGAAGGCACGCAGATCCACCTCATGCACGTGGACGATCCCGTCGTGCCGCGGCAGGGCCACGCCGCGATCGTGGTCGCCGACTACGGGCGGGTCTTCGCGGCGCTGACCGCCGCGGGCTACGACCCACAGCCGCGCACCGAGCACTGGGGCGCCCCGCGCTGCTTCGTGCGCGACCCGGCCGGGCACCGCGTCGAGGTCATGGCCGCGTCGCCGGCGCGCGGGTAGCTCGTGCGGACCGCGGTGGTCGGGCACGTCGAGTGGTGCGAGTTCGCGCGCGTGGAGAGGACTCCGGCACCCGGGGAGATCGTGACCGCGTCGAGCACGTTCGTGGAGGCCGCCGGCGGGGGAGCGGTGGCCGCGGTGCAGCTCGCCCGGCTCGCCGGCGACTGCACGCTCTACACCGCGCTCGGCGACGACGACGTCGGCACCCGTGCCCACGCTCGCCTGACCGAGCTCGGCGTGCGCATCGAGGCCGCGATCCGCCCGTCCGAGCCCACGCGTCGCGCCTTCACCCACGTCGACCGCGCGGGCGAGCGCACCATCACGGTGATGGGGGAGCGCCTCGAGCCCCGCCGCGCGGACGACCTTCCGTGGGACGAGCTCGCCGGCGTCGACGCCCTCTACTTCACCGCGGGCGACGCCGCCTCGCTCCGGGCCGCGCGCGCCGCGCGCTCGCTCGTCGCGACCGCGCGCGTGATGGACGTGCTCGACGCGGCCTCCACGCGGCTCGACGCCGTCGTGGCGAGCGCCGCCGACCCGAGCGAGCGCTACCGCCCGATCGACCCGCCGCCCGCGCTCGTGGCGAAGACCGCCGGCGGGTCCGGCGGCACGTGGAGCGCGCACGAGGGACGCACCGGCGCGTGGGCCGCCGCCGCCGTCCCGGGCCCGATCCGCGACGCGTACGGATGCGGCGACAGCTTCGCCGCGGGCCTCACGTTTGCGCTCGGCGCGGGCCACGCTCCGGACGCCGCGCTCGCCATCGCGGCCGAGTGCGGCGCGGCGTGTCTCGCGGGCGACGGACCGTACGGTTACGCGCTCGCGCGCCGCGCGTAGTCCGTCGTGCGCGCGTCCTCGCGCGCCGCCGCGTGAATGTCTTGCAGTAGATGCGGGTAAGGTCGCCGGAGGGAAAACCCCCCGCACGCTCATTACGAACTTGACCCAATGGAAGGGAGTGTCGTCCAACGTGGCCGACCTACAAGCCAAGGACCTGAAGCTCATCCAGTACCTCAACGAGGCGTACGGCAAGGAGAAGCAGCTCGAGACCGCGCTCCAGGCGCACATCTCGATGACCACGCGCCCGCCCTACAAGAAGCGCCTCCAGCAGCACCTGAAGGAGACGAAGGGACACGCTCGTGAGGTCGAGCGTCGGATCAAGAAGCTCGGCGGCACGGCGGAGACCGTGGACGTGCCCGGCCCCGACGCGGTGAGCGGAGCGGCCCAGGCCGTGCAGAACGTGGCGAACCGCGCGGCCGCGCTCGCGCAGGGCCCGATGCACGCGCTGCGCGGCACCGGCGAGCAGGAGCGACTGCTCAAGAACGCTCGTACCGAGTTCCAGGACGAGGCCGAGGAGATCGCGACCTACACGATGATCGAGACCCTCGCCGAGGCCGTCGGCGACAAGGAGACGGCGCAGGTCGCGCGCAAGATCCGGCGCGAGGAGGAGCGCATGCGCGACTTCCTCGCCAAGCTGATCCCGACGCTCACGAAGGCCGTGGCGCAGGAGGAGATCCCGGCGGCCGAGCGGCGCACGTCGTCGCGGCGCAGCTCGTCACGGCGGAGCTCGAGCTCGCGTTCGAGCGGCGGCAGCTCGTCGAGCTCGTCGCGGTCCTCGGGCAGCTCCAGCCGCTCACGCAGCGGCTCGTCGTCCGGCGGCACCAGCCGGTCGCGCAGCGGCTCCTCGGCGTCGAAGTCGAGCGGGTCGCGCAGCAGCGGCTCCTCGCGCTCGAGCTCGGCGAGGAAGTCGAGCGGGTCGTCGCGCAGCAGCTCGTCAGCGTCGAAGTCGAGCGGGTCGCGCAGCAGCGGCAGCTCGCGCGCGAAGTCGAGCGGCAGCGGCAGCTCGCGGGCCAAGTCGAGCGGCTCCTCGCGGGCCAAGTCGAGCGGGTCGCGCAGCGGCGGCTCGCGCTCCGGCGGCAGCAAGTAGTTCGTAGGCCGGCGGCGCCCGCCTCGCGCGGGC
>DASVPL010000281.1:0-2827 GCA_036382905.1 Thermoleophilaceae bacterium | reverse complement strand
AGCCGAGGTCGTTCTCGAGGTCCGTGCTCGCGTCGACCTCCTCGGCCGGGCGCGGGGCGCAGGTCAGCACCGTTCGCACGACGCGCTCGTGGACGTCCCGGCCGCTCACGAGCGCACCGCCTGGGCGGCCCGCAGCGGGTGCTCGCGGCCGTGCGATGAGCGGTAGTCGTCGAGCGCCTCGCCGAGCGCGCCCTCCCACATTCGCCGGACCCCGGCCGCCGCACCGGCCAGTCCGATCCGCTCGACGCGCCCCGCGAGCGCCTCGCCGGCCTTCCCGAGCCGGCGCTCGAAGTCGGTTCCGATCGAGCGCTGCACGCGCGCGGGCAGCAGACCCGGCAGCGGGCGCTCGGGCGAGAGCGCGATGCGCGCCGCGGGCGGGACCGACTGCTCGAGCTGCGCGGTGATCGCGTCGCCGAACCCGCGCCGGACGCCCTCGCGCAGCGCACCGACGCCGAAGCCGATGTGGCGCGACTCGTCGCGAGCGATGTTGAGGATCCCGGCCTGGAGCGTGGCGAGGCCCGGCCGGTCGCCGATGATGTCGAGCAGGCGGCGCTGGCCCGTCACGGCAAGCACCCCCTCCACGACCAGGTGGTAGAGCGTGACCGCGCGGAACCAGTCGGCCTCGTCGTCCGAGCTCCATGCGCGCGTGGTCACCTCGCGGAGCTGGCGGTCGAGCAGCTCGGTGAAGTGCGCGGGCGTCTCGTCCCAGCGCCGCTGGAGGTAGTCGCGCAGCTCGCCCTCGGGCTCGCGCACGCCGACCGCCTCGAGGTAGCGCACGAAGAACATCGTGTGCCGCGCCTCGTCCGAGAGCTGGGTGCAGAGGTAGAGCTGCCACTCGGGCTCGGGCGCCGAGTGCGCGAGCGGCGCGAGCGTCTCGGTGACAGCGGCCTCGCCGAGGAAGAAGCGGTCGACGTTGAAGCGCAGCTCGGCTGCCAGGAAGCTCGGCATCTCGCTCCAGCCGGCGCGGTCGTGGGCGAGGTCGAGCTCCGCGACGGTCCAGGTCTGGCGCTCCCAGCGGTCGAACGAGACGAGCGCTCCGGCCGGGGCGATCTGCACCTCGTCGACGGCCTCCGGGCTGGGCACCTGCGCCACAGTACCAGGGCTAATTCGCCGCTCCGAGCTGCACCTCGCGCGGCGCTCCGTGCGGCCACGGGCGGTTGCTCCACTGCTGCGGATAGCCCAGCGAGACCTCGCTGAACGGCACCCCGTCCCGCCACAGCGTGCCGGGCACGTGCAGGTGGCCGCCGACCACCGCCGCGGCGCGGAAGCGCACGTGCCAGTCCTCGGTCAGCTTGGTCCCGCACCACGGCGAGAAGCGCGGGATGCGCGGCAGCCGGACCACGTCCTGGCGCAGCGGGAAGTGCGCGATCAGCACCGTGCGCCGATCCGAGGGCAGCGCGGCGAGGCGGGCCTCCGTCGCGCGCACGCGCGCGTGGCACCACTCCTCGCGGCTCGCGTGCGGGTCGGGGTGGAGCAGGCGCTCGTCGGCGCAGAACGCGCCCGCGCGGCGTGCCTCGTCCAGCGCCTCTTCCTTGGTCTCGCCGGGCTGGCGAAAGCTGTAGTCGTAGAGCGTGAACAGCGGCGCCACGACCAGCCGCTCGCCGCCGAGGTCGCACTCGGCGTAGGGGTCCTCGGGCGTCAGCACGTCGTAGGAGCGGCAGAGCTCGACGAGGCGCAGGTAGCGCTCCTCGCCGCGATCCTGATCGGGGTCGCTCGGGTGTGTCCACAGCTCGTGGTTGCCGGGCACCCACAGCACCCGGGCGAAGCGCGGCCGAACGAGCTCGAACGCCTCGCGCAGGTGCTCGGCGGTCACGCCCACGTCGCCCACGAGCGCGAGCCAGTCGTCCGGGCGGTACGGGAACGAGGCCGCCACGTCCACGTTCTGCCTGTGCGTCAGGTGCAGGTCGCCGGTCGCGTAGAGCCGCATCCGGCTCAGACGCTAGAGAGCGAGCCGCGCGGGCTCTCGCCGAGCCGCGAGGCCAGCCGCTCGTGGAGGCGCCGCAGCGGCGCCGGCGCCCACCAGTTCCACTCGCCGAGCAGGGCCATGAGCGACGGCACGAGCAGGGAGCGGACGATCGTCGCGTCGAGGATCACCGCGACCACCGTCCCCACGGCCGCCTCCTTCACCGCGACCAGCTCGCTGGTGGCGGCACCACCGACCGCGATCGCGAACAGCAGCGCCGCGGCCGTGACGATGCGGCCCGTCCGCTCGAGCCCGAGCGCCACCGCCCGGTCGCTGCGCGCCCCGCCGCCGTGCGCCTCGCGTATCCGGGCGAGCATCATCACCGCGTAGTCGGTGGAGAGGCCGAACGCGAGCGCGGCGACGTAGACGAGCAGGGTCGGGTCCACGAACGCGCCGCGGCTCTCGAAGCCGAGCAGCCCCGACAGCCAGCCGTGCTGGAACACCAGCGTGAGCACGCCGAAGGTCGCGCACGCGGTCAGCGCGTTCATCAGCAGGGTCTTGACCGGGAGGACCACCGATCCCGTCATCAGGAACAGCACGAGCAGCGTGACGGCCCCCGCCACGAGCGCAGCCGGGACCACGTGGCGGCGCACGCTGCTGCTCTGGTCGAGGAAGGCCGCCGTATCGCCGCCCACCGCCACGGGCGCCGGGGCGGGCACGGCTCGCACGCGGCGCACGAGCTCACGCGTCGGCTCCGCGAACGGCGCGTCCGCCGGGACGAGGTCGTACTGCGTTCGCGCCGCCCCGAGCGCCGCGCGCCGCACGTCCACCACGCCCTCGAGACCCCGCAGGGCGGCGCCGTAGCGGTCCGCCGCCGGGCCGGCGCCCGACTCGAGGACCACGCGCACCGGGGTGCTGGCGTTG
>DASVPL010000280.1:0-9119 GCA_036382905.1 Thermoleophilaceae bacterium | reverse complement strand
CGCCGAGCCGCTCGGCACCGAGGACCTCGACCGCGCGCTCGGCGCCGCACTCGTCGCCCAGCTCGCCGGCGGCGGCGCGCAGTGCGGCGACGGCGAGCCCGGCGTCGGAGCGGACGATCGCCGCGAGCTGCGCTCCCGCCGACCGCTCGGTGATCGCCACCCGCAGCCGCTCCCGGGCCTGCGCGTGGACCGGGTACTCCGGCAGGGCCGCGAGCGCGCGCGCCATCGCGCCCGCCTCACCTCCTGGCGGCGGCGCGGCACCCCTGCCGGTCCCGGCGCGCTCCCTCAGATGGGGGGTTATATACCCGCGTCCCTCGGGGCGGGGAGGACGAATGTCCCTATGGCCGGTCGCGGCCTTGGAACTTACGCTCGGGCGAGCCGAGGTAAGCGATCGAAAGGGACTCGCATGCGTGCCAGCTGGACCTAGGCCGTTCGGCGACCGTCCTCCGCCACCGGGGCCCTCCGGTGGCGGAGGGCCGTCTGCCCACGCAGGACGAATGTCCCTATGGCCGGGCCCGGGGGTCCGCACATAGGGTCGCCTCATCGGGTAAATCGGCAGGGGGCCGGTGCTCGGGGATGCTTCGCATCTGGCCGCGAGGGCCCTTGCTCCGACCTGCCTCAACGAAAGGGACTCGCATGCGCGCCAGCTGGAGCTAGTTCGTCGGCGATCGCCCCTCCGTCACCGGCATCCGGGAGGCGGAGGGCAATTGCCGCCGTGTCTCCCGCGCTGTGGTCGACCGACTATGAAGCCAATCCTCGAGCTGCTGAAGGCGGAGCGCAGCGCCCGCCGCTTCTTCCTCGTGCACGCGCAGTCGTCGCTCGGCACCGGCGCCGGCTACGTCGCCCTTCTCCTCCTCGCCTACGAGCGCTTCCGCTCGCCGTGGGCCATCACGCTCATCCTGCTGGCGGAGTTCATCCCGGCGATGCTGCTCGGCCCGATCTTCGGCGCGGCGGCCGACCGCGGGTCGCGCAAGCGCCTGCTGATCGCCGCCGACGTGCTGCGGGCCACGGCGTTCCTCGCGCTGGTGCTGGTCGACGGCTTCTTCGCCACCTTCGCGCTCGCGCTGCTCGCGGGCACAGGCAACGCGATGTTCAACCCGACGGTGATGGCGGCGCTGCCGGGCCTCGTCTCGCGCGAGCGCTTCCCGGCCGCGACCTCGCTCTACGGGACGATCGAGGAGCTCGGCTACATGGTCGGGCCCGCGCTGGCCGGCGCCGCGTTCGTCGTGCTCGCGCCCGAGGCGATGCTGCTGGTCAACGCGATCACCTTCCTGGGGTCGGCCGCGGTGCTCATGACGCTGGCGTTCGCGAGCGAGGAGGCGCGGGCCAAGGAGCGCAGCCAGATGCTCGCCTCGGTGCGCGACGGCATGGTGGCGGCCCGGCGCGCGCGCGGGACCCTCACGCTGCTCTTCTCGTCGGTCTCGTGCGTCGCGTTCCTTGGGATGGTCAACGTCGGCGAGCTGCTGCTCGCCCGCGAGGAGCTGGGCGCCTCCGACACGCAGTTCTCGATCCTGGTGACCGCGATGGGGCTCGGTGTGGCCGGCGGGACGCTGCTGGGCGCCGAGGGCGGCGCGCCGCCGGTGCTCAAGCGCCGCTACCTGTGGGGCGTCCTCATGTGCGCGGGCGGCCTGTTCGCGTGCGGGCTCGCGCCGAGCTTCGCCGTCGCGCTGCCGGCGTTCACCGCGCTCGGCGTCGGAAACGGGCTGGCGGTGGTGCACGAGCGGCTGCTCCTCCAGTCCACGCTCGCCGACGAGATCATGGGCCGGGTCTTCGGGCTCAGGAGCGCGCTCGTGTCGTTCGGGTTCGGCGGGGCGTTCCTGCTGGCCGGCGGCGCGGCCGCCGTGCTCGGGCCGCGTCCGCTCTTCCTGCTCGCCGCGGCCGGCGCCCTCGTCGCCTGGCTGGCGGCCTCGTTCGCGCTGCGGGCGACCTGGAACGAGGTCGCCGGGCCCGAGCCGGCCGCGGCGTTCGCGTAGTCCGGACCTCCTCGCCACCCAAACGGGTACGCACCGCCGGCCCGGGTACATCCCCTCCGTGGTTGACCGGCGCGAGATGCGATGGCTGGCTCTGGCGCTGGCCGTGGATGCGGCCCTCGTCGCGGGTGACGTCGCGATGGGCCCGCTCGTCGGCACGTTCGTGCTCACGCCGATCCTGCTCGCCGTAGTGGTCGGCCCGCGGGTCGTGGCCATCGGGGGATCGATTGCGGTCGTCCTGGCCGCGGTGGCCGGGAGCTGGAGCGACGAGGGCTTCGACGACGCCTATGCCGTCCGGCTGCTGATCGTCGCGGCCGGGGCCGCGCTGGCCTACTTCGCGGCGGTCCGGCGCTGCCGTAGCGATCTGGCCGCGCGCGACCTCGAGGCCGCCGCGGCGGTCGGCGGCATCGTCTCGGTGACCCCGACGGCGGTTATCGGGATGGACGAGACGGGCGTCGTGACGCTCTTCAACCCCGCCGCCGAGGCGATCTTCGGCATCGCGGCCGCCGACGCCCTCGGGTGCGACCTGGCCGAGCTGGTGATCCCGCCCGAGCTGCGGGCCGCCCACCGCGACGGTCTCGCGCGCGTGCGCGCGACCGGCGAGTCGCGGGTTGTCGGGAAGCCGTTGGAGCTCGACGCCCTGCGCGGCGACGGCACGCGGTTCCCGGTCTCGCTCACCATCACGCGAATGCCCGGCGCGGGCGCCGCCACCTTCGCCGGCTTCATCCGCGACATCTCCGAGCGGCGCCGCTCGGAGATCGCGCAGCAGCTCCGCGCGCGCACGGCGGAGCTGCTCGACACCGCCAGCGACTACCACAACACCCTCGCGGAGGCCGTGCGGCTGCCGGTGCCCGACCTCGCGGACTGGTGCTGGATCGACATCCCCGATCCGAGCGGCCGCATCCTCACGGTGGTCGACTCGCGCGCGGGCGTGCGGCCGGCGCACGGGCGGCCGCCGGCGTCGGCCGAGGAGGCGGCCGAGCGCAACCCGCAGGGGCTCCGGCGCCTGCTCGACACCGGCGACTCCGTGCTCTACCCGCAGGTCAGCGGGGCGCGGCTCGCGGAGTTCGCGCACTCGGCGGAGCACACGCGGCAGATGCACGAGCACGGCGTGACGTCGCTCATCGTGGTGCCGCTGCGAGCGGGGCGGCGGCTCGTCGGCGCGATGGCGCTCGCGGCCACCGATCCCCACCGCGCCTACACGGCCGACGACCTCGAGCTCGCCCAGGAGCTCGGCCAGCGGCTGGGCACGGCCATCGACAACGCGCGGCTCTACGAGGAGCGCGGGACCACCGCGGCGACGCTGATGGCGAGCCTGCGCCCGCCCGCGATCCCGGACCTGCCGGGCTGGAGGACCGCCGCGATCTACCAGCCCGCCGGCCGCACCGACGAGGTCGGCGGCGACTTCTACGACGTCTTCGCCACGCGCGACGACTGGATGCTCGTGATCGGCGACGTGGTGGGGCACGGGCCGCCGGCCGCGGCGCTCACATCGCTCGCCCGCTACAGCATCCGCGCTGCGGCCACCCTCACCGGCAGCGGCAAGCCGGCGCTCGAGCACCTGAACGACCAGCTCCGCCAGGACGGGCGGCTCGCACTGCTGTCGGCCGCGTGCGTGCGCCTGAGCGAGGACGAGGACAGCGCCTACGCCACCGTCGCCATCGCGGGTCACCCGCGGCCGATCCTCATCCGCGACGGCGAGCCGCGCCTAGTGGGCCGCACGTCGCTCGTGCTGGGCGCAGCCGACGCGATCGAGGTGGTCGAGGACCGGATCGAGATGCTGCCCGGCGACTGCCTCGTGCTCTACACCGACGGGGTGATCGACGCCGCGGGCGAGTCCGACCGCTTCGGCGAGGAGCGGCTCTTGCGGGCGCTCGCCGGCGCCGCCGACTCGCCCGACGCCCGCATGGGCAGCCTGCGCGCGGCGCTGGCCGGCTTCCAGCACGGCGTGCAGCGCGACGACATCGCGGCCCTGGCGGTCGAGCGCACCCGGGCCGGAGCGCTGGACGCCACCGCGGCCGGGACCCTGCGGGTGCCGAGTTGAGCGGAGCTAGCGACCCTGGCCGAGCCGGGGCCCGCCGCGATCGCCCGAGCCGAGGCCCGCGCGCTCGCCGACGGCGAGCAGGACGACCGACGCGGCGACCGCCGCGATGAAGCCGACGGCGTTCAGCTCCCAGATGTCGCCGCTGCGCAGGGCATTGGCGATCGTCCCGCCGATCAGCGAGCCGACTACGCCAAGCACTAGGGTCCAGCCGATCCCGATCTTCTGCCGGCCCGGCAGGATCAGGCGAGCGAGAAATCCGATGACCAACCCGGCAACGAGGAAACCGATCATGCACATGCCCTACCCGGCGGAGGCGGCCTCAACCCGAGAGTCGCCACGCGCCAGCGCAGATTTGGCCCCCACGACCCGGGTAGAGGTTCCCCGTTCATGACGACCGCAGCCGCGAACGAGCCCGCCGGGGCCGCCTTGGAGACGCGTGGCGAGGGAGCGTTCTGGCGCGACTCGCTGGCGCCCTACGCCCGGCCGCGCCTCGGGCTGAGCCTGCTCGACCTCGCGACCTCGCTCGTCCCGTACCTGGTGCTGTCGGTGCTGATGTACCTGGCGCTCGACGTGTCGTACCTGCTCACGCTCGCGATCGGCATACCGGCCGCCGGCTTCCTGCTGCGCACCTACATCATGTTCCACGACTGCGCCCACGGATCGTTCGTGCCGGGCCGGCGCGCCAACGTGTGGCTCGGGCGGTTGCTCGGCGTGATCGTCTACTCGCCCTACCAGGCGTGGCGCCACAACCACGCCGTGCACCACGCGACCGCCGGTGACCTCGACCGGCGCGGCGTGGGCGACCTCCCGACGATGACCGTGGCGGAGTACCGGTCGGCCTCCCGCGGTGCGCGTATCGGTTACCGGCTCTTCCGCAACCCGCTCGTCATGTTCGGGATCGGCCCGATCTACGCGCTGATGATCCAGCCGCGGCTGTGGTCGAAGAGCGACCGGACCCGCACAAAGCGCAGCGTGATCGGCACGAACGTCGCGCTCGTCACCGTTATCGGCCTGCTCTGCTGGGCGATCGGCTGGCGCGAGTTCTGGATGGTGCAGATGCCCACGGCCTGGGCGGCCGGCGCGGCCGGCGTGTGGCTGTTCTACGTCCAGCACCAGTTCGAGGACGTCTACTGGGAGAGCACGGGGACGTGGGACTACGCCGACGCGGCGCTGCGCGGCAGCTCCTACCTCAGGCTGCCGAAGGTGCTCCAGTTCTTCACCGGCAACATCGGGCTCCACCACGTCCACCACCTGAGCGCGCGGATCCCGAACTACAACCTCCAGCGCGCTCACGACGACAACCCGATCTTCCACGAGGTGCCGCAGCTCAGCCTGTGGGACGGGATCCGGTCGATCCGCCTCAAGCTCTGGGACGAGGAGCGCCAGCGGCTCGTGCGCTGGTCCGAGCTGCCGCCCGCGCCCGCGCCGGTGCACGCCGGCTCGACCGTGCAGCCCTCCCAGCCGACCTAGCCGCATGAGCACCGACCGCGTCGCGGTCGTCGTCCCGAACTTCAACGGCGAGCGGCTGCTGCCCGGGTGCCTCGGCGCTCTGCGCGCGCAGACGCGCGCGCCCGACGAGGTCGTGGTGGTCGACAACGGCTCCCGCGACGGCTCGCGCGAGCTCGTGGCCACGCTCCATCCGCAGGCGCGCGTGCTCGCGCTGGCGCGCAACCGTGGGTTCGCGGGCGGGGCGAACGCGGGGGTGGGGGAGACCGCGGCGGAGCGGGTCGCGGTGCTGAACACCGACGCGCGCCCGGCGCGCGACTGGCTCGAGCGGCTCCTCGCGGCACCCGCGCCGGACCACGTCTGGGCCTGGGGCTCGGTGTTGGTCGCCCCCGGGGGCACGCGGGTGGAGAGCGCGGGCGACCACTGGTCCGACGAGGGCTACGCGTACAAGCTCGGTCACGGCGCGAGCGTGGGGGAGCTGCCGGGGGAGCCCTACGAGATCTTCTCGCCGCCCGGCGCCGCGCCGCTGTTCCGCCGCGACCGGTTCCTGGAGCTGGGCGGGTACGAGGAGAGCTTCTTCCTCTACTTCGAGGACCTCGACCTCTCCTACCGCGCGCTGCTGCGCGGCTGGCGCGCGCTGCTCGTGCCCGGGGCGCGGGTCGAGCACGACCTCGGCGCGTCGGGGCGCGGTTGGGCGCGGCGCTACTACGTGGGGCGCAACGCGCTGCGCTGCACGGTCCGCTGCGTGCCCGAGCCGGACGCGCGGGCGATCGCGCGGCGGGCGCTGCACGAGCTGCGGGCGAACCCGCGACCGGCGCTGGCGCCCTTCGAGCTGGCGGGCCGCGCGGCGGCGCTGGCGCGCCTGCCACTCACCCTGCGCGAGCGGCGGGCGATCCAGGCCGCGCGCACCCTGACGCCCGCCGAGGTGCGCGAGCGCCTGCGCGAGCCAGCGGCCACGGCGGGGCTTCCACGCGGGACTTGAACACTTAATGACCCTATGGGGTCATTAAGTGTTCAGAGAGTCGAGCAGCTCGCTCAGCCGCGCCGTCTCCACGTGCACGTTTGCGTGGCGTTCCACGTGCTCGCGACCCGCGCGGCCCATCGCCGCCCGCTCCTCCGGCGCCAGCGCCAGCAGCTCCGCCAGTGCCGCCGCCAGTGCGGGCGCGTCGCCCGGCGGGACCAGGCGCCCGAACTCCGGGCGGATCAGCTCGGGGAGGCCGACCTCGTCGCTCGCCACCACCGGCACCTCCATCGCCAGCGCCTCCTTGGCGACAACGGGCATCGAGTCGCGGTCGCCGCTCGCCGCCACCACGCACGGGACCGCCACCAGCGCCGCCGACTCGAGCAGCTCGCGCACCTCGCCGTGCTCGCGCCGCCCGGCCAGCTCCACCACGCCCTCGAGCCCCAGCGTCGCGATCTCCCGCTCGAGCTCTTCGCGCAGCGGCCCCTCGCCCACGATCGTGATCCGCTCGACCACGCCAGCCAGCGCCGGCTCGGCCGCCGCCCGCACCAGGTGCACGAAGCCCTTCTTCTCGACCAGTCGTCCCACCGCCAGCACGGTCCGCGCCGCGGGGTGCGGGGTCGCGCGCCTGAAGCGCTCCGGATCGACGCCCATGACCACGCGCACCACCCGTTCGGCGTGCTCCGGCCCCGCGATGGCGCGCAGGTCGCGCACCGTGTAGTCGCACCCCGACGTGACGAGCGCCGCGCTGCGCAGCTTCTCGGCGAGGTTGCGCGGCTCGTCGTAGATGTCGTAGGCGTGGGCGGTAAGGCTCCACGGGCGGCCGGTCACGCGCGCGCCGCGCATGGCGCCGAGCGCCGCCTCCGCGGCGAAGTGCGCGTGCGCGACCCCGCCGCCGCGCAGCAGCGCGGGCGCGATCCGCGCGAGCGGCGCCACCCGCTCGTCGACCCGCCAGCGCCGGCGCGCGCGCCGGTCGCGCACCACCGCGCGCGGGTGGCGCAGCGGCAGGGCGGCCGCCGCCAGCAGCCGGGTGGCCGTCGAGTCGTCCTCGAGGTAGTGGACCGGCACGCCGGCGGGCGCGGCGGCAGCGGGCCGCTCGGGCCGCCGCGAGGCGACCACCTCGACCGGATGCCCCAGCCGCGCCAGCTCCTCGGCCTCAGCGGCGACGAACGTCTCGCTCGCCACGGGGAACTCGTCGCACCAGAGCTGCACGGGCACGCGGCGGCCGGGCGGCACCGGCTAGACGCTCTGCGTGAGCCCGCCGTCCACGAGCACCGACGCGCCCGTGACGTACGACGCGCGCGCGGAGCAGAGGAACGCCGCCACGGCCGCGAACTCCTCCACGGTGCCGAGCCGCCCGGCGGCGATCGTCTCGCGAGCCGCCGCCTCCGCGTTCTCGAGCGAGCCGAAGTTCTCGGCGATCCGGTCGGTGGCGATCCGGCCCGGCAGGATCGAGTTGACCGTCACGCCGTCGCGGGCGACCTGGCGCGCGATCGTCTTGAGCGCGCCCACCAGTCCCGGGCGGTGGGCGTTCGAGAGCATCAGCGGCGGGATCGGCTCGCGCACGGAGCTCGACGCCACGCTCAGCACACGGCCGAAGCCGCGCTCGCGCATGCCCGGCATCACGCGCTCGATCAGCGCCATCGGTCCCAGCACCAGCTCGCGGTACGCCGCCTCCCACTGCTCGCGCGGGAAGCCGAGCGGGTCCGGGCCCCCCGGCGGGCCCCCCGTGTTGGCCACCAGGATGTCGACCGGGCCGAGCTCGGCCTCTACTGCGTCGACCAACCGCGGGACGGCGTCGAGGTCGGAGCTGTCGTGCACGAACCCGGTGGCGCCGATCTCCGCGGCCGCGGCGTCGATCCGCTCGCGCGACCGCGAGCTGACGGCCACGCGCACGCCCTCGGCGGCCAGCGCCGCGGCGATCCCGCGTCCGATCCCCTTCGACGCGCCGGTCACGAGCGCGACGCGCCCGTCGATCCCAAGATCCATGCGGGGAGCCTACGCGGGCTCCGGCCGTGGGCCGCACGCGGGCTCCGGCAGCGGCCCGCACGTGCTCTCCGGCAGCGGCCCGCACGCGCTCTCCGGCAGCGGCCCGCACGCGCTCTCCGGCCGCGGGCCACGCGCGGGCTCCGGCGGCGGCTCGCGCGCTCTCCGGCCGCGGGCCACCCGCGCGAACGACCGCGTGCAAATGGTGGCCTTCGCCCCTAGGCTCGGATGACCCCTCGTGTCGCCAGCCCGCCCTATCCGCCGCACGCTCGTCGCCGCCCTCGCCGTGGCCGCGCTCGCGCCCGCCTGCGCGGCCGCCGCCGAGCCGGTCCCCGCTCGCTTCTTCGGGGTCGTCGCGGAACCCGACCGCCTCCACGACCGCGAGCTCGGCCCGGCGGGCACGAACCTCGAGGGCGAGCTCGACGCGATGCGCGGCGCCGGCGTCGGCAGCATGCGCATGAGCTTCTTCTGGGCGCGCATCCAGCCGTACCGCAGCTGGGAGGACATCCCGCCCGACGGGCGCCACGACTTCACCGACGTGGACGGGCGCCCGTACGCGTTCGCCGAGACCGACCGGCTCGTGGCGGGCGCGGCCGCGCGCGGCATCGAGGTGCTGCCGGTTCTGCTGTGGTCGCCGGCCTGGGCCGCGAGGTACCGCAACGAGTTCGCCTCGCCGCCGAAGGACCCGCGCGCGTTCGCCGAGTTCGCCGCG